>NZ_JADEWX010000073.1 GCF_015207395.1 Nodosilinea sp. LEGE 07088
GGTCAAGCTGGGCGACCAGGGGGCGGTGGTGGCCCAGGGCGATCGCACCTTTCACCAGCCAGCCCTACCCGTCACCGCCATCGATACCGTCGCGGCGGGGGATGCCTTTAACGGCGGGTTAGCCGTGGCCCTATCCGAAGGCAGGGCATTGGAGGATGCCGTACAGTTTGCCACCGCTGTGGCCGCCGCCTCGGTGATGGAGCCGGGAGCCCAGGCGTCGATGCCGACGCGATCGCGGGTCGCGGCCCTGCTGCTCGGTCAACGGCACCCGTAGCCCCTCAAACTTCGCGCAGCACCCGGCAAGGGTTGCCCACCGCCACCACGTTGGCAGGTATCGACCGGGTCACCACGCTGCCCGCACCAATGGTGGTGTTATCGCCAATGGTGACCCCAGGGCAAACGATCGCCCCGCCACCCAGCCAGACGTTGTTGCCGATCGCAATGGGGGCCGCCATTGCCACCCCGGTTAGTCGTTCCGCCGGGTCAGTGGGGTGGTAGGCCGTGTAGATTTGCACATCGGGGGCCAGCAATACGTCGTCGCCCAGGGTGACCCAGTTGCAGTCGAGCATGGTGCAGTGGGCATTCTGCGTCATTGCGAACACCTTCTGCCCAAAAACAGATCCCCAGGGTTCTTCAAAAACCCTGGGGATCTTAGCGCTAGCGACCCACCCTTACCAGGAGAGGATGAGTGGACCTAGCCCACCAGTTCTTTGACCTTGGCCATAATGCCAGCGGAATCAATGCCCTGGTGGGGATACTGCTCCCACAGACCGCCACAGCCTTCTTCGTGGGTGCCCAGATAGGCAAACTTGGGGGTGTAGCCCCGCTCCAGCAGCCAGGAGCCAAAGCGGCTGCCCAGGCCGGTCTTGCGGTTAAAGGCCTCCGTCACCAGCACAAAAGGAGCCTTGCCCACCTTAGCCATGGTCTCCTCATCCACCACGTTGAGGGTGGCCTTGTTGATCAGACCCACGTCAATGCCCTCTTGCTTCAGCCGCTCAACCGCATCCAGGGCCCGGTAGACCGAGTCGCCAAAGGTAACGATGTAGCCCGCGCTGCCCTCCCGAATCACCTCATCTTTACCGGGGGTAAAGGTGTAGTTGCCACCAAACATCTCGTTGCCGTCGGGGTCTAATATCATCGGCACCTTCGAGCGAGTCGAGAAAATAAAGCGCAGGCCAGAGTCGCCAAACACTTTCTTGACGCAGGCCTTCATCTGGTTGGGGTCAGCGGGGAAGTAGAGACGGGTTTCGTAGCCGTCATCCAGGCCGTTGTCGGCAAAGAAGTTGTTGAGGCCAAAGTGGCAGGTGTTGTCGGCCATGTCGTCAATGCCCGAGTGGGAGAAATGGCACAGCAGGTTGGAGTAGTTCAACCGCGCCATGGTGATCTCAGAGATACACATCTCTAAGAAGGCAGCGAAGGTGGCGAACACGCCCTGCTTCCCCTTCTCCATGCCAAAGCCCGCCGCTGCCGACAGGTTGCCCCGCTCCTGAATGCCGCCGCTGACAAAGATTTCGGGGTAGGCCTTGCGAATCTGGGCCAGACCGCAGGAGCCCTCCAGGTCGCTATCGACCACCAGCACACTGGCCTTGCGGGTAGCTTCATCTAGGCCGCCTAGCACTTCGACCATGGCGTCGCCAAACATATTGCGGTTGGCCCCCACGTTCTTACTAGAGCCCAGGAACTCGTAGGCGTTCTTAGCCGGGGAAATGCTGTTAAGCACGTCGACGGCGGCGGTATGGCCCTTCGCCTCCAGGTAGGTGATGGCGGCTTTCACAGAAACCACGTCGTGGCCGTGGGTGCTGCCCTCCACCCCTTCAATGCCGACCGCCATGGGGCGCTTGTTGACAATCGCCACCGGGCCGGGGGTGTTGATCGCCTGACAAATATTGGCGTAGAGGCTGTCGATATCTTCGCCGTCGCCTTCGAGCACGGTCAGGCCGTGGCCCTCTAGGGTTTTCTTAACGCTGTAACCCCCCATGTACTGAGAGGGGTGACCGGCAATGGTGACGTCATTGTCGTCGATCAGCAGCTTGACGTTGATGTGGTTGGCCACTGCTAAACGGGCAGCCTCAGCGTCATCCCCCTCCTGCTGAGCACCATCAGAGCCGAGGCAAAAGACAGCCTTACCGGGGTTAGCCAGAGCGACACCATTGACGTAGGGCCACATGTGCCCCAGGCGACCCGAGCTAAATTTAACGCCGGGGGTCAGCCCCAGCTCGGGGTGACCGGGCAGCTTTTGGTGGGCTTCGCGATAGCGCATGAGCTGCTCGGCGGGCATGTCGCCGTTGAGCACCGACATCAGATACTGAGTGGCTACCCGGTGACCCGCTTCGTCAAAGAATGTGGGCACGTACTTGTCGCTGGCACCGCGAAACAGCGCATCGAGAATCATCACCTCGGGCACGGTGTCGTAGGGGCCACCAGTGTGGCCACCCACCCCGCGCGCCGCACCAGTGGCGGTAAAGAAAACAATCGCATCCCGGCAAAGCTGAATATTGGCCGCCAGAGCGCTACGCTGCTCGTCGGTGAGGGTGGGGTTAGACGCATCGAGCGAAATCCGCTGGTATGCGCCCAGGTCAATGGGGAAGCTCGTCATAAGGGTTTCATCCTAAAAGCTGGTTACAGAGAAGCGTGGAGCAAGGTGAGGTTTTTAATAAAATCAATCCACCGCCCAAGTGAGATAGCAAAAATCCACTACCTCCATCATTCAATACTCTGGCAAGGCTGTGAAGTTATTCAGTAAGAGTTGGTTAAGGGCAGGGAAAAGTGGATGGGTGGATGAGGGGGTAACCTTCCCTCAGTAAACTTTCTAAGCTCACATCTTGCACCTGGTAATCTGAACTTCAATGCCCTGCTGGTGTAACCAGGCGCGTTTTCGCTCGATGTCTGCCAGCAACAGGTCAACCAACACATCTGCCAGGGCGGCTTCCAGCACAACAGCAGCAGCGTCCGCCCAGTCTAATGGCGAAGGATTAACGATCGCCCCAGAAGATATACATTGTTCATACAGTCAATCAAGCATGAACTAGACCCATGACCCCGGCTGAGCCTCCAATTTCCACCGATGTCGTGCTGGTGGGTGGCGGCCACACCCACGCCCTGGTACTGCGCCAGTGGGGCATGGCCCCGATTGCAGGGGTACGGCTGACCTTAATCACCGACCTAGTCGATACCCCCTACTCAGGCATGCTGCCTAGCTATGTCGCGGGTCGCTACAGCTTCGACGAGGCCCATATTGATCTACGCCCCCTGACCCGCTTTGCCCAGTGCCGGCTAATTGTCGATCGCGCTACGGGTATTGACCCAGACCGTCAGCGGGTGCTGTGTGCTAACCATCCGGCGATCGCCTACGATGTGCTGTCGATCGACACGGGCAGTACTCCGGCGACGGTGTCGGTGCCCGGTGCAGCGGAGTACACCATTCCGGCCAAGCCGGTGCCCGATCTGCTGCGTCAGTGGCAAAAGATAGTAGAGGTGGTCGAGGCGAATCCTCAAAAGCCTCTTATTCTGGGGGTGGTGGGCGGCGGGGTGGGTGGTGTAGAGCTCGCCATTGGTCTGCACGAGCGGCTGGTAGGGCTGTTGACCAGTTTGGGACACCCCCCGTCTACCCTGACTTTGCATCTGTTTCATCGGGGTGAAGTGCTGGCCACCGAGCGCAATCGCTGGACGCAACGGCGATTGGAAAAGGTGTTGCGATCGCGCGGCATCCAAATCCACCTCAGCGAAGCGGTGGTTGAGGTATGTCTAGATGACGCCACCGGCCAGCGAATTGTCACGGGCGCGTCGGGGTTGAGCGTAGGCTGCGATCGCGTCTTTTGGGTGACCAGCGCCAGCGCTCCTGACTGGCTACAAGCTTCGGGTCTCTCCCTCAATGACCAGGGCTTCATTGAGGTGGGCGACACTCTGCAAACCCTCTCCCACCCCAATGTGTTTGCGGCGGGGGATGTGGCCACCATGGTACATCACCCGCGCCCCAAGGCCGGAGTTTTCGCCGTGCGCCAGGGGCCACCCCTGACCGAAAACCTGCGCCGCTACGTCCAGGGCAATGCCTTAAAGCCGTTTCGCCCCCAAACAGAATTCCTCACCCTGATTGAAACCGGGCACGGCAAGGCGATCGCCTCCCGTGGCCCCTTGGCGATCGAGACCTCCCTGGCCCACCGCTGGAAAGACCACATCGATCGCCAGTTCATGGCCCGCTTCCGCGATCTGCCCGTGGTCGAGATGTCTTCTCATCTCCCCCTTCCCCCCTCTTACTCCCTGCCGCCCCCCTGCGCAGGCTGTGGATCTAAGCTAGGCAGCACCGCCCTAGCTGAAGCTCTACGCCGGGTGCGGTACGATTTCCCAGCGCTTCCCAGTGGGGCGGTGCTGATTGGTCTAGACGCTCCCGACGATGCCGCCGTGGTGACCGTGCCTCCCGGCCAGGTGATGGTGCACACGGTTGATTACTTCACCGCCCTAGTTGACGATCCCTTTGTCTTTGCCCAAATTTGCCTCAAGCACTGCTTGAGCGACCTCTACGCTATGGGTGCCCGGCCCCACACCGTGCTGGCTCTGGTTCAGGTACCCTACGCCACCCCCGCCAAGCAGGCCGAAATGCTGTACCAAATCCTGGCGGGTACCTATAAAGGACTCTTAGCTAGCGGTACACCCCTGGTGGGTGGACACACGACGGTTGGCCCGCAGCTGGCCCTAGGGTTCGCCTGCAATGGCGTAGCTGACCCCTCAAGGCTGCTCCGCAAGGGGGGCATGCAGCCAGGGGATGCGCTGATTCTGACCCAGCCCCTGGGCACCGGTACCCTATTTGCCGCTGACATGCAGGGTCAGGCCAAGGGCCGATGGATCGAGGGGGCGATCACACACATGCTCACCTCTAACCAGGCCGCCGCCAATATTTTTCGTACCCATGGAGCTACCGCCTGCACCGATGTCACCGGCTTTGGGCTAGCCGGGCACCTGGTAGAGATGGCCCGCGCTTCTGGGGTGACCGCAACCCTGACGCTAGAGGCGCTGCCATTGCTCACCGGAGCCCTAGAGACCCTAGCGTCAGGGCTGCTGAGTAGCCTCCATGGTCAAAACCTCCAGGCCGCCGAGTTGATCGCCCCCGCCCACACCGACCACCCTGTCTACCCCTTGCTGTTTGATCCCCAAACCGCTGGAGGATTGCTAGCCGCTATCCCTGCCCTTGCGGCCCAGGCTTGTCTCGCTGAACTCAAAGGCCAAGGCTACACCGCTGCCATGGTGGGCACGGTGAGGGCACCGTCAACCACGGATATTGTCCTAGAACTGGTGCCTTAACTCTTGGAGCAGCCAGCGTTTTGGGCTCGGCCTAGGCCATCGCCGCCTTGTACGCGGCCCAGCCACCATAGGCTGAAATATCAGGCCAGCCATGCTCGTCGATGAGTGCCTTAGGGTAGAGAAACGCGATCGCTATTCCCCCATTGGCCAGCTTCACCTCATGGGGATACATGTAGGGGGGCTCATTGTCTTTCAGATAGGCGTACTGTTCGGGGGTCATCGCATACAGTTCCCCAGGAATGGCAATGCCGTCGGTTTCAACCTCGTAAATGCCGGGGTGCCAGCCGTCTTTCACCGCATGCAGCCGATAGATCGAAGCTGTCTCCGCCGCGCCGACAAAGGTCGCATCCTGAAGGTTTTGGTTGTCGGGCTGACCGCGCAGGGCCGAACCGCAAATAAAAACAGTAATCGTGTCTGTAGTGTCAGTCATGGCGAGCGTTCCAGTGCCAGAGATAGCGCAACAAGGTTCAACTTTATACCTTAGAGGATCACGCTACTCCGAGCACGGGTGTTATGGGTGCTCTCCGCTGCTTACTCCCTTACGCCAATTGGCCCCTGGGCTCTAACAGGGCCAGGATAAATTGATTAGGTTCAACCACCAGAAGTGTTTCATCGCCCCGACGAGCCAGCTTAGCGGCGATATCTAGCAGCCTGTTGGCATTGGCATCTTGCTTAAAAAAGCTGTAGTAGCGATTGTTGTAGGTCAGCGCCATCAGCGGTTTGCTAACATCGGGAACCTGCAATCGGCAGGTTTGGTAAGCCGTTGGGTCGGCCAAGATGAGACAATCCTTGGGGCCAAACACGGGACGCATACCGTAGCCTGGCTTGTGGGTAGGCGGAGCGTGGCGGGCGTTGGGTTCGTGGGCCCAGATAGTGTAGCCCCGGCGTGTTTGGGTGACGGCGGCACTATTGTCGCGTTTATTTAGACGCATGACTACGTCAATGACCTTCCGGGCTTCGGGAACAACTTTTAGAAAACTATAGAACTGGCTATCTACGTAAAGTGCTGAAAGCCGATGGTCAATGTCAGGCACCTGAACATGACAAGCGGTATAGAGGTCACGGTCAAACAGAAGCTTGCAGGCCATAGCTGTTGTCGACTGGGTGGCCAAAAAGGCAAGGGAATCGGGGCCAGGGGAGACGCTCATAGGGCAGAATTAAGGTGCAGTGGGTGGGGCCGTTACCCGAGGCAGATGTCAGGCAACACAGTGGGTTTACTCCATAGCATGGGAGATTAGGGGGCATTTCCCAATGTTGAAATAACGGAGGTTTGTCCCATCCTAATAGCCTTTAGTCAGGGAAGATACGGAGACGGCATGCCGTTTGTAACAAATCGCAATGCTGCCAGGGGTGATATCAAGTCTGAGGTCGATCCGCTTGCTTTGGCCTGGCGCAAGGGATAGAGCCCAGAAATTCCTGATATGGTGAAAGACCAGATCACAATATCTGTTATGACGGCCACAGTAGATTCCCCAATTCCAGTCGTATTTCCCCTGGCGGCAGTTGTTGAGCAGGGGGCGATTAAAATGGCCCTGCTGCTGGCAGCGGTAGACCCTGGTCTGGGTGGGGTGGTCATTGCTGGACGGCGCGGTACGGCCAAATCGGTGATGGCGCGAGCCCTGCATCAGCTTCTGCCTCCCATTGAGGTAGTCGAAGACTCCTGCTGTAATGCCGATCCCACGGCTCCCCAGCGGTGGGATGATCAAACCCGCGATCGCTTTGGTGACCCTGGCGACCCTATCGATCTGCCCACCCGCGTTATCCCAGCCCCCTTTGTGCAAATTCCCCTCGGGGTGACCGAAGATCGGCTGCTGGGTGCCGTCGATGTGGCCCGCTCCATTCAAGCGGGGGAGAGTATCTTTCAGCCGGGGCTGCTGGCCACGGCTAACCGGGGCGTGCTCTACATCGACGACATCAATCTGCTTGATGACCAGATCGCCAATCTACTGCTCGCCGCCCTCACCGACCGTCGCAATCAGCTTGAGCGCGAGGGCTTGAGTTTCCAGCATCCCTGTGAGCCGCTGCTGATTGCCACCTACAATCCCGAAGCGGGGCCGTTGCGCCAACACCTGCTCGATCGCATTGCCATTGCCCTTTCTTCCGACGGCGCGATGACCCTAGAAGATCGGGTAACAGCGGTGGAGCAATCGACCCAGTTCGCCAACAACCCCCAGGCGGTGATCAACACCTACGCCGATGAAATCGACGCTCTCAGAACCCAGATTATTCTGGCGCGAGCATGGCTCAAAGACGTCACCATTAGCCGTGAACAGGTGCAGTACCTGGTAACTGAGGCCCTGCGGGGCGGTATTCAGGGCCACCGCGCCGAGCTCTTTGCGGTGCGGGTGGCCAAGGCCCATGCTGCTCTCGAAGGCCGCGCTGAGGTCAACGCCGACGATCTGCGAGTGGCCGTAGAGCTGGTGATTGTGCCCCGTTCGCTGCTGCCGCAGGATAGCCCTGAAGAACCGCCGCCGCCGCCGCCGTCCGATCCAAATCAGGAAGAACCCCAGGATAACGCCGAAGATCAAGACCCCGATCAGGACGAGGACGACGATACCCCCGACGATGACGAGAGTCCACCGTCTATTCCTGAAGAATTTGTATTCGACCCCGAAGGCGTCATTCTCGACCCATCGATGTTGTTGTTTGCTCAGACTACGGGGCGTCAGGGAAAATCGGGCAGCGCCAACCTGATATTTTCGGAAGAACGGGGGCGATACATTAAGCCCTTTTTGCCCCAGGGGCCGGTGCGCCGAATTGCGGTCGATGCCACCCTCCGGGCGGCAGCCCCCTACCAAAAGGTGCGCCGCGAGCGGGAACCCAACCGCCGAGTCATTGTCGAACCGGGGGACATTCGCGCCAAGCGCCTGGCTCGCAAGGCAGGGTCGCTGATTATTTTTGTCGTCGATGCCTCTGGCTCCATGGCCTTAAACCGCATGCAGTCGGCTAAAGGCGCTGTGCTGGAGCTGTTGACCGAGGCCTACCAAAATCGGGATCAGGTGGCCCTGATTCCCTTCCGAGGGGAGCAGGCGGAGGTGCTGTTACCGCCTACCCGCTCTATTTCTATGGCGCGACGGCGGCTAGAGCGCATGCCCTGCGGCGGGGGCTCACCCTTGGCCCACGGCCTGACCCAGGCGGTGCGCGTGGGAACAAATGCTCAACAGTCGGGCGATGTGGGCAGTGTTGTGATTGTGGCGATTACCGATGGCCGAGGTAATGTGCCCCTGGCGCGTTCTTTGGGCGAACCGCCCGAACCCGATGCTCCTAAACCCGATATTAAACAGGAACTGCTAGACATTGCCGGGCGCATTCGTGGCGTAGGTTATCAATTGCTGATTATTGATACCGAGCGCAAGTTTGTGTCAACTGGGTTTGGCAAAGAGCTGGCTAAAACCGCTGGGGGCCGCTATTATCAGTTGCCTAAGGCTACCGATCAGGCCATTGCCGCCATGGCTCGAGGTGCGATCGCCGATATGAAGACTGGGTAAACAGCTTGAGTTCCGGACTCTCATTAGTGCATCGTAGGGTCTAGTCGGGCAACCTGTAAAGTGTAGTGCCCTCAAACTCTGTCTCTCTTGAAGACGCTACTGTCTTGACTGTGCACCACCGCGAGTTGCCATGGAACGTCGAGTGTCATCGCTATCCCAAGGGCAGCGACTGTTAGCCGCCATTATGATTACCGACGCGGTAGGCTTCAGCACCCGTATGTCGATCGACGAAGAGCAAACTCTGCGCCTAATTGACCGCGACTTGACCTTGATTGGCGATATCTGCCATGACTTTGGCGGTACGGTGCTCAAGTCTACGGGCGATGGTCTGCTAATCTATTTTCTGAGCGCGGTAGAGGCCGTGTCATGCGGGTTGGAAATGCAGCGGCGGCTGGTGGATCTCGCCCAGGGACTCGAACCTGAGCAGTACCTCGACCATCGGATAGGGGTACACCTGGGCGACATTCTAGTCAGCGAGCAAGATGTGATGGGCAACGGGGTGAATATCACTGCCCGTCTCCAGACCTATGCCAAACCCCGGGGCCTGTGTGTGTCGCGCACTATCTACGATGTTGTCAAAGCCCGACTTAATCTCCACGCCACTTTTCTGGGCCCGCTGCACCTAAAAAATATTGACGAACCGGTGCCCGCTTATCAACTGGCGCTGCAAGCTGAAGACACCGAGCCAGGGCCCCATGGGTCAGAAGACCACACCTGCACCCTGCCCATGACCACCGAAGCGCTGTTGGCCAATGCCCTCCGCAATCTCAGTACCCACACCCATAGCCTGCGAATTAAAAAGCTGGTGTTTGCCACCTACCAAAAGGCCTGGGAAAACGATCCGGCAGTACTCGATCAATTTGATTTGCGATCGCTACTGTTGTCACTGCGCGATCGCTACCCTACCCTACCCGAATTAGAAGAACAGCTGCACCAGGTCGTGGCCGGGCTCAATCGCCAAGATATCTATAGCGAAATGGCCGCCGTTGTCGTCAAGCAACTACAGCTCTGGTATGGGCGATCGCTGTTTCAAAACCCTGAAACTACCACCGACGAGTCTACCCAGTTGACAGTGAAATCTATAGAGGAGCGCTGCCAAACCACGGCTGAACAGCTAGATCAAGGCTCCGACGCGCTGCGAATTCGTAAGCTGATCTATTGCCTTTGCTACAACAGTTGGGAAAATGACCCTGGCTACCTCCAAGAGTTATATCTACCCGGATTAATTCAACAGACTCTCACCGTCGCCCCAAAACTCCAAGACCTGCGTTATCGATTGGGTCGCATTGTCAAGCACCTCAACCGCAAAAAACAGTATGCGCGCCTAGCCAAATTAATTTTGGAAAGTTTGCACTCGCTGTATCAAAGCCAGCCTGAGGAATTGCCCCCTGATGCCACCGCTTTGAGTGATGCTACTGCCCTAGCCGACCCCTCGGGGCCGTCTGGCCCCAGCGCCGAAAGCAACCACACTACCTTGACCAGCCTGGCTCAGCCAGAATCATCAGTAGACTTAACTACACTCCATGGCACCCTCTCTAACCCCCTAAGCAGTGATCCCGAAGACGGTCGTCCACGGCATGAACGCACTGCTCTCTTTGATCTCCGCAGCGATATCTTGCAGTACGCAAATCCACTGCGAGCGAAAATTCTGCTCTACTCCTGCCTAAACGGCCCCTTTGGCTATACCAATCAAGACTGGGCCAGCCTCAGCCGCCGTACCCTCGATGATCTACTCCAACAGACCTTTGACTACTGCCCCACCTATGCTGATTTAGACAGTAAACTAACCATTATTGCCCATTGTCTGGGTCGAGTTGGCGATGGCGGCCAGGTCGCCAGCACCATTACCCAGGCCATGCGAGCCTACTACCCCAAAGATCCCAACGTTGCTCTAGAACCCCTAACTACAGCCAGTTCCTCCGTTCAGCCCCAGCCCGATCAGGCGATAACCGTCTCTGGGTCGCCTGGTGTAACCGATCAGGCCACGACTGTAGCTCATGCCTCTGCTCGATCCTGCGCCTAAGCCCTCGGTTGTCGATATGAATGCCCGTGAACTGCTCGATGCCTATGCCCGGGGCGATATGGATTTTAAGGGCAAGACCCTGGTGGGAATTGATCTGGCCGGGGCCGACTTAATTGGAGCAAATATGGTGCAGGTTGACCTAGAAAATGCCAACCTGATGCTAGCTTTTTTGACCCGGGTACGATTTCGCCAGGCTAACCTCTCTCGGGCGCGCCTGGGGGGTGCTAACCTCAACCAAGCTGACCTATCGGCTGCGATACTGCGCGATGCTAACCTCCATGGCGCTAGCCTCCAAGGTGCCGATCTGCGTAGTGCCGACCTCACGCTGGCCGATCTGCTCGATGCCAACCTGACCGGTGCCGACCTCCGTAACGCTGACCTCAGCGGTGCTAACCTAACGGGAGCTTGTCTGCGCGGGGCCAATCTACGCCAAGAGAATCGTAAATATACAACTAACCTGCGCGGGGCCAAACTCCACCTCGCTGATTTGCGTGGCACTAACCTGTCTGGTGCCGATTTAGCTTATGTTGACCTCAGCGGGGCCAACCTCAGCGAAGCCGTATTGCGCGATGCCAATCTCAAGGGTGCCAACCTTCAGGGGGCAATGCTGTGCTACGCCAATCTAAGCGATGTCGATCTTAGCCACAGCTGTTTAGAAGCCGCCGATCTCACCCATTGTCGATTCCCCCGTAGCGATCTCAGTCAGGCTAATCTCAACTGCACCAGCGCTAAGGGAGCCGATTTTACTGAGGCTGTCATGGCCCTGGCCCAAATGGATGACTCCGATTTGGCCGACGCCCGCTTCAGCCGGGCCGACCTGTCGCGGATCAGCCTGCGTCGTTCTAGCCTCACCCGGGCCATGCTAGTAGAAACTTACCTAGGCCGGGCCGACCTCACCGATGCCGACCTCAGTGAAGCGATTTTGGAACGGGCCGAGATCAGCAGCGCTACACTGCACAACATTGCCCTAACCGGAACTACTATGCCTGACGGTACTATTCATGACTGACAATAGGCCATGATTGATGACAGAAAATTACCTACGCTGGCTTGGGGACTAAACTTTGAGGTTTAAGTGGTCGCGACTGAGACAATGGCTTCGAACGACAAGCCAGCACGGCTACCGAGGTTGGCTGGCAGTTCAGATGCGACTGTGGGATGGGTTTTTTAAGGCAGCAACTTACCTGGAGCGGCTCTGTGCCCCCATGCGGCGGCCTGTGGCCGCAGGCGATCTAACTCAGCTGCGCCAGGATTTGCTCGAAGAGTCTCAGCTCAGCTGGCGCTACCTGGTGCTGGTGGTAGGATCCTGCATGATTGCCACCCTAGGGCTGCTGTCTAACAGCGCCGCTGTAATTATCGGGGCCATGCTCATAGCCCCCCTGATGCTGCCGATTCGGGGGGCGGCCTTTGGTATTTTAGAAGCCGATCGCCCCCTCATTCGCGCCAGCATTTTGGCTTTGATGGGCGGGTCGTTCCTGGCGGTGACCATGTCTACTCTGCTGGGGCTACTCACCGGGGTGGCCCAGTTTGGTAGCGAGGTCATGGCCCGCACCGAGCCCACCCTGCTGGATTTGGGCATTGCGGTCACCGCCGGGGCCCTGGCGGGCATTGCCAAGGTCGATCCAAAGCTGTCGAGTACGGTGGCCGGCACCGCGATCGCCGTTGCCCTGATGCCACCAATCTGTGTCGTCGGCCTCTGGCTCAGCCAGGGGAATCTAAATCTGGGCCTGGGCGCTCTATTGCTTTATCTCACCAACCTGTTTGGCATTACCCTAGCCTGCATGGTGGCCTTTGTACTGTCGGGCTACTCCATGGTTCAAAGAGCCCGCCGCCCCCTGGGTATTACCCTGGTATTTACGGCCCTACTGGTATTTCCCCTGGGGGCAACCACCCTGCGGCTGCTGCGCCAAAATCAGCTTGAGGCCAGTGTCAGAAGTGCGTTACTCGATCGCACCGTTACCTTTCAGCGGCTCACCCTGGTGGATATGAGCACCAACTGGCTGACGACCCCGCCGGAAATCTCCCTCACAGTATGGGCACCCGAACCAGTCACACCCAAACAGGTGGCGCTACTAGAACAGTTTTTAGCCCGCGAACTCAGACGCCCCTACAGGCTGCTTTTCTTCGTCAGCCCCGTGGAAGAAATCACCAGTGAACTGCCCGACGAAGGGTGAAGACACGGCATGAAAAAGCCCCTAGCCTGGCACAGCTAAGGGCGTTGTGTTGTTCAACCGACTAGGTTAAGCAATGGGCAATTAGGCCTCTTGCTCAGCGTCCTCTTGCTTACGCTTGCGCAGGGCTGCAAAACCCAAGCCAACTAGCCCCGGCAGCAAGGCCGGAGTTGGAATAGCGGTGATATCAGCCGAGAACGACGTGCCGTTAAGTTTGAAACCACCTTGAGCCGTCAGGCTACCACTGCCAGCGAGACCGGAGGGAGTAAAGAACCCAGAAATTAGTGCCTCAAAGGAGCTAGAAGGGTTCTGCGTCAGGTCAAAGGCTTCGAGGGTGAAACCAATGCCGTTGGCCAAACCACTCAGCCAGACAACCGGGCCGCCGCTTAAAACCCAGGTTGTATCAGATGTCTTCTCCAGTTGTAGATCACTGATGGAAAAGATAGAGTTGAAACCACCAAAGGCAGCCGTGCCAAGACTGACATTGTTAACAGTACCGCCTGGAGTACCCAAACCAGCAGGGCTTTCGGCAAAATCTAGGGTGGCAATACCACCGACAGATGTATCTACCAGCTTAGCTGCACCACCAAAGTCAAGGGTTTTGCCCTCAATGGTAGCCGCCTGGACGGGAGCTTCTAAAACAGCCACTGCCGAAAAAGCGACAGCTGCACCTAAGCCTAAACCTAAGGCTCTTATAGTCATAATTTGATCTACCTTGTGTGTATAGACAACAATCAACCCCAAGGGGGGCAAGAGCATAAACCTGCTCTCAAGCGATCGGTATGTAGTGCACCGTTGGTAGATACTGGGCTTATCCCTAAACCTTAAAGCTCTGATAACTTTCTCTACCGTAGATAGAAATGTTTGAAGAGCTTAGGGTGATAGCTTAGGGAAAGCGCATAAACTGGGTAGATGTCAGTCACAGCTGCACCCTCAGACAAAGCAATCCTACATTAAAAGCAGTTCGCATCCTGTACTGAAGTATAGATGACCTAAACCGATAAATTGCTCCTCAGAGCGTCACGGTTTATCTAAGCTTCATAGATACGTATCGATGCAAAAGCCTTGTCATTAGGTTGCCGATACCGGGAACCTGATGCATTCGATGTGGCCTCTTGAGGCTAAGTACTTGGGTCTAGTATGTCATCGACTTGGCGCAGCAGAATGACCGTGATATCGATACTTTGGGCAATTTCGAGGGGTATGTTGCCTTTGATCACCTGGCTGAGTAGGTTTTCGCGGGAGGCGCCCAGCAAGATCACGTCGCTGTGGCGAAGGGCGGCAAAATCAACAATAGCTTGGGAGACAGAGATATCGGTCAAAATCTGGGTGTGAACGGGCCGATCTAGGGTGGCTTCTAGGGCATCGGCCATGGTGGAAATATGCCGGGGGGTGAGACACTGTCCTTTTTCAGGGTGACAGATGGTGCAAAGATGAATTTCGGGGTCGTGACCTAGGGTGAGTAGGCCAGGCAACAGACGTTGAGCGCTATTGGCATTGGGGCCACCGGCGGTGGGAATTAACCAGCGATCGAAGGTAAGATTACGCCCCGCACGCACCACGACCACCTGGCAGGGGGCCTGACGAATTAGGGTGTCTACCACACCGCTGATGACCCGCCCGGGAGTGAGGTTGGGGTGATGCCAGCCCATCAGCACTAGATCGATATGGCGCTCTTTGATCACCTCCAGCAGGGTACGGCCAATTTCGTGGGCAGCTCGCACTTGAAAATGAACCGACAAGCCACTGTTGGCAGCATAGGAGTTAGCGAGCTGGCGCAGGGGTTCAACTGCCTGTAGGTCAACTCGGGCTTCGGCGGGGGCGACGCTGCGGGGTACTCGCACCACGTGAATGCATTCAAGCTCGTAGTGCAGGCCGTGGGCGATCGCCGCCGCAATTTTGAGCAAGTCTGGGGCCGTTTGAGGGTCAGACAGCGGCACTAGCAATCGCCCCTGACCGGTGGCGGGGGCGCACTGGTGTAAGACGACGTAGGAGGGTTCGGCCTGGGGGCCAAGTTCGGTCAGCCCCCCGCTGACCTGGTCGCACTCAGCCCGGATAATATCGGCGCGGGTAATAATGCCAACAAGTCGGTTGCCATCGGTGACAGGTAGGCGACTGAGCTTGAGTTGGTTGAGCAGATGCAGGACTCGGGGCAGCGTGGCGTCGGGGGCGACGGTGACGGGATGGTGCGTCATCACTTCGCCCAGGGTGAGGTATTGATCTAGCCCCTGGGCAGTGGCCTCACCTAGATCGCTCTGGGTAATGATCCCCACGAGTCTGCCCTCTTCGAGGACTGGGAAACCGCGGTGGTGCGATCGCGAAAACGCCTGCACGACTTCTGACAGACTCATTTGGCTAGAGAGCGTTTCAACTCGGCGCTGCATCAGATCCGAGGCCTTGAGGTGGGCCCAGGGGTTGTTGGCCTGAACCACGGGTTCGAGATGAATGCCCTGCATGGCCAGCAGCCGATTGTAAATGGAGCCATTGTTAGCCCGCTCGGATACCAGGTAGGCAATGCCCGAACCAATCATGAGGGGCAGCACCAGATTAAAGTTGGCGGTCATCTCAAACACGATGACAATGGCCGTAATCGGCACCCCCGTTACGGCGCTAAAAAATGCGCCCATACCGGTTAGGGCATAGGTGGTCGTGCTAGCCAGGTCTGCGGGGATCGGCCAGGCACCAAAACCACTGTAGAACCCCTGGGCCAAAGAACTGGTCAAGCACCCCAGCGCGGCCCCTAGCACTAGGGAGGGGGCAAAAATGCCCCCGGCGGCTCCAGAACCGTAGGCCAGCAGGGTGAGCAGAAACTTGACCACAAAGGCGATCGCAATCAGCTGCCACCCCGCCGACCCCGTCACCAAAAACTCCTGCAGGCCCGTATTGTCTGCCGCCGCCACGGGCAAGAAAACCCCTACTACGCCTGTGATCAACCCCGCTAGACCAATGCGCCCTGGCAGGCCCAACCCCTTAAATTGCCGAAAAAACACCAGACTGCCGAAAATGCCCTGACGAAACAGCGCCCCCAACAGCCCAGCCAATAGCCCTAAAATTATCAAAAAAGGCAGGTCGTGCACCGATAAGCTAATTTGTCGGTCATCCATCGCCAAATTTAGCCCCTGCCCGCCGAGCAATCGCGACACCACCGCCCCGATAAACGACGCCAAAATAGCGCTACCCAGAGTGAGATCTGAAAAGTCTTGCAGCAGTTCCTCAACCACAAATAACACCCCAGCGATCGGGGCATTAAAGCCCGCCGCTAAACCCGCTGCTGCCCCAGCTGAGATCAGTTGCCGCCGATATTCTGGCGAGGTCGGCACCCAACGACTGAGCTGCGCCGCCAGCCCCGCCCCAATCTGCACCGTTGGCCCCTGTCGCCCCAATGAGAGCCCAGAGCCCAGCGCCAACAGCGTACTGCCTAACTTCACCAGCGACACTCGCAGATTGAGAGGAATCTTTGCAAAACCCAGAGCCGCCTTCACCTGCGGAATGCCGCTGCCCGCCGCCTCTGGGGCCAGCCGCTCGACCAGCAACCCGGACAGCCCGCCGCCGACTAGACCAATGGTCGGCAGCACCAGCCACAGCGGCCAATCGCTAGAGGTGCGCCACAGGGTCAGGATCTCTACGCCCTGCTTGAGGAGCACCGCCGCCAGCCCCGACACTAGCCCGATGACACACGCCTCAACGATGGCGACCCGCTTGCGGCTTAGCAACGGCTCTAGGCGTTTTTGCAGCATCAGAGAGAAACGGTAGGGGTAGAACGGTGGGTCAGCCTTAGCGAGCGATCGCTAGCTCACCCAAAGTGTAGCCTCTCAGGCTTTTCTAACCTACCGACTAGCTGACCCCTGCTGTTGAATCCGGTCTGATCTAGCCCTAGGGATGCAGCTCACAGTCGGGGAAACGGCCCAGCCCATTCGCCTCAACAATGGCGTTGCGGCACCGCAGCGGAGTTTTGCCGGTCATGTCTGACAGTCGCCTCAGGCTAATCGCAGGCGAGGAGGCGTGCGGAGCCGTCATGTAGAGTTTGTAGGCCGCCTCTAGCACCTGATCATCCAGCAGCAGAGGGCGAACAGTGGAACTGAGAACATCCAGCATGGCGATTAGGGAAACGCTATATCTAAGCATATTTACGTAAGTGGCTCGCCCAGCCGTCTACCCGGGGGAGGGTTTTGGGGAGTCCATCACTCCCCAAAACCATCACTCCCCCACTCCGGCTCCAGCTCAACCTCCCCCGCCCAGCGCTCAATCGTAATGCCCACCGTTTGATCTAAGGTGGCCATGGTGTTGAGAAATGCGATGCGAGCGGCCAGCTCGTTGGTTTGAGCGTTGACCAGCACGTCCTCTTGGGTAATTAGCTGAAATAGGTCAACATCTCCCCGCGCCTGGTCAGCCTCAAGCTGGCGACGGGCGTTGAACGTCTCTCGTTCAGCGGCCTCCACCTGCTGCAAGCTAGATTGGGCAGCCGCTAAACCCGCTACTACATCAACGCCCATGCAGATGCCCAGGGTCGTTAGCCCCGATCGCACCCAGTTGCCGGTGACATCTCGCCGGGTGGTGAGCGTTAGATCAACCGGAGAAAGAGGCATCAGGGTGAACGGAGATGGGGTTTAGGGAGCTCAGAGGACTGGCATGGTGGCGTCAACTCGCCCCGCAATACTAGCGTTTGGAGATCGCTTTTGAGTCGGTGACGTACCAGCGCCAGGGCAAATCGGCCCCCTGGGTGAGGCCGATGCGGGTGGTCTGGGTGATTTGAATTTTGCCCGCTGCGGCGCGCTGATGCCAGCCGGCCTGGCGATGTTCGAGCCAGAGGCCACCGTCGGCGGTGAGCGGCTGGTCGGTGAGGGTGCGATCGATATCGAGTACCCTGCACAGTTTGCCGGGGCCCGCGCCCCAGCGAGCAGGCTTCTCGGCTCGGTAGCCTGCTCGCCACGGGGGAATGGCGTCGAGCTCGATCGCTCGAATGAGCACAGCGCTGGGCACCTGATCGCGATCGGTGACCACGTTGAAGCAGTGGTAGACGCCATAGATCAAATACACGTAGCTGTAGCCCGGTGGGCCAAACATGACGCGGTTGCGCGGGGTCTGGCGACGGTAGGCATGGCAGGCGGGGTCGCCCTCGGTGTAGGCTTCAGTTTCAACAATGGTGCTGCTGAGCTGACGACCGTCGGCCCAGCGGCGCACCAGGCGACAGCCCAGTAGATCGGGGGCCACCGCCAGCGACGAGCGCTCTAGCCAGTCTGGGGCAATGGCATCGGGGGTATCTCCGACAGATTGATCACAAAGTCTTTCGGTGTCTTCCATGGCAGGCTTGTTAAAATGGCTCACAACTAAGGTGTCGGTAACGGTGCCGACAACAGCAGCTCTCTTATCATCCCTACTGCCCCTATGGATATCAAACTTGTACTGGCTGTGCTCACCGGATTGTTTGTGGTTGCCACTCTATTCTTTGGCACCAAAAACGGCTTCTACGACACCGATGACTACCATGGCAATGGCTCAGCCCACTAGGGTTTAGCCCTGTTCATCGGCCTGCGCTCGGGCCGCTGTCGTTAGGGTATTTACCACTCTGTGAGTAATCTGGTCTGCTTTCCGTTTGGTGCGGGTCACGGTCAAGAAGGGCTGTGCCTAGAGTTGCGCATGGGGCCACGGCGGATCATTCTCGATTGCGGCCTGCGGGATTTGGACGCGCTGGAGGCGGTGCGCGATCGCATTGAAACCGCCGACCTGCTCTTTTGCAGCCACGCCCATAGCGACCACGCTCGCGGTATTTGGCAGTTTAGCCAGCGGTTTCCCCAGGTGCCCATCTA
Organism: Nodosilinea sp. LEGE 07088; assembly: GCF_015207395.1. GTDB lineage: Bacteria > Cyanobacteriota > Cyanobacteriia > Phormidesmidales > Phormidesmidaceae > Nodosilinea. The sequence goes on from NZ_JADEWX010000073.1 coordinate 18,785, forward strand.
CGGTAGCGAGGTAACAGCCCAGCTCTTGCCCCTCAACTGGCTGGGCGAGGATGTGCCGCCCCACCTCTGTCAGGCGCTGCCCTGGCAGACCCCGATTAGCCTGGCCGACGACTTAACCGTACAGATTTGGCCAGCGGGGCATTTGCCCGGTGCCGCCTGTGCCCTGTTTACCTACCACGCTCCCCAGCGGCCCTACACCGCATTTTTTACGGGCGATTTTTTTATGTCGAACTCGCGCTTGGTGGATGGTCTGCCCCTAGAGGCCCTGCGCGGGCTCAAACCCGACCTGCTGATCAGTGAGGGGAGTGCGGGTACCGACCGCCACCGCCACCGCCGCCAGCAGGAAAACCAGCTGGCCAGCACCCTCCATAGGCTGGTGCAGCAGGGGCGATCGGTGCTGCTGCCTACCCCCACCCTGGGTATTGGCCAGGAGTTGGTCATGCTATTGCGCAACCATCACCAGTTTACCGGCCAAGATCTGACCGTCTGGGTCGATGGCACTGTAGCGGCAGGGTGTGATCTCTACCTAGAGCTAATGCCCGCGTTCCCCAGCAGTGTGCAGAATTTTGCCCGCCACCAACCCCTATTTTGGGACGAGCGCATTTTGCCGCGGGTACGTCGCCTAGGGATAGACGGACAGCCTGAGAGCGATTCTCCCTGCATTTTGATCGCCCACCGTGAGGCCGACCTCAGCGACCACTGTCGCCACTCGCTCCAGCCCTGGACGGTGCTGCTGCCCGACTCGCTGGCTGCGGCCATCGCCGACACGGTGTTGGGTACTTCAAAGGCTGAGTCTAGCCCTACCCTGAGCTGGCTGCAAACCCTCGGCCCCGAGCTAGAGAGTGAGCGAGTGCAGCTGGATACCTACCAGCTCACTACCCACAGCGATCGCGTCGGCATTACCCAGCTGATTCATAACCTGCGGCCCCAGCACGTGGCCTTTGTGCACGGCAAGCCCACCCACCTGGCCGACCTGGCGGGGCTTGAGGAACTGCAAACCCGCTACCATCTCCACCTGCCCTCGGTGGGCAACGAGGTCGAATTTCCCATCGGCGATCGCTTCATTCAGCCCGCCGCCCCAGAGCCGGTCGTCGAGGGCGAAATTACCCAGGTCGATGACAGTGTGCTGCTGCTGCTGCCCGACGATATCACCACCGACCCTCGCTGGGCCGCCCTGGCCGATACGGGGTTAGTGCAGGCCCGCTGGCAAGGCAACGAGCTGATGATTAAAGGGCTTAACCAGCGTGACCTGTTGCGGACGGTCGCCAGCACTACCCCTTGGCAACTGCCCAGTTGTCAAACCTGCCACTATCAGCGCGAGGGCCGCTGTGCTTGCTCAACCTCTCCCCTGTATAACCGCCAGGTTAGCCCCGAGGGAGTCTGCCCTGAGTTTGAGGCCCGGTCACCTAACCAGCCAGCCCGAGACGATGAGGCGACAGCCTAGGAAATTTTTGATTTTGGATGAGCGATTTTGAACGGTGACAGGTTCAACCCGCCGTAGCTCTGGTACAGCCCCCAAACCAAAATGTTTCTATGCAGACCTACTGCCTACGGCTCCTCCCCGGTCAAGATTTGAAGCAGTCCCTCGATAGCTTTGCCCAGACCCAGGCCCTGGAGGCCGGCGTCATGCTGACGGCCCTAGGGAGTTTGACCCAGGCCAGCCTGCGCTTTGCCGCCGCCGCCGAGGCCACGATCATTGCTGGCCCGCTAGAGCTCTTGTCGCTCACTGGCACGCTGTCGCGCCACGGCATGCATTTGCACAGTGCCGTAGCCGATGCTCAAGGCCGGGTCTACGGTGGACACCTGATGCCCGGATGTCTAATTCGCACCACGGCGGAGATTGCGATCGCAGATCTGCCCCACCTCCGGCTGCACCGCCAGCCCGACCCCCACACCGGCTACCGAGAACTGGTGGTTGAGTCTTTGGCGTAGGCGCTGGTTGCCAGAGGAACCCTAAAGTTTCCCTGGCCCTGCTACGGGGGGCTCAGTAGATCACGGGCGGGGCTGGGGTTCCCCGCTTTATTTGACCTTAAATCTTCGGTAAATACCTGCCACTGGCTGAAACCTGTAGCTCAGGTTCGTTGATACTCAACCTTAATGCGACCTGATGCATTGTGGCAGCAGGCCTGTCCCAGGGCGTTGAGCTTAACTAAAACTAGATCAGGGCGAGCACCAGTTCATGAAGAAGGCCATGGTCAAATACTTACTGCTATCGAACGGATGTCTATTGCTGTCAGCTGCTAGCTGTTTGGCTACCTTAGTTAGGGTTGATCTGTCGCCGTCTCTGGCACCCCAGGCGGATCATCTGCAAGAGTACGCAGCCGACAGGCGAGATGAATTTCCTGACTTGCGCAGAGGCGGTGGCACTCACTGGCTACCCACGGGTCTGCAGTCCTAGAGGCATGGCTGCTGTTCCGGATCGCCTGGCTCCCTAGCCCTAAGAAATAGTATCTAAACTTGCGCCGTGGATCACTAGGTGGTTACCATGCCGTGCTCTAGGGCAAAGCGCACCAGCTCCGTGCGGCTATTGGTTCCAGTTTTGCTAAACAGGCGGCTAACGTATTTCTCTACGTTGCGTACGCTGGTCTCTAGGCGACTGGCAATTTCTTTGTTCATCAGCCCTTCGGCCACCAGATCGAGGACGCTCTGCTCGCGGGGGGTGAGGTCGATGCGGATATCAGACGTCACCTTGGCGATGCCGCCTTTCTGGCTCAGCATGGCTTTAATTTCTTCCAGCTGGCGGGCCATGACGGCGATGTCGGGCACATCGCCACTGTCGATGGTCTGGGCGGCGCGGCGCTCCATCAGGCTGGTGACAATAGCGACCAATTCTTCGGGGTCGAAGGGTTTAGACAAATAGGCGTCGCAGCCCGAGTTATAGCCTTGAATGCGATCGCTGGTCATGCCCCGCGCCGTCAAAAATAGCACCGGCAGCCCCTTAAAACGAATGTCGTCGCGCACCTGGGCCAAAAAGGCATAGCCATCGACCTGGGGCATCATAATGTCAGAGATCAGCACGTCGGGCGTCTCCTGCTGGAGCAGATCCCACCCTTCTTTGGCGTTGCTGGCCGGGCGCACGGTAAAGCCGCTATCTTCAAGATAGGCTTGCACAGCCTCGCGCAGCCCTGGCTCATCGTCGACCAGTAGAATATTGCCGCTTTGCTCAGCCATAGAAATTGCCCCAGTTCACCTCATTAATGCTCACTGTAACTCGGATTTGAAAAGGCAGAAGCAGTTCTACCCTAGAAGGCCCTAGAAGACGGTTCAGCATGCGAAACCTGTTGCTTTATCTGGGCTTTGCCACCCTCATGGCCCACGAACCCGACGTCATGACCCAGGCCGAGTGGCGACTGTACAGATGGGGCCATCATGAATCTCTGGAAATTTACTGGGGTAGGGCAGTCGCTAGCACTATGGGTATCCAAGCATCGTCTACATCAACTATGGGGAATCGTGGCCGACTGCAAGCCTAAGCCTGCCCATTAGCCACCAGCCACAGGTAGGCCAGCCCGCCCAACGCGGCCACCCCAGCTAGAGCCTCGCCCTGCTGGTTCACAAAGGTTTGAAAAATTGCCCACGAGTCACGCAGCAGCTGCCGCCGGGTTTGGCCTAGCTCTGCCATCAGCACGTTGACCTGGGCATTAACCTCGGCGGCAGTTAGCTCGTTGCGTCGGTAGGCCGCTTCGACTGCGTCCAGCTTGCGCCAGTAGTCGCGGGTAGCGCCAATTAAGTCGGGAAGCATTGTTAACTTTTGTAACTGTGTATTGACAGTCTAACGCTTCTTCAAAAATGAGGCAGTGGGTCATGATAGGGGTGTTTTGCCAAGGTCGCCGACTCCATGCTGATTCAAATTGTGTCGATGGCCCTGGTGTGCTGCATTGGCTATGGGTTTCGTCGGGTCGGGCTGCTGGGGCCGGGCGAGGCCAAAACCATTGGCCTATTGCTGACCCACCTGGCGCTGCCTGCGGTGGTGCTCAAGGCCTTGGCCACAGCCACAATCACCGCCGATTTGATCTATTTACCGATTGCAGCCCTGCTGGTGGTCATTCCCCTCACCCTGATCGCCGTGATCGCCGCTCGCTGGCTGAAGTGGCCCCGACCAAAGGCGGGGGCACTGGTTACCACCTTCCCTACCTGCGAAGGCGGTGCGGTGGGCTATCCGCTGATGCTGCTGGCCTTTGGAGAAGTGGGCCTCAGCCGCATTGTGCTGTTTGACCTGGCCCAGGGCATCTATTTATTGACGGTGGTGTACTGCCTATCGGCCTGGTACGGCAATGCGGGTATTACCGTGCGGGCGATCGCCCACAAGCTGCTGCAAACTCCATTTTTTTGGGCGATCGTGCTGGGGCTAATCGTCAATCGGCTGGGGCTGGTCAATGACCTGCTGCTGGGGCTATTGGATATTGCCGGGGGCAGCTTTTTGCTGTTGGTGTTGCTGCTGCTAGGCATGGAATTTCAGGTGCAGCGGCGTTCGGTGGGTCGCTATGGGCTGATTGCTCTGGCCAAAATTGGTTGTGGGCTAGGGTTGGGCTGGCTGGCAACGCTGATCTTTGGCCTGACCGGGGTTGAGCGGGCGGCAGTGCTGGTGGGGGCGTCGCTGCCACCCAGCATGCTGACCCTACTCTTCACCCAGGAGAACAACCTCGACAGCGGGTTTGCCATTGGTCTGATCTCGGTAGCAGTGCCGCTCTATCTGCTGGTGATGGCGCCGCTGCTCACGGGTATGTCGCCCTAATTATGCTGAGCAGAAAATTAGTCTCCCCTCCCCTCGCTCCCCGGCTCCCCATCGCCTCGGCTCCCCTTGCAGCTTGGCATACGCCGCCGTCCACTTAAGGCCGGGGCCAGAGCGTTTATGCTGATACGAGAGCCACCTTACCGAAACTGCCCTCCTATGTTTGCCACCACTGCACCCCCGTTGCCCGTCAACCGCGATCGCATTCGCCCCGCGATTCAGGCCCTGCAGGATCAGCTGGTAACCTGGCGCCGCCGCCTGCATCAAAGGCCCGAGCTGGGGTTTAAGGAGTGGCTGACTGCCGACTTTATTGGCGATCGCCTCAGCGAGTGGGGCATTGAGCACCAGCGCAACATTGCTAAAACCGGCGTAGTGGCCGTCATTACCGGGACTCGCCCCGGCCCTGTGTTGGGTCTGCGGGCCGACATGGATGCCCTGCCCATTCAAGAAGAAAACGCGGTGCCCTACTGCTCCCAGCACGATGGGGTGATGCACGCCTGCGGTCACGACGGTCATGTGGCGATCGCCCTGGGCATCGCCCACTACCTGGCCCACCACCGCGACGGCTTTGCGGGCACCGTCAAAATCATCTTTCAGCCTGCCGAAGAGGGGCCGGGCGGGGCCAAACCGATGATCGAGGCTGGGGTGCTCACCAACCCCGAGGTTGAGGCCATGATTGGCCTACATTTGTGGAATAACCTGCCCCTGGGCACCGTGGGGGTGCGCACCGGGCCGCTGATGGCCGCCTCAGAATTTTTTAGCTGCACGGTGCAGGGCAAAGGTGGCCACGGCGCATTACCCCACCAGACCGTGGATTCTATTGTGGTGGGGGCGCAAATCGTCAACGCTCTGCAAACCATCGTGGCCCGCAACATTGACCCGATTAAGTCGGCGGTGGTCACCGTGGGCAATTTCCACGCTGGCAAGGCCCAAAATATCATTGCCGATACGGCTACCCTGGGGGGCACGGTGCGCTACTTTGACCCCGATTATGCCAACTACTTTGGCCCCCGGCTGGAGCAGGTGATTGCAGGCATTTGCCAGGCCCATGGCGCTAGCTACAGTTTCGACTATAAGGCCCTGTATCCCCCGGTGATCAACGATGGGGCGATCGCGGATTTGGTGCGATCGGTGGCGCTCTCGATCGTCGAAACCCCTGCCGGAGTGGTGCCCGACTGCCACACCATGGGGGGCGAAGACATGGCCTTTTTCTTGCAGGCGGTACCGGGGTGCTATTTCTTTTTAGGCGCTGCCAACGCCGATAAGGCCCTGGCCTATCCCCACCATCACCCCCGGTTTGATTTCGACGAGACGGCCTTGGGGTTGGGGGTCGAGATGTTTGCCCGCTGTGTCGAGGCCTACTGTGCGTAGAGGCATAATCGAGATGCAGATTAACTTCATGGGAATACCTAGGTTGCACTGGAGCAAGACTTGCTATGCTTAGCCGTTATTGCAAGAGGGATTTGCCATGGGGCCGCTAGTGCGACGGTTTAGGGTGCTGATGATGGGGGCGATCGCCCTCGGCATCAGCCTGATGCTGGCCCAGGGGATGTCCCTAGACAGGCCCCACTCTGCGGCGGTGGCCCAGGGTAACCCATCACCGCCGCTGTTGGCAGCGTCGCTGCCCATGGTCACCGGCAATTTTGAGGATCCCCAGGGTCGGTTCCAAATCGGCATTTTCGATGGGTACAGCGTCAGCTCCGCAGGGGGCAGCCCGGTTTTTCAGGCGGCCGATGGCAGTTTGGCCTACACCGTAGCCGTAACCCCTGCACCCCCGGCTGAGTCGCCAGAGGCCGCCCTCGTGGTCGCCGCTGAAGATACCTTCGGAGCCGGAGAGGGCTATGTCGCCAGCGATGTCCAGCCGATTCCGGGCGGCGGCGTGCGCATCAACTGGAGCGGGCGACTCAGCCAGGGAGCCGCCCCACCCCAAGCCATCAGCGGCAAGATCTTTGCCCGTCAGCGCGATGCCGAGGTGTTTTTGCTGCTAGTCGCCGCCACCGATAGCGCTGAAGCTCAGCTCTCCGATGCCATCATTGCCCTGGGCGGCACCCTGATCGTGCCGTAGGCTACAGTAGCGATAGACGCGCGGGAACACGAGTTAGTATGCGCCAACCAACGTTCTGGAGCCTACCCCAGACCTATGTGCTGCTGGGGGGCACCGCCCTGGGTTACGCCCTGCTGATTGTTTTAGCGGGGCCAAGGCCAATCGCAGGGCTGGCTGGAGCCGGAGTAGCCATGGCCATGGTCGGCACCTGGGCCAGAGGCTTTCGCATTGAGCAGTCAGACATTAACAGCAGCGACCTGCTGAACGATCGCGTCTTTATGGGGCAGTTCACGGCCCTGGGGCAGCGAGTGCCCCCGACGGCGCACAACTCCTGGGGCCAGGTGCAGACCTGGGCTACAGAATCTCAGCGGTTTGCGACCCGCATCTATGGGCTTGACCCCCTCTTGCAGGTCGAACTGCTCGAAGCCCTGCACACCGTGCTCGATCTCTCAGGCCAGGTCGCCGATGGTCTAGCCGTGATCGACCAGATCGAAACCCCCGCCTATCGACAAATGGCCCAGCAGCGTTTGGATGACAGCTGCGATCGCCTCCAGGTCACCCACGCCCAGCTGCAACAGCTGCAAGACCAAACCGCCCTTTCAACCCTAGATGACCCCAGCAACCACAACACCCTCCCCCAGCGCCTCCAAACCCTGATCGACGCCAACAAAACCATCCTCCACAACAACCCCGACC
>NZ_JADEWX010000074.1 GCF_015207395.1 Nodosilinea sp. LEGE 07088
CCAAAAGCCCCGCCTATTTGCCCACACCCCCGAAGAAGATCTGCTCGCCTACGGCGTTCCCCAAGAATGGCTGGCAGACGTGCAGCAGGCCACCGAAGACACCCTCTTTGACGTTGTCGACCACCTACCCCAAGAAGCCGCCGAAGCCCTGCTAGAACTCGCCACCGGCGGCACCCCCCAAAAAACCGTAGCCCTGCCTGGCGACACCGACCCCTTCAGCCATCCCGATGCCCAGCGCCGTTTCCGCGTTATGGGCAATGTAGATGAACTCAAGCAGGCGCTGGAGTATCCCTGGGAAAAGTGGACGGTTTTTCTGCATCCCAGCCAGCGATCGCTGGTAGAGCGCACCTGTAGCGGCCCCACCCGAGTTTCTGGCTCAGCGGGCACCGGCAAAACCATTGTGGGGCTGCACCGAGCTGTATTCCTGGCCCGTTGCCATCCCCAAGCCCAGGTGTTGTTGACCACCTTCTCCCCCGCATTGGCCAATGCCCTCCAGGTCAAGCTAGAGCGCTTGGCGGGCAACGAGCCCGCGACAATAGAGCGCATTACCGTCGCCTCCATTCAAGACGTGGGGCGGTGGCTATTTAACGAAACATTTGGCCTGCCGGTGATGGCAGAAGACACCGCACTGAGATCCCAATTAGTCACTATTGCTGAGCGAATCGCCCCCAGCAAGTTTACCGAAGCCTTCTTGTGGTCTGAGTGGCAAGACGTGGTCGACCCCTGGCATTTGACCACCTGGGACGCCTACCGAGACGTGCCTCGCCTGGGTCGCAAGACCCGCTTAGGCGGCAAGCAACGCGAACTGCTGTGGCAGATTTTCGAACAGCTGCAAGGCTGGCTCAAACAGACGGGCTATCTAACCTGGCCCCAGCTGTTTCAGCATGTCATTGACCATATTGACGATACAAAAGACTATCCCTACACCTTTGCCGTGGTCGATGAGGCTCAAGATATGGGCGTAGCCGAGCTGAGGTTCTTGGCCGCCCTAGGTAGACAACGCCCCGATAGCCTCTTCTTTACTGGAGATCTGGGCCAGCGGATCTTTCAGCAGCCCTTCTCCTGGAAAGCTCTGGGCATTGATATCCGAGGCCGGTCCCATACCCTCACTATTAACTACCGCACCTCCCACCAGATTCGCACCTCAGCCGATCGCCTGCTGCCCAGCACCATCAGCGACGTAGACGGCAACCAGGACGATCGCCGCCATACGGTGTCTGTCTTCAATGGCCCTGCTCCTGCCGTCGAAATCCACGACAGCCCAGAGGATGAAATGGAGTTTGTTGGAGCATGGATTGCCAAACGCCTGTCGATGGGCCTACAGCCTGACGAGATTGGGGTGTTTGTGCGCGATCGGGAGCAGTTGGAACGTGCGATCGCGGCAATTCAGGCCGCGGGGGCAGACCCCGTAGAACTAGATGACCATATTGCCTGCGCCCCAGGCCACATCGCCGTCAGCACCATGCACCTGGCCAAGGGGTTGGAGTTTCGGGCTGTAGTGGTGATGGCCTGTGACGACGAGGTGATTCCCCAGCAGGAGCGGATCGAGAGCATCGCCGACGAAGCCGACCTGGATGAGGTCTATATTACCGAACGGCATCTCCTGTACGTGGCGCTGACCAGGGCGAGGGATGACCTGCTTGTCAGCGGAGTTGAACCGGCTTCTGAGTTTTTGGACGATTTGTGATTTTGACTAGGATGAGTGATGAAGACAAAACTAGGACTGCTTGGCCTCTCTAGCCTTTTCATCAAAACTGGGGGGTGCGATGGGTCAGCCTGTCGGCCTTTGTCTATTTTGTGCTGCCCTCGCGGCTGCCCGACTGGCGGCTCACCCTAGCCGAACGGCTGCTGCTGTGGCTGCCTCTGGTGCTGGGCTGGCTGGCTCATATAATTTTCAGCAAAAACTCAGCAACAGATGGGGTAGAGCCCAGGGACATAGGTGATAAGTAACCCATCGTTCTGTACCGGCACCCTGTATGTCTAAACCACTGTCTGCTGTTTTAATCGCGGCGATCGCATTTACCCCCGCCTGCGCCCTACCGCTAGGGCAGGCCACCGCCCCCATCGCCGCCACCCAGGACTCCATTGACTACACCGCCTACGCCGACATTCTCAAGACCTACGTCAGCCCCGAGGGGCTAGTTGACTACGCCGCTCTCCAGGCAGAGCCCGAGGCCTTAAATGACTTTGTTGCCCAACTCGGTGCCGTGTCTCCCACTGCCTACGAAGACTGGAGCCAGCCTGAGAAAATTGCGTTTTTGATCAACGCCTATAACGCCATTACCCTCCAGTCGATCATTGCCCAGCAGCCCCTCAAGCAGAGCATCCGCAATATTCCTGGAGTGTGGAATTTTAAGCAGCACGCGCTGCTGGGGCAAGGGCTCACCCTCGATGCGATCGAACACGATATTCTGCGGCAGGACTTCTCTGAACCGCGCATTCATGCGGCCCTGGTCTGTGCCGCCAACAGCTGCCCACCCCTGCGCCAGGAACCGTTCACTGGCGCGGCCCTTGACGCTCAGCTCGACGACCAGACCCAGCAATGGCTCGATGGCCCCCACGGGCTCAGCATTGACCGCGACCAAAACCAGGTGGCGATTTCGTTAATTTTTCAGTGGTTTGGCGAAGACTGGCAGGCCCAGTACGCCGCCCCCGACCAGTTTACCGGCAACCCCACCGAGCGGGCCGTGCTCAATTTTATTGGCGACTACCTCAGCCCCAGCGATCGCGCCTACCTAGCCGCAGGCGACTACGATCTGCGCTACCTCGACTACGACTGGGCCCTCAACAAACAACAGTAGGCTGCTCCTAGCTCCCCCGCTCCCTAGCCAAATAAAATAGCCACCCAACCCACATCGTCCTCGACTACTGCACCAGCAAATTGAGCTGATAGTTAATCTGTCCGGTACCACCCGTCTGTTGCTGCACCACCGTATCGGGGCCGTTAAACGCGATCGCCACCGAAGCCAAGGCAGGTGCATAGCTGCCCACAATGGTGACTCGGGTAATCGACTGGGTCAGGTAGGGGCCTACGTCAATAAATTCTGAGGTATTGCTCAGGGGCACCCGAGTATGGCCATCGATCTCGATGTAGCCCTGGAGAGTCGCCCCTGTCGGCACGCTCACCGACAGCAGGTGCGGCTGATCGAGATGGGTGCGCTCTAAACTAATGGTGTTGGTCTGCCGCTGGTACGAGTCCATAACATCCTTAGCGTTAGCCTTAGACAAAATGGTGCCGAGGGTCTGATAGTTGACCCCAAAGGAGCGATGACCGTTTGCCGAAGAAGCCCCTTCTGCTGCGGTAACCGCCACTAAAATCAGCAGTGCGACCCCGAGGGCCGAGGGATGGTTGATCACAATGACATCTCCAGGAAAAGGGTAATGCCGCACCAGGGCTAGCGGTAGCCCCATCTGGGGCCAGGGGATGTCGGCGTCAGCACTGTAGCGCCGCCGACACCCCGGCACCAACTATTCACCTGGGCGGCCTGAGCCAATATGGCTACAGGACACCGTTGGTAGTCAGCAAGTTCCCTACCGGCGCAACCCTTCGGCAGGGTTGTAGACATCGACCTGCACCCCCACGGGCACAGCCACCGTAGGCCCTGCCAGGCCTTGGCTGCTGCGATCGCCGCCGCGAATTTGGTGGCGGCTCTGGCGCACCTGGCGCACTTGGCCAGTGCCCCCCACCTGGATTTGGCGACTGGTGCTGACGCTGGTATTGCCCACGCAGGGGCCGTCGGCATCGATCGCCACATCGTTCACCTGTTCAGCAGGTTGATCGCCACCGTGAATGGCCGCCTGAATGGCCACATCGGCAATCACACACTGGGCCGAGGCCCCGGGGACAAAGTAGGCTAGAGCCCCAACACAGAGGAGCCCCAGGCCAACGGACTGAGGTTTAATCATAGTGACAACAGCCAAATAAACAGTCTGAAACCAGGCGCTACTGGCAAACCTGAGTGGTACTGCGGTTTTCGCTATAGATCACATCTCCTCGGGCCGTAGACCGGGTGGAGTGGTCACTGTAGGATCGCGCCGTACATCGAGGCACAAAGGTAGCCGTGGGCAGGCGCAGATTGTTAGTCATCTGGGGCAGCGTCACCCGAGGCAGCCCCGCGGGGCGCTGGTCAAAGGCAGACCCAGCGGGGCTATCGACCAGACTACGAATGTAGACCTGCCCGTTATTGCCCACCTGCACCTGCACCCGGTCGGTAGAAATATTGACCGAACTGGCCAGCGCCGAGGGAACCAGAACCACCAGGGCGATCGCCCCAGCCAGCCCGACCTTAAGCGTTGAAATCATCATGGTGTTCTCCTTGCAATAGCAGCAAGCGAAGATCGGGGTGGCGGCTGAGAATATTTCATCAGCCGCCACCTCGGGGGTCTATTTAGTAGCGATTGATGCGCGCACCTCGGCCGTGTCCCCGAGACTGGGGCCGACCCTGCTCGCGGATCACGTTCACCTGGCTGCTCTCTTGATAGACCGCGTTGCCATCGCCTACAACGGTGCCGGTCTGGTAGATATCTTGCACAATACCGGTGCTGTCGCGACGAGCAGCCGACCCGCGACGCTCGATGCGGTTCACCTGCTGGCTACTTTGCACGGCGGCATTACCGTCGCCCTGGATGTAGATATCCTGAGTGCCCTGCTGCACCACAGCGGTATCGGCATTGGCGGGCATGGCGACAAAGCCCAGCGCAGCAAAACCCAGTAGACCCAAAATAGAGATGTGCTTCAACATGTCAACGTCCTCAACAACGTAATTGTGAATTTAATCAATCGAGAAGAATCAACCCAGGCAAACAGTAAAAGCTAAATTTAGCTATTTAGATTTATTGTTCTCTGGCATCGACTCACACACAAAATGACCCGCACTAATCCAGAAAGGTTCCCTCCAAAAAAATCAATTTTTTGTCGTTTTAGCATCTCTCTAAATACTTTAATTCAGACAATAAAAACTAGCCCAATAGAGAATATTATTCTCCCTGGACATATCTTTTATTTCTTGAATTTAGGGATCGGAAAATTAATCGGAATCGCGTCTAAAGACGAATTCTTTTTTTAGATCACCTCTAGGTCAAGTTCTTTAACCCATTGATTGCCCTACACCAGCTCCCATATAGGGATATGGTGCTGCTTAGTCGAAGCAGTAAGCAGTCATACCGCTGAGCCAAGTTTATTGTTGTCCAGGAGTTCTCTATCCCCAGTTTTTAAGCAACAGAGAACTCTCTAGACATTTTTCACCTGTACGGGAATGATTGCATCCCAGTTACGTAGCCCTCACCCTAAATCCCTCTCCCTGGGGGAGAAAGACTTTGAAATCCGGCTCCCCTTCTCCTTTTGGGAGAAGGGGCTGGGGGATGAGGGGCGCAAACTTGCAAAAGTGGGATGCACCCTACGGGAATCCTTTAGAAGCTTAGATTAGAGAGCATCTGACTGGAGCAATCCAGGCCAGAGTTGTGATGGCTGGCGGTAATATTTCGGCTTAATCGTCATCATCGTCATCGCGATCGCGCCCCCGGCCGTGCTTCTTATCGTCATCATCGTCGTCGCGGCGAGCATCGCCACCCCGTCCAGGGTTTGTCTGCTGCTGGTTAATTTGATTGGTTTCTTGGTAAACGCTGTTGCCATCGCCATCGATAGTCACAGTCTGATAACTGTCTTGCACAGTACTTTGAGTAGTACCGCGACGAGGGTTATTACCTAAGCCACGGCCCAAGCCAGGATGGCTAATATTCACCTGATTGATCACCTGAATAACGTTGTTATTATTGCCATCAATCGTAGCCGATTGTGTGCCAATTTGCTGACTGGCTGTATTGGCAAAAGCAGGTAACGTTAATGTGCTAATAGCCGCTACACCTAATAAGCTAAAAGCTCCAAAGCGCTGTTTCATTGTGGTTCAATCCCTCAACAAACGAGTTGAAGTAATAGACCGCTAGTCACGTAGACAAGGTTCCAAATACTACATAAAGCTTCGATGAAGTGGCCGTATTTTCCGGGGGTATCCCCATTGTCCCCATCCCGACTACAGCCTCTACTGATACCAAATCCTGCCTGAATACCCCCGGTTTGCAGGGGCATAGCATGCTATACCCCTACGGGATTCCTGATTGTGAATCGGGGTTTCCCAAATCGGATTTCGTATTAATACGGTTCAGCTTGGGTATCAGTAGGGCTACCGGTAGCGCTTCGCCAAATTGGCCAGGGGTTGAAACAAGCCTGCCGGAATCGCCAGCGCCACCAGCGACGAAAATTGAAACTGACCACGACCAATGCAGGTCAGTAGCGCCCGTCGGTACTTTTGAATTTCATTGGGTCGGTTCATCCACTTGCTGCCCAGCAGCAGCAGCTCATAGGCGCGGTATTCTAATCCGTGCTGGCGGTATACCTCAAAGTGTTTCTGGGCGATGCGATACCACGACTCGGGGCTCACCTGGCGGCTGTTGCGCCCCAGGTACTTGCGCCAGATATAGATCTCATCTGGTATGCCGTAGTAGCTACAGGGGAGCGCCATCGCCCGCAGCCAAAATTCCAGGTCGTGCAGATCTTCGGCCCCCAGTTCGGGGTCGCTGTGACCCACCGCCTCCCACAGCGACTTGCGCAGCGGTGCTGTGCCAATCAGCGACCAGTTAGTGCTGAGCGAAAAACGCCGCGATCGCAGCAGCGAGTTGAGGGAAATCGGCTCGGCTTTAACTAGGCGGGTATCACCAGGGTATCGCTGACAGCGATAGCTGCCGTAGACAAACTCAGCCTCAGGGTATTGCTCAAAGGCCTGCTGAATATGGGCTAGCGCATCGGGAGGCAGCAGATCATCGGCGTCGAGGGGCACCAAAATTTCGCCCTGGGCGGCCGCAAACCCGGCGTTGCGGGCTACCGAGGGGCCACCGTTACGGGCCTGCCATACCAGGGTGATACCAGGGTCAGTCTCTAGCTGGCGACAGACCTGGTTGGTGCGATCGTCGGGCGAAGCATCGTTGACAAGAATAATTTCTAGGGGAGCCAGGGTCTGCTGACGCACGCTCTCGATCGCCTCCAGCAGCAGGTCACCCTCACGGTAGCAGGTGATGACAACAGTCAGGGTCGCTAGATTAGCCATCGATGTTCTCCCAGGTAGATGGGGTTGAGGCCGATTGCCCCGGGCGAAAGAGCTGCTGGCGCCTAGTCCTGGGTAATAGTCGCAGCAGGGTCAGGGGCACCAGCGAGGCATACTTTTTAGCAAACATGACCCCGCCCCAGGGGCCGTAGGCGAGCCAGTTGAGCCGCCACCACAGCCGCCAGCTCAGCCCCGAGTAAGGGTTAAAGGCCAGTCGCACCAGCTGCCAACAATCTCCAGGTACCATGAGCCAATCGCTGGGGCACAGCTGCGACTCGGCAGCCTGGTTAGTGACGACATAATGACTATCGACATAGAGTTGAAAGCCTGCCCGCTGGGCTCGCAATAAATAGAGCGAGTCGCCGCCATAGTGGGGGCTCGCCACTACATCAGGGTAGCCGATCGCATCGACCACGGCTCTGGGCAGACAGACCAGGTTGCCGCTGAGCAGGTCACAGGGCATTGTTTGGCCGGGAGACAGGGTCAAAAAGCGGTAGCCCTGCCAGGTCTTGCGCTTGCCCCCAAAGGAGAGGCGGGTGGGGTCGTCTTGCTCAAACCCCTGGGCGCCCACGATCGCACGGGGATAGTCGCGGCAAAACCCTAGCAGTCCCCCCAGGGTGCCGGGGGCCAGGCGGCAGTCGTCGTTGAGCCAGATCAGGTACTCGGCGCCCTGGGCCATGGCATAGTCCATCCCCAGGCGGATCGCTCCGGTCCACCAGAGGTTGCCGTCGCCGGGCAGCAGGGTGACCTGGGGAAACTCACGGGCGATCACCGCCCCGGTGCCATCGGTAGAGCCATCGTCGATCACCACGACTCGATAGCGGTCGAGATCGCCGTTGCGGTGCAGGCTCTCCAGACCCGCCAGGGTAATCGCTCGGCGGTTGTGGACTGGAATCAGAAGGTAAACGCTGCCGTCCATTGGCCTAGGCTCCAGAGGGGCGATCGCAGGCAGCATGGGTGGGCCAGCAGGTTCGCAGCCGCTCAAACTCATCCAGGCTGGCGACCAGGGCACGGGCATAGTCGGTGGGGGTCCATTGCCCAGCCCGGGTCAGCCCGCGATCGATTAGCCCCTGGCGCAGGTCAGCATCGGTGCAGACTTGGTGCATGGCCTGGGCGATCGCATTAGGGTCAGTGGGGTTCACCAGCAACGCCGCATCACCCAGCTGCTCGGTGGCCCCCGGCACCGCCGAGGCCACTACCGGGCAGCCCAGGGCAAAGGCCTCCAGCGGCGGCAGGTTATCTGGCCCAAAGTGAGTGGGAAACACCAGCGCCTGGGCGTAGCGATACAGGTTGGCTAGATCGGCCTGGGGCACAAACCCCAGAATGCGCACCCGACTCTGTAGGCCTAGCTCGCCAATTAGCTGGCGAATGTAGGCGGCGTTGCCCTTGTCAGACCCAGTCAGCACCAGCGATGTATCCAACCCGTGGTGGTGGATGGCGCGGTGCAGCGATCGCAGCAGGGTAGCGTGATTTTTATGGGGCCAAAACTGAGCCGGATAAAAGCAATAGTCTTGGGGCAAGTCGTAGCGGGTCAAAAACGACTGCTTAGAGGTTGCCTGCTCGGGGGGCACCGCCAGGGTCGGGGTCGGAAACGGCATCACCGTCACCCGCTCCGGGGCAAGACGATAGAAGTGCTCTAGCTCAAACTTGCCCCGCTCGGTGCCCGTCACTACCGTCGTCGCTCGGGGCAGATGGTCAGCATAAAACCGTTCCCGCTTGCCCCACTCGCGGCCCTGGCTCACCTCCGGGAAATAGGGCTGTAGCCGGTGCTGCACATCCCACACCGTCAGGGCGTAGGGCATGTGGTGGGTAGGCACCTGGGCCAGGGCGGCGGGGGCGAGCACCCAAGCAAAGTCAAAGGTTTGCTGTCGCAGGTAGCGGCGCACCCAGGCCGATCGCAGCCGGTTGGCCACCGAAATTAGCTGAGGCTGACCGCTAGCCTGAGCCAGGCCGGTGCCCCAGCGAGTCGGGGCATCCATCAAGCTGGGTGGGTGCACGATGGTAATCGATTTGTGCGCTTGGCCCAGGTCTCCGACGGCAGCGCTGAGAATGGTAATGTCGTGGGCGATCTCGGGGGCGATCGCAATCAGGGCCGCCACAATCTCCGACTCAAAGGTGTAGCCGCCCCCATCGGAGGGAAACGCAGACGATACTGGCAAGGCTACCTTCATGACTTCACCGCCACAAAATAGACCCCCCAGGTGTCGAGGCTCGGCGGGCGATCGCTCAACCACTCGCCACAGCTCGCCAGCTTTAGCCCCGCCTGGGCCAATAGCCCCGCCAGCTCAGGCGTAAACAGGTAGCGCATGCGGTGCAGCTCCCGCAGCTCCTGGCAGGTGTTTTGGCCCACAGGCTGCAACAAAATCTGGTAATTCACATCCACAATGTTGTCGTTGACGTGGAGCACTGGCTCAGCAATGCGAGTAATGGCCAGGTCATCGTCGTGCAGGCGCTTGACCCGCACCTGGGGCAGGTCGTGGAGCACCGCTGGCCCGTACCAGACATCGAAGATAAATACCCCCCCCGGCTTCAAGTGCAGCGCCACGGTCTCAAACGCCGCCGCCAGGTCAGCGTTGCTGGTCTGGTAGCTGATCACGTGAAACAACGACAGCACTGCGTCGAAGGTGCGATCGAGCCGCACCTCACGCAGGTCGCCCGACAAAAAACTCAGCCGCTGGGCGATCGCGCTGGGCTGATAGGTCTGCCGCTGACTACAGCGGGCTAGCATCTCGGCGCTACGTTCAACCCCGGTGAGGTGGTAACCCCGCTCAGCCAGGTGCTCGGCGTGGCGTCCGGTACCGCTGCCCAGCTCCAGCAGATGCTGGGCCGTCGGGGCATGGGTTTGCAGCAGCCGATAGATAAAGTCGGCCTCCTTGGCATAGTCTTTATCGCGATAGAGCAGGTCGTAGTAGCGCGCGTAGGCGTCAAACACGCTCATGCCATCACCTCTTTGACGCTGGCGATCACCTGGTCGATCTGCGCGTCGGTCAAGGCCAGACCACTGGGAATGTAAAAACCTCGTCGGGCCAGGCGCTCGGCGACCGGGTGCTTGTCGCCCGCAAACAGCCCCATTTTATGCAACACCGGCTGCTCGTGCATAGGCCAGAAAAAAGGCCGGGTGCCAATCCCCTTGGCTTTGAGGCGCTGCATTGCTTCGGCGGCATCGAAGGGTACGGCTGCATCGAGTACCAGACCGTAGACCCAGTAGCCGTTGTCGGCATAGTCGGTAGTTGCCAAGGGCAGCTGTAGCCCTGCCACACCCTTGAGCCCCTCGGTATAGCGCTGGCCCATGGCCCGCTTACGCGCCAAAAAAGTGTTGAGCTGCTCTAGCTGGGCAACCCCCAGAGCCGCCTGCAAATTACCTAGGCGAAAGTTCCAGCCCAATTCTTCATGGACAAACCGTTTTTGGGGCTGAAAGCAGAGGTTGCGCAGCGATCGGCAGCGATCGGCCAAGGCATCATCATCAGTCAATACCATGCCGCCTTCACCCGTGGTGATGTGCTTGTTGGCGTAAAAGCTAAAAGTACTGATGTCGCCAAAGCTGCCGCAGGGCCGACCCCGATAGGTCTGGCCGTGCAGCTCGGCAGCATCTTCGAGCATCGTCAGGTGATGCCGCTGGGCAATATCGAGCAGCGGAGCCATATCCACCGGCAGACCGTAGATATGCACCGCCATAATCGCCCTGGTGCGAGGGGTAATGCGGGCCTCGACCTGATCCACAGCCATGTTCCAGGTGTGGGGGTCGGCATCGACCACCACCGGAGTTGCCCCGGCCCGCACGATCGCCGCCGCGCAGGAAATAATCGTGAACGTGGGCAAAATCACCTCGTCACCCGGCCCCAGGCCGAGGGCCACCACCGCCACATCCAGGGCCGCCGACCCGTTGGCCACCGAGATGCCGTGCGATCGCCCAACCCGCTGCGCAAACTCTGTTTCAAACCGCTGCACAAAGGGGCCTTCAGAAGAAATCCAGCCGGTGTCGAGGCACTCTAATAGATACTTTTTCTCGTTGCCGTTGAGCGCGGGCTCGTTGACCGGGATAAACGCCATAGCTGCTGTCTAGTCTGTGATAGTGGCCTGGTGAGACGATATCCCCGTAAATCGAGTTTTGTCCTGCTCGCCCATGTAGGGGCCTTGCTTGACTTCCACCATTTCCAGGTCTTCGATTACCTCAAAGCCGTGCCCGCCAGTAATTAACAAAATCACGTCGCCTGCCTCTAGCACACGACTCTCCAGGTATTCTTGCTGCTGGCTGTAGAAATCGACCCGCAGCTTGCCCTTTTTAATAAACAACACTTCCTGGGTGTGAAACACGTCACGGTGGACGGGGTTGTGCACATGGGCCGGAATGCTCTTACCCGCGTCGTATTTCATGTAGGCGAGCTGCTGCGATAGCTCGTTGGGGGTAAAAAAGTGAATACCGGGCTCGGCAAACCGGTGGGAGAGAATCAGGGCCAGCATTTCGCTGTTGTGAACAATTTGCTGCACTGGCGAGAGCTGAGCGGCAGGTACTGTTGAGGGGGATGGCATGGGGGCAGGGCCTTTGAATGAAGGATAGACATGCAGCGCTCCCTTAGGACGAAGCGGTCTGCTGGTTCTAGTTTGCCCAGGATGGCTAGAATCACGTAGCCCGTTTAACTAAATCAACAGAGACAGCTACACCTCGACCCAGGGAAGGTTCTCCACCGCTGGCAGACGTTCTTTTTGGCCCTGCCAGACTTTGGGATGGGTGAGGCACGACTGAACTGATACCTCAGGTAGCAGGTCATCGCCCAACCCGTTGGCAACAAAGAAGGCGTTGTAGCCGTATTGGTTGCAGCCCACCAGTCGATAGCCTTTCTGGGCGGCAAGTTTAACGAAGGCTGGCAAAGAAGCGCCGTAGAAGTCGGGATGGGTATCAAAGCGGTTGAAATTGGGCTGGTAGGGCACGGTGAGGGCGCGATCGCCCCCCAAAATATCCTGATACTCCACCATCATCACCCTGGGTTTGACCACCTCCAGACTTTCCAGTAGCCAGTAGTCGATGCCGTCTATATCCAGCGACAGCAGATCGATTTCGCCCTCAAAGCCATGCTGAGCAATCAGCCCGTTGATACCTTCGGCGGTGACCCAGGCATTGACCACCTGGGGCGGAAAAATAAACGTATTGGAGTTCTTGGCATAGAACTGCTGCGAGGCCGCCACCAGCTCTGGGTTGCCCTCAATTAGCAGCCCATGCCAGCCCCAGTTGACGATTAAATTGGTGCTGTTGGCCCCCACCGGATGCCCCGCCGCAATATCAATGCAGTGCTTATTGGTGGTGCCAATCAGGGCAAAGATATAGAGTAGCAGCCCGTCTTCGTCAGCCTGGGAATAGACCTTGAAACCTGTATCGCCAAAGTCGGGCAGCGCATCTGGCTGGCATCGAAGCTGCCGGTATTGTAACCAGAGCTGCATTTGGGCGCACTTACTGCTGGTCGATTCAGCTGCCGTGACGGTGGACTGAATAATCTTGGCAACGGGTGCGGCCAAAGTTGATTTGAGCTGACTCAGCATGCTGGGTGCCATAGAGGAAGGGGGAGATAGGGTGGGGGCGCGATCGCCCTGGGAGGCAACCACAATATCTGGCAACTGGTAGTCCCAGTAATCGTCTTTTAGCACCCACTCTAAAAGAGCTGGATGCCGGGCGACCCGCTGTTGATGAAACGTAAACCCATTGGCGTAGGCTATCTTGCAGCGTTGACGAATAGCCCTATACTCGTCGCTGCCCTTGATCAGGCTGGCTAGTTTGCCTTTGACCTTGCCGATATAGTGATGCAGGCGATTCGACAGTTCCGGGGATTGTTCACTAGCGTCTTGTCCACGGTGGCGATCGCGGATCGCCGTGTAAGAATCGCACACCCCTTGATAGAAGTAGCGTGACTCAAAATAGTCGGGCGTCAGTCGGGCGGCGGGGACTACGTGGTACAGCAGGGCCAGCGGTTCGTAGAGGGCTGTGTAGCTTCGCTGGTTGGCCTGGCGGGTCAGCCCAGTTTCGCCATCGCCCTGGAGGTGTTGCAACTGCTTGGGAATGCAGTCGGGATGAAAGCCACCCAGTTCGTACAGGGCGCGTTTGCGAATAGAAAAATTGAGCCCCCAGATGTAGTTGGCATCGACGATCCGTCGTGTTGACCCCAGATCGAGCAGGCTCAGTTCGGTACAAAGCTGACCGCCATCCTGTCGCTGCCAAAAATATTGCAGCCATTCAGGCGGATCACTCTCGTAGCGGGGCAGATTGCGACCCCCCACTAGCTGCACCGCCTGATGCTCAAAAGCAGATTGAATGGCGGCTAACCAGCCTGAATCGAGCTCCACATCATCATCGAGGAATGATAAAATCTCGCCTTTGGCCGCTTGGGCACCCCGGTGCCGCCCCGACAGTAGCCCTGGTTCGGGTTCAAAAATGTAATGCAACTGAGCCAAGGGCAACTTATCCGCAAAGGCCTGGGCAACGGCTTTAGTATGGTCGGTCGAACCATTGTCGATGACCAGCACCTCAAATTCTGCATCTGGAGCGTTTTGACATGTCAGCGATTCGAGCGTGCGCCCCAGACTATCGGCACGGTTGCGGGTAGGAATAATGACCGAAATCATGGACAGGAAATAACTAAAGAATAGTAATTTTGGGGGACGGGGCTAGCTATAAACCTAACCATCCTCGTAATGATTGCTCAAGCTGTTCGGCATCAGCCTTGGCCAACTGACCAATGACTTTTATCACTAAACTGTTATGAACTGTATACACGCCTCTCTTAACAGCAGTAACCACATTCAATCCAGCGAAAGCCCACTCAGATAGTACAAATTCTCCTGCTCGGAGCAAACTGGTTTTGCTGGTCAAAGGCGTGATGAAAATGTCTTGGGATGAATGTACTGCGTTGATCACCACAGCAGGCCTAACCTTTGCACTAGAGAGATCTGAGAATGGATATCGCACCAATATGACATCAAGTTTGGAGTAGCTGGGCATAGATATCATCCTCGGCATTATTCCAAACGGTATCGAGAGATGTTTGGCTTGCTTTTAGCCAAAACTCAGCTTCATCATCAGGCAAAACAGTGACCAGAACCCGCATCCCTTCAGGCAGTTCTTCTGGCTCGATTAACTCAATTTTCCCCTGTCGGACTGTCGCCCAGAGAGTTTTTAACATAGCTACCTACCTTTAGTTATGCTTCATTTTAGGTGGAAATCAGGGGAAACTCTAAAGTGACGATCGCTGCAAGTACCAGACTGCGTCGTCGCAGTTAGGAATCACCTCGACCAACCTAAAGCCCAGGCCAGTGAGGTTAGTCTTTAGCGCCGCTAGCTGATCTGGCCCCAGCACCGCGTGCACCTCAATAATCAGCTTGCGGACGGTGTCGAGGGTCGCTTGGGCGAACAAGTCATACTCGCCGCCCTCAATATCCACTACCAGCAGGGTGGGCTGATTTTTCTCTAGTTCTTGCTTAAAGGATTTGACTGGCACTTCAATCACCCGATCCATAACCTCGGCAGTGGGTTGCACTGGCGACGAACTCCAGAAATCCTGGGTGACGTAGAATTTTTCAGTTTTGCTAGTGTCTTCGGTGTTGGCCACCATGGCGATCGCCACCGATGGACTGACGCCGTTTTTGGCATGGAGGGTGTGGATCGCGTCTTTGAGCACCGGATTGGCCTCGTAGGTAAACACGCGATCGTCGCCAATCTTCTTGGCGCAGTAGCCTGACAAAAAGCCGAGGCCGCCGCCAATTTCCATCACGATGTCGTGCTTTTCCAGGTACTTTTTCAACAGGGTGATCTCGCCAAACTCATATACCCCACTGTTGATAGTCTGCCGAATGATGGGCGAAATCATCTCACTGGCGGGGATAGCGACCCCTTCGAGGTGGCGAATATTGCCAGTCAGGGCTTGGGTCAGGCGCGATTTGGTCGGCTGGGCCAGTCGCCGCAGCTTTTTCGCGGCCCCCCTGGCTTTGTTGAGGGGCCATCGAGCCAGATGACTCATCCAGGCTTGATAGATCACGCGGCGCAGGGTGGCAGGGCTGTCGGCCTGATCGATGCCGAGTTTGGCTAGGCATCGATCACGGGTGCGATCGCAAATCTCTACTCCCTGGGTTACATCCAGTTCAAACAGCCGCTGAAACTCGATCCAGTCGCGCCTTTCGCGATCGTCGTCTAAGTTCTCAATGGTGTAGGTGCCAGCGGGGCGGTTGTGGTCGTGACCGTGGTTATTGAATACTGGCGGCACACCATAGATAAAGAATGGAATCCCCATCTCGACAGCATAAAAAGTGTAAGACCCGACCAGGTTGCTGGTGCAGTAACGGTGCCGTCGCAAAATGGCATAGAAGTTAGTCGCAAAGTCAGGGTCTGCCATGTGCCCGGTGGTGACCACCGATATACCACGGTCTAAAAATGGCTTGTGGTGACCGGCCAGCAGATCTTTCCAATACAGACACATCGTGACGGGCTGAAACTCGGCGGGCAAGTTCAGCAGATCGTCGGCGTACTTGTCCCAATCGATCGCCACGTCGATCAGGTGGGTGGAATGCACCGGAAAGGCCACAGTACCGCTGGCCTCAGGATCTAGCTCGATCTGGTTGAGGCGGCGACAGGCCACAAAGGGCGACCCGCTGACGTAGGCGCGCTTGCCGGTCTGCTTGAAGTACTCATCCCGCTGGGCAGCGCTGGTAAAGAAAATGGGGCGATCGCTGAGCAGATCGCAATTGGTCATCGCTTCGCTGACGCGTACACCATGATCCATATGAATATGCAGGGGCACCGCCTCGGGCAAGCCCAGATCGCGCCGCAGCCATTTGCCCAGGCCATAGCACTGGGGCACCTCAGGGGAGGGGTTGCGGGCTTCAAACATCTCAATGCGTTTGACCTGCTGCTCTAGATCGGGGGGGTAACCCATAGCTATCTGTTTAAAACCGCTGGTTTATAAAATCAAATCCCAGGTAACGGGGGTGCCCGCTGGGGTGGCTTTTTTGATGGGTTTGCCGATCAAATCGTCAAAATATTTGGGTGCCAGGCCAAACCCAGGGCGAATAATGCGCAAGCTGTCAGCGGTGAATACCTCACCCGCTTCCATAGGTTGCCCTACGTATAGGCTGCGCCTAAATCTTACCGATTTTTCTTCATCTTTCGTGGCCCCGTAGTTGACCTGCCCCAGCGACTGCCAGGCCCGCTCAGACTCAACCACGAGCTGGTGCAGCTCTTCTGGCTCCATCGAAAAGGCCGAGTCTACCCCGCCATCGGCCCGGCTGAGGGTAAAGTGCTTTTCGATCAGAGTGGCCCCCAGGGCAACACTGGCAACGGCAACACCAATGCCCAGGGTGTGATCTGACAGGCCCACCTGCACGTCAAACAGCTCGCGCAGGTGGGGAATGGTCATGATGTTGGCATTGGCGGGGCTGGCAGGGTAGGTGCTGGTGCACTTGAGCAATATTAAGTTTTGGCACCCGGCGGCCCTAGCGGTGCGCACCGCTTCATCCAACTCGGCGATGGTGGCCATGCCGGTGGAAATGATCATCGGCTTGCCGGTGCTGGCCACCTTACGAATTAGCGGCAGGTCAGTATTTTCGAACGAGGCAATCTTGTAGCAGGGCACATCGAGGGTTTCCAGAAAATCGACGGCGGTAGCGTCGAAGGGGCTGCTAAAGCCCACCATGCCGTGCTCTTTGCAGCGTTCGAAGATAGGCTGGTGCCATTCCCAGGGGGTATAGGCCTGCTGGTACAAACTATAGAGCGAACTGCCTTGCCAAAGACTATTGGGGTCATCAATAAAGAACTCCCCCTCTTTGAGGTCAAGGGTCATGGTGTCAGCAGTGTAGGTCTGAATCTTGAGACCATGCGCCCCTGCTTTAGCCGCCGCATCCACAATTTCTAGAGCGCGATCCAGCGATTGGTTATGGTTGCCCGACATTTCGGCAACAACAAATGGCTTCCTGCAAGAGTCTATAGAATCCTTAAAGTTAAATGTGTTCATTATAAAGCCTACAAAATTTCTGATCACAGCACCAAATCTAACGATCCATCATGATTTTCGGGAAGTGACTCGCAATGACAGAATTCTCGGCTCTCAAGCATGGGACACCCCCTAAGATGGGATATACACATAAACCTTCAGGACTAAAAAGAGCATCTCCAATCTTGGTTAATGGAGTTTTGAATTTTGGGCAAGCCAATACATGTTCATAAGAGGAATGCATTGGAATAGTTTCTTTTTGTATAATCGTGATAGCCGTAGGATTTAATGGGTTGATGCTGTACGGAAACAAGTCATGTTTTAAGACCTTCCATCCAAGTGATTCAATTGTCAACTTCAAATCACGGCAATATCCATGCTGAATCATCCTTTTTTTGCTTTCATTGCTCGCGAACTCATACCCTGGCTCCAATAGAATAATAAATTTTCTAGCCACCCGATAAAGTTCTTTTAGAATTGGGATTTCCGAGCCTCCATTTGGCTCAATAGAGTGAGAGGTGTATACTACATCGATTGAGTCATTCGAGAAAGGAATCTGGAAAAGACTTCCTGTACAAAGGGTCACATGCTTAGCCACATTTTTCTCGAGAAAGGCTTGAGCATGAGCCACTCTCGACCAGCATAAGTCAAACCCATAAAAATCTGTCAAATTCTCTAGCGGGAAAGAGTTGACAACTTCAGCAAGTGTTGTTGCCTCACCAACACCTGCTTCTAGAACGGAAGATGGTGGACAAAGCGATAGAATTATCCTTGTCACTTCGGCAGCATACTTCCTCTTCAGAAAAGCCATTTCCTTGTCATCCAGACTGCTGATATAGCTTCCAGACTGAAGATCATAAGAGATTTCTATAATCTCTTCGGTATTCTTATTGGATAGACTTTCTTTTCTCAAGAGCGAGCTGATGTTTTCGCCTTGATCGTATAGCTCCTTAAGCTGGCGAGGTGTGACCATGATTTAGTTTTCCTTTTTGTTCCTTAAGCCAAAGCTGGGCTAGTATTTCGGAAAGATTGTTTTGTATTTTAGATTGCCTTTCCTGTTAGGTTTTTTGCCGGAGTATTCCAACCCTGAGTCAGTAGGTATTCATAGTTTTTTCTGTCTGCAAGCCTGTGAAAAGAGCCGCCTGGAGGCTGCTTGAATGGATTGATTTCTCCCGCTCGAATCTTAGCCCAGTTGCGATCAAGAAGAGAGAGCGCTAACTCAGATAATTTGTTGTAGCTAGTACTTAAGGTTTCTGTCTCATCCAAGAAGATTTCCTCCTGCAAAATTATATCGCCCGTATCTACTCCTGCATCTAAGAAGTGAAGCGTAACTCCCTTAGGGGTATCTTCCAAAAAACTCCACAGATTAGGATCTGCACCGCGATTCCAAGGAAGCAACGAAATATGAATATTTATTGCTCGTTTATCAAACTGATTTAAGATATCAGTTTTGAGAATATGTCTATATCCATAGCTCACTAGGAAATCAGCGCCTTTGACTAAGGCATCATTTCCTGTTAATTTTTCGCTAGTTGAAATAACGCAATCACCGTAACGGGCCAGGATTTCAACTACCTTAGAATTGTTATTCCCTAAATATAGAATGTTCATGTTCATTGCCTAGTACACTCTGAAAAACTTAGGGTGCCGCATACATGACTGCTACCGTATCCATCGACCAATTTTCTTAGGCGATCGCTTAAATCTCGGCAAGTTTCTGGAGGTAGATAAACCAGATCTCTCACGCTCTTGACCAGCTCCCCAGGGGATGGTTGCGCTATCTCTAGGGTGGTTGATAGTCTTAAATCTCTCAGTTTCAGGGCACTTTCCCGCTGGTTAGCAGCAATCACAATTACCAGACTAGGTAATCCCATAAATGCTGTCTCCCAGCAGGTGCTGCCCCCCGCAGTAATTGCCACATCCGCCCAGGCCATGAGCTCGGGCATATTGGTCACATTTTGTCTCAGGGTAATGCTTCCCTCCCAGCCTTCGACCGTTTGGGCCAATTCACCGTAGTGGGGGTTGCTACCGCCCACCACTACCGCCGCCTCTAATCCCTGAATTTCAGACTTTTGCAACGCCTGCATCACCGTCAGCGTTACATTGTCGGGGTCAGACCCACCTAGCGTAACCAACACCTTGGATGCCACCGGGGGAATTTGCCGTTGCCAATTGCGCCAGGGCCAAAACTCCTTGCGCAGCAGCACATAGCGAGTGCCCAACAGCAGCTTGGTGTAGGGTTCTCGACTAGAGTACAGCCCTTCCTCTGCCGTAATATTTTGGTTGAGCACCACATCGGCCCAGTAGTGCGACGCGTGGCCATAATCATCAAAGGCGATCACCTTTAGCCCTACATCCTTCAACCACTTTTGGTATTCAGCCCCAAAGTGGTAGCCATCTACCACCACCCAATCGGTCTGCAAGGTTTTGGCTAGTGCGATCGCCTGTTGGGCATCGGCCTCACTACCGCCCTGGGCAGACGAATAGCTGACCTGCGCCCCCTCATTTAAGATCCGCTGCGCTAGGTTAGCCCCCTCGCGGCCCATCAAAAAATGGGTCTGCCCGCCCTCGGCTAAGCAGGCCTGAGCCAGGGCCAGGCAGCGCATCACATGACCTGTCCCTATTTGAGTTGACGCATCGGCACGAATGAGAAGGTGCATGGGCTATTGTCCGTAAGCCTTTTGCTCGATGTGGCTATTGATGGCGGGCCAGGCAGGCTGTTGAGCGATCACGTCCAGGCAATCTTGCAGGGTAAAGTTTGGCACCTGGGGATACAGCGTCTCCAGCATGCGGCGGATCAGCTCAAAGTCTTCGGGGGTATCCACCGTCCAACGGTGATGGCTGAGGTCTTGGGGAGAGGTGACTTGACCGATCGCATAGCGCTCGGGGTGATTGTAAATAAACGGGGTCACATGCTCACGCTCTGGCGGTGCAGTGGCCTCGCGGTGGGCCTGCTCCAGCGTCCCAGTCGAAAAGACTTCGGTATCTAGCCCCCGTGGATAGGTGCGCTGAATCGAGTTAGAGATATAGTCGTAGCGATCGCGATGGCTCAGATAATAGCCAATTACCTCGTCCATAATCTGCGGATCAATCAGCGGGCAGTCTGAGGTCACCCGCACCACCACATCGGCGGCATAGGCCTGGGCGGCGCCAAAGTAGCGCGACAAGACATCGTGTTCCGCCCCTCTAAAGCAGCCTACCGCCAGGGATTCGCTCAACTCGACAATGGGGTCATCGGCAGCATTGGTGGTGGTGGCGATCGCAATGACATCGGCCAACGTCACCCGCTTGAGGCGCTCGATCTGGTAGCTCAGCAGCGGCTGACCCAACACGGGTTTGAGCACCTTGCCCGGCAGGCGGGTCGAGGTCATGCGGGCCTGCACAATAATGGCGGTAGTCATGATAGGCAAGCCCGTAAACAATCAGCTACATAATCCTGCTCATCCAGGCTCATGCCGTAGTGCAGCGGTAGGCTGATGGCTTCGCGGTAGTACTGCTCGGCCTCAGGAAAATCGCCCCACCCAAACCCTAGCGTTTGATAGTAGGGCTGGGTATGCACCGGAATGTAGTGCAGATTGACGCCGATGCCTTTGTCGCGCAAGGCCTCAAACACCTGGCGATGGCTGCAGCCGATCTGGTCGAGATGCAGGCGAATGACGTAGAGGTGCCAGCTCGATGCGGTGTCGGAATGCTGGGTAGGCAGGGTGATCGGTAGCCCGGTTAACAAGTCAGCGTAGCGATCGGCCAACATGCGCCGCCGCTCGATGAAAGCAGGCAAACGCTGCATTTGGCTCAGGCCCAGAGCTGCCTGTAGATCGGTCATGCGGTAGTTGAAGCCCAGCTCTAACTGCTGGTAATACCAGGGGCCGTGGCTGTCGTCCTGCATCTGGTCAGGGTCACGGGTAATGCCGTGACTGCGCAGGCGAATCAACTTTTCGTACAAATCCTGACGGTTGGTGAGTACCATGCCCCCTTCACCCGTAGTGATGATTTTGACTGGGTGAAAGCTAAACACCGCCATATCGGAAAATTCGCAGCAGCCCACGGGTTTGCCCCGGTACTGCCCGCCAATGGCATGAGAGGCATCTTCGATCACGGTGAAGTCGTAGCGCTGGGCCAGAGGGGCGATCGCCGCCATCTCGCACGACTGCCCGGCAAAGTGCACCGGTACCACGACTTGGGGTGGGCGATCGCTGTCCGCTAGCGCTGCCTCTAGGGCTACGACATCCAAGTTGTAAGTGGCCGGATTGATATCGACAAAATCGACCGTGGCCCCGCAGTACAGTCCACAGTTGGCCGAGGCCACAAAGGTATTGGGCGAAGTCCATAGGGTATCCCCCGGCCCCAGATCTGCCGCCAGACAGGCGATGTGCAGCGCAGCGGTGGCGCTGGCGACGGCGACGGCATAGGTGACGCCGCAGTAGTCGGCAACGGCCTGCTCAAAGTGGGCGATCGCAGGCCCCTGGGTGAGCCAGTCAGAAGTCAACACCGCCACCACAGCGTCAATGTCCTGCTGGCTGATATTCTGCCGTCCGTAGGGAATAAAATCGGTCATGGCTTACACCACAAACTGAGGATCGACCTTGGCTTGGATCAGGCCGCGCAATTCATCCACGTTGAGGAACTGATCATTGGTGCCCGAGTTATAGCAAAAACCCGGTTCAACAGGGTGGGCAGCCATAGCCTTGCAGTATTGTTCAATAGAATACTGACCCGAAATTGGCAAAATCGCGTAGTATCGGCCCAGGTCTACGGTGGTATATGAATCTGACGTGGTGATCATCTCTTCGTGAATTTTTTCGCCTGGGCGAATGCCCACCACCGGATGCTCACAGTCAGGGCCGATGGCCTGAGCCAGATCAGTAATTAAATAGGACGGAATTTTAGGCACAAAAATTTCGCCGCCCCAGCCCTGGGCGATCGCCCACAGCACCATATCTACCCCTTCTTCCAGCGAAATGTTGAAACGGGTCATCTGTGGATCGGTAATCGGCAAAATGCCTTCTTTTCGCTTATCCAAAAAGAAGGGAATCACCGACCCCCGCGACCCCATCACGTTGCCGTAGCGCACCACACAAAAGCTCAGCTCGCGGATGCCCTTGATATTGTTGGCGGCAATAAACAGCTTGTCAGAGCACAGCTTGGTCGCCCCGTAGAGGTTGATGGGGGCAGCGGCCTTATCGGTCGACAGCGCCACCACCTTCTTAACGTCGGTGCTCAGCGCCGCCTCGATTACATTTTCGGCCCCCAACACGTTGGTGCGAATGCACTCCATCGGGTTGTACTCAGCCGTGGGCACCTGCTTCAGCGCCGCTGCATGTACCACAATATCGATGCGCTCAAAAGCTCGAATTAGCCGCTGCTGATCGCGCACGTCGCCAATAAAATAGCGAATCCCCGGATACTTTTCCTTAGGGAATAACTGAGCCATTTCGAACTGCTTGAGTTCGTCTCTGGAATAGATGACCAAACGCTTGATATTTGGGAATTCCTTAAGCACCGTGGCAACAAATTTTTTGCCAAACGACCCGGTGCCGCCAGTGACTAAAATAGAGCTGTCTTCAGTGATATTCATAGAACGAGAATTCAAATTTGCGATCAGTTTTTATAGTGAGTTGCCCGACTCAGCCAGCGCCCCCATGGGCACCGTGCTTTGCCGCATCACCCGCCAGTGGCTAGGGGTATAAACCTGGGTATTGGTCGAATAGCGTTCAAAGTAGGCGTACTGGCTGGTGAGCTGCGATTCTTGCACAGTAAAGGCCGTCGCTTCATGAACGGCGTCGTCGTAAGCCTCACCCTGCTTTTTTACCCAAACATTGACCGAATACTCCCCTGGAAACAGCTGAAGAGATGGCATCACCGCCTCAACCACATAGGGGCCAGGGCTAGTAAACTCCAGCGCATTTTCCCAGTTCGAGATCAGGTAATGCAGCCTGACACCGTGCAGATTGCAGATGGCAAGGCCAATCTCGTAGCTGTCGCTGGGGGCTTTAAAGTCGATCTCAACTCTGAACTTAAGCGCCTGCCCCATGCGCAGCGTGGTCACACAGTTGTTGTCAGCATCCAGCAGACTGAGGCTGCGCAGCGTGGCGTACAGTTGGGGGCCGTAGCGCTCGGTCTGCCGAGTGGTGAAATCGACATAGCCTGCGATCGCCAGATTGCTCTCCAGCACGTACTCCGAAATGGCCGTGCGCGCGTCACCGTGAAACGAGACCTGTCCCCCGCTCAACAGCAACCCTGTCTGGCACAGCGACTCTACAGCGGTCATGTTATGGCTGACAAAGAGCACCGTGCGCCCCTCTTGCTTGGCCACATCGCCCATTTTGCCCAAGCATTTCTTTTGAAAGGCCGCATCGCCTACCGCCAGCACCTCATCCACCACCAAAATCTCAGGCTCCAGGTGGGCCGCTACCGAAAACGCCAATCGCACATACATGCCGCTGCTATAGCGCTTCACGGGCGTATCCAAAAACCGCAAGACCTCGGCAAACTCGACAATCTCGTCAAACTTGCGGGTGATCTCCACCCGGCTCATGCCCAAAATTGCGCCATTGAGAAAGATATTCTCCCGCCCGGTCAGCTCCGGGTGAAAGCCGGTGCCCACCTCCAGCAAGCTGGCCACCCGACCCCGCAGGCGCACCCGTCCCTCCGTCGGCTCGGTAATGCGGCTGAGAATCTTGAGCAGGGTCGATTTACCCGCGCCGTTGCGGCCAATAATGCCGACCACCTCCCCCGGCTTCACCTCAAAAGAGACATCCTTCAGCGCCCAAAACTCGTCAGCCTGGGGTGGTCGGGGCGGGCGCAAGGGGTGCCGCAGACGCCGTCCCACAGACTTCATGCCATCGGCCAGCACATCCCGCAGGGCAACGTAGCGCGAACTGCCTTCCTGCTGGTGGCCAAGGGTGTATTTCTTGCCGAGATTTTCGACCTGAATAACGCTATCAGACATGGGGGCTCTGGAACGGGGGCTTGTTCACGGCTGGCGCATCGGCCATTGTGCCTATTGTGCCCTGCTCGTCGATGAAGATTGCAAGCCCACATACTTTAGTTACGCAGACGATGGGGATGAGGTGGCCCGCTCACCCAACCCTCAAATCAGCGGTGAATCGGGCCTGGCCGTCTCAGCAGCTGGTAATGGATGGGCCTCCAGCCAGGTATCTAGATCGGCCAGGTCAATAAAATCGAAAAAGGCATCCGAAAGCTGATCGAGCTGTGCCAGTGACAGCCCTCTAACGGTCTCCATTTGGGCTTCTGAGAGCGTTCCCAGGCGTCGCGACAAAAACCGAATCAGCAGGGCAGATTCAGCGTCTTTTCGGCCCTCTTCTCGGCCCTCTTCTCGGCCTTCTTCTCGGCCCTCTTCTCGGCCTTCGGCCAAGACTTCTTGGTAAAAACGGGTTTGTCGGATGTCAGCGGTTTTGATGTCTAACATCGCTAAAATCTCCTGGGTGGTCAGCTGCGGGAATTTATTGATCAGTATAGCTTCCACCAGATTAAGCATCTGCTGAAAGGCTTCCTCTCCCTGGGGTTTGACGGTACGCAGGAGCCTCTGGGCCGCCTGACCCGTCACGGCATTGGGCAGCACCAGCAGCTGGAGCAGGGCTAAGGCCGGGGTCAGCTGAGTTTCATGCAGCAGGTCTTGCAGGTAGATGCGCTGCACCTTGCCTTCCAGCAGATCGGTATAGGGTGCTTCGCTACCCAGCCTTTGCTGGCGCGACTGCAGAATGAGCAACCCGCGCCAGGGGCGATCGACCTGGTACTGATAGAGGTAAAGGTAGGTTTCAGCGAAATAGCGCCCGTAGAAGCGACTGTCAGACTGCATCTGCGCCTCTAGAAAAATTACCGGAACCGTCAGGTCATCCGATAGCGGCACCAGCAGCCCGTCTAGACGAAATTCGCTTTCTTTGACCACCGGGGCGACGTACTCAAAGGCACAATCGACGGGCAACCCAGGGATGAGGTCAGCCAGCAGGGCAGGCTGAGCCAGGAAAATTTGATAGTAGAGTTTGTCTGTTCTCATGGGATCGCTCCCCTACATTCCCGGCTAGATCACATCGGCGAAGGTGCGCTCCATGCGGCGAAAGTAGAGTATTCCTGTGACCAGTAGCATTACTACCAGCAGCATTGACAGCAAAAACCCCGGCCAGTACAGCGCCACGTCGCCGCCAATAATCGCCCAGCGAAAGCCGTCGATCACCCCCACCATGGGGTTGAGGGAATAGAGCAGTCGCCAGCGATCGGGAATGATGGCGCTGCTAAAGCCCACGGGCGAAATATAGAGACCAAACTGCACCAGAAATGGAACGACGTAGCGAAAGTCGCGGTACTGCACATTCAGCGCCGCCAGCCACAGACCCGCGCCCATGGCGGCGGCAAAGGCGATCGCCACAAACAGCGGCAGGGTCACAATGCGCCAGGAGGGCACCTGGCTATACCAGACCATCAGCCCCAGCAGAATCACCCCCGAGATTAAAAAATCCACAAAGCTGACGATCACTGCGCTGGTGGGCACCACCAGCCGGGGAAAATATACTTTCGAGATCAAGTTGGCATTGGTGATCAGGCTGTTGCTGCACTCGGTCAGGGCATTGGCAAAAAACTGCCAGGGCAGCATCGCCGCAAACACCAAAATCGGGTAAGGTGCGCCCCCCTCGCTGGGTAAATTGGCCAGGCGGCCAAACACCACGCTAAACACCACCATGGTCAAAAAGGGGCGAATCAGCGCCCAGGCCACGCCGATCGCCGTCTGCTTGTAGCGCACCAAAATATCGCGCCAGGCCAAGAAATAAAACAGTTCTCGGTAGCGCCACAGGTCGCGAAAATACTGCGCTTCGCTGCGCCCGGCTTCGATCACGAGTTCGGGGGGATGGGCGGTAGGG
>NZ_JADEWX010000075.1 GCF_015207395.1 Nodosilinea sp. LEGE 07088
GTGGGGGAGTGGATGGGTGGGAGGAAGCACAAGTTAGGTAGCAAGCAGGTATCTCCTTCTGCCTTCTGCCTTCTGCCTTCTGCCTTCTGCCTTCTGCCTTCTGCCTTCTGCCTTTAGCGCTACGTTGCGCGGCGGAAGGGTTCGTAGGGAGTATCTTCTAACAGGCAGACTTTGTAGCGGCGAATTTGAAGCTGGATAATACGGCGGTAGGGGACTGGATCGCGAGCATCGGGGTGGTGGAGGGTGGTCATAATGCGATCTTCGAAGGCTTGTAGGTAGCGGCGGCGGGCGATGTCGTTGAGGTAGACGGCCCCGTTGGCTTTGGGGGGCAAAAAGTCGTCGGGGGACAGCACCCGCTGGTTGAGCAGGGTCAGCACCAGGGTATCGACTATGGGGGAGCGAAACTCTTCCATCAGGTCGAAGGCCAGGTGGGCTTCGTGGCGATCGCTGCGGTGCAGGTTGCCCAGGTAAGGGTTGAGCCCTTCCAGGTGCAGCAGGCTGAGCACGTTGTTAAACAGCAGCATGTAGCCAAAGCTCAGCAGGGCATTCACCGGGTCGGTGGGCGGGCGGCGCACGCGGGTGATGAGGCTAAAGCTGGGGTTGGTAATTAGCTCGCCCAGGGCCGGAAAATAGTGGGCGGCGATCGCCCCTTCGTGCCCCCGCAGCTGGTCAATGCCAGTTTCGGTGGCGCTGAGCCGGTCAATGGCAGCCATATCGCGATCGATGCGGCCCACGGCCAGGTCTACCAAGTCGCTGTGGCGGCGGCGGTTGAGCTTGAGCAAGAGCTGCTTTGAGTTCCAGGCTTTGCCCTGCACGATCGCCTGGGCGATCGCCCACTGAAAGGCGAGATCATCGCGACGGGCAAACTGGGCCGCCTCGGCCCGGTGGTCGTCGTACTCGGCGCTCCACAGATGGCCCCGATAGGTGCCGCTCTGCGACAAAAACACCACCGGAATCTGGCGGCTAAGGCAGGCGGCAATGGTAGGCGTAGTCAGCGAAATATTGCCAAACACCATCACCTGCTCAACCTCGGTCATGGGGATGGCGACATCGGTGCGATCGGGCAGCGACAGCACAAAACGCCCATGCTCTTTTTGCAGCCGGGTGCCCTGCTGGGTGAGATAGAGGAGAGACATGTTTCAGAAGCTCCGCAGAAAAGCATCGGGTTATTTACCCTTTCGCGCTAATCTGCCGCTAAACAGGTCATGGAAATTACCGAACTTTTCCGTGATAGTACGGATGATCTGAGAGGGATTACGGAACAGGTAAAAGGCAAAAAATAAGGTGCCGTTAGGGCTCAGCGATGGATAGACGCTACCTTATTTGAGGAGTGGCGGGCCAGGTAGCTTACTGCTGAACAGTTCTCCACAACTGGCTAAGGCTCGGCATCTTGAGGGTTGGTGGCGGCGACCAGGTCTTGGATGGTGCAGCCGAAGGCATCTAGCAATATTTCAATTTGGGCAAAGGTCAACCGGGGTACCTGGGTACCTCGCTCCCAGGCGCTGACGGTAGTAACGGTCACATTGAGTAGATCGGCAACTTGCCGCTGGGTAAGGCTGGCACGCTTTCTTAAATCTGCGAGAGATGGCGGTTGAGGCTTGCCCATAGTGTAAGCGAATTAATACAAGTTGACTTGCACAGGCTTCGTGAATTAAAGTTCTAATGTACCAGTCAACTTACAGTTGATAGCGGCTTCTCTGGCATGGTCTGAGACCAGCGGGAGGAGCATGCATTCCTCAGTTTCTCATCAAACTTCCCCGAAACGGCTATCTGGAGCCGTCAATTCGTGCTGCCAATTATTTCGACAGCCCATTCCGAGGTTTTCCCTCTTCGCTCTTCCTTCTTTCTCCCATGACCTACCGCGATAGTCTCTATAGCTGGCACATTGTGCGCCTGCTGCCTCAGTTTCAGCGAGTTACCGTAGCCCGGTTTCGCAGCCGCAGCCAGGCCGAAAACCACATCAAAGTGCTGCGACGACTCATGCCTACCGCCGCCTTTGTGATTGTGTTTGACCCGCCCGCATCGCCCAAAACAGCATCTTGCGAGGCACTGCAAAGCAAGATGTAGGACTGGCTACCCGGATTTTGCAACAACTATGCCAGGGAAGAAGACCGTATAATACAAAGCTATGGATAGTGTTCTGCTCAAAGAAGCCGCCTTAAAGCTCTCGCCGTTTGAGAGAGCGCAATTGATTGATGCTCTTTGGCAGAGCCTTGACCCAGCAGAGCAAGCGGAGATTGACGCCGCCTGGCTAGAAGAATCTCAAGATCGCCTCGCCGCTTATCGTCAAGGCGAGGTTGAAGCAGTTGATGGTGAGAGCGCTCTAGCTAGCCTTAGGGAAAACCTCTCCCAGTGAAGCCGTATCGCTTTCTGACTCCAGCGCTCTTGGAAGTAGAGGCCGCTGCACAGTTCTATGAGTCGAACCGGCCTGATTTAGGTCGAGAATTTTTGGATGAAATCGATGGCACGATTCAACGAATTCTTTTGAATCCAAAAGCATGGAAGCTGCTCGACGGAGAAATTCGTCGCTGCCGCCTACGGAAATTCCCCTATGGCATTGTTTATACCCTGGTTAAAGACGATTTTGTGCTGATTATCTCAGTAATGCATCTCCATCGGCACCCTTCATCATGGCGAAAGAACCTCAGGAACGACGATCGGTAGCAAAAGGCAGAAGCAGGATGTAGGGCTTTGCCTGTGCGGAGCAGGCAGAAGGCAGAAAACCTGAAGTCGAGATATCCAGCATTAGTGAAAGGCTTTGGGCGTTGCTGAAATGAAAGATGAACAGATTTGTAGACCCCTTTCAAAGCTAGACTTTCGAAAATAGATTCATCCCAGGAATCAGCAACGCCAGGCTTTGATAGCGAAGCGCCCGATCTGGATTACTTACAGGCTAACCATTCATCCTTCCTCCTTCTGCCTTCATCCTTGCTTTCTGTTTCCGTCCCCTTGCGGGGTAATGAGATTTGAACATTCTCGAACAAGCAGGCCACGCCGACCTGCTGCAGTTTCCGTCCCCTTGCGGGGTAATGAGATTTGAACACTGTTTTCGTACCGAACGGTTCGGTGCTGAAAGTTTCCGTCCCCTTGCGGGGTAATGAGATTTGAACCGCAAGTCACTGACGATGCCTGCCCGTACGTCCAAGGGTTTCCGTCCCCTTGCGGGGTAATGAGATTTGAACCCCTCAAGAGAATAACTATTCCGGTGCACAGAATTGTTTCCGTCCCCTTGCGGGGTAATGAGATTTGAACGTTGCACGCTGAAGTTCAATGCCAAAACCTGAATACAGTTTCCGTCCCCTTGCGGGGTAATGAGATTTGAACCTGTACAAAGCGATCGGACTAATCAGTTCGCAAAGGTTTCCGTCCCCTTGCGGGGTAATGAGATTTGAACAATTCCGCCCTCGTTCCCAACGGACGAGGATCCGGAAGAGTTTCCGTCCCCTTGCGGGGTAATGAGATTTGAACGGGAAAGAGTGTCATCGGACACTCTGTAACCAAAGTTTCCGTCCCCTTGCGGGGTAATGAGATTTGAACGAATGCGACGACGGCTGTGTCTGGGGCCAGAGCGAGTTTCCGTCCCCTTGCGGGGTAATGAGATTTGAACGTTGATTGGGATACTGCGTTGGCGCGCGCACAGGGTTTCCGTCCCCTTGCGGGGTAATGAGATTTGAACGTTTTGGGAAATTTGCCTACGCGGCGGAAACGCTGGTTTCCGTCCCCTTGCGGGGTAATGAGATTTGAACTTCTTGAACTTCGTTGCGGCTGATGCCATCAACGGCGTTGTTTCCGTCCCCTTGCGGGGTAATGAGATTTGAACCGTTGCTAAGCATGGTGGTGATCCCAGTAAATTACGTTTCCGTCCCCTTGCGGGGTAATGAGATTTGAACGCTGGTTTGCATGGATGCCCAGGCGACCACCACTGGTTTCCGTCCCCTTGCGGGGTAATGAGATTTGAACATGAGCAGGCTGACCTCGATCTTTACGGTGAGTTTCGTGTTTCCGTCCCCTTGCGGGGTAATGAGATTTGAACCATCTTGTGGTACGACGACGACAATGTCGGCCGCAGTGTGTAGTTTCCGTCCCCTTGCGGGGTAATGAGATTTGAACTGTGACTAACATCAACACCCAATCCGGTGCCGCCGCGGCGTTTCCGTCCCCTTGCGGGGTAATGAGATTTGAACCATCTGCGTTATCCGTGCAGCCTTAAATGGCAATCACGAAGTTTCCGTCCCCTTGCGGGGTAATGAGATTTGAACAAGTGGTACTGCTTACTTCATTAAGTAAGTACCACGTTTCCGTCCCCTTGCGGGGTAATGAGATTTGAACTTAAATGGGGTTGAAATCGTTATCACATTTGGTGACGAGTTTCCGTCCCCTTGCGGGGTAATGAGATTTGAACTAACATCTCGCACAATGGTATGATTGCAGGTCGTAAGTTTCCGTCCCCTTGCGGGGTAATGAGATTTGAACTTGGCTTGGTTGAGGGGGCGCTGAAAGTCACAGTCTAGTTTCCGTCCCCTTGCGGGGTAATGAGATTTGAACGCGGCCAAGCCAAGCGCTGGTCGAAGGGTCTTGAAAGTTTCCGTCCCCTTGCGGGGTAATGAGATTTGAACCATGCAGAATTGTATGGTGATGAAGCTTCCGTACACGATGAGTTTCCGTCCCCTTGCGGGGTAATGAGATTTGAACTACGCCACTTACTCTCAGACGTGGACGAACCGAATGTTTCCGTCCCCTTGCGGGGTAATGAGATTTGAACACTGTGGAGATCATTACGGGCTCTCAAAAAGGAGGCAGAGTTTCCGTCCCCTTGCGGGGTAATGAGATTTGAACGGATTGGGCTGAGACGTTAAGGATTATTAAAGCGTTTCCGTCCCCTTGCGGGGTAATGAGATTTGAACAATCTGGCGCTAGCGGCTGCCATAAAGCAGTTACGGTTTCCGTCCCCTTGCGGGGTAATGAGATTTGAACATGGGAGGTTCTTTAGCCTCCCGCTGTTCAGAGTGTTTCCGTCCCCTTGCGGGGTAATGAGATTTGAACGCTCGTTGAAGAGGCTAAAGCCGCAGATTGTGTGCCTCTCGTTTCCGTCCCCTTGCGGGGTAATGAGATTTGAACCTTGTTGAGCCTATGGAAGTTTTATCAAGGGCGAATGTTTCCGTCCCCTTGCGGGGTAATGAGATTTGAACCCCCTCGATCTGGAGCCCTTGCGGGGCAAGGCTTTCAACACCCCAAATCTGAGGGGGTCGGCCAGAGGGTCAAATAATTGAGAATTGATGTCAATAACCCACCTTCAGACAGGGCTGAAACCCTTGTACGGAAAGGCATCTGAGGGGGTCAACGAGACTATGCGGTTTTCGAGGATCGGAAGACCCCCTCAGGAAGCGGGAGCCATTGTTGCGATTTTAACGGGTAAATCCCTAATCCATCAACTAAATTCCATCATTTCTCAAGCTTCTGGCTGCTCCTCCCCATACCGCCCCAACTCCTCCCTCGCCTCCGCCACCATCTGCTGCCGCACCACCAGCGGTGCAATCACCTCCCCCATCGGTCGCCAGTCGCGCAGGCGCATCGTCACATTCACATCACCTACCCGCATCCACGCCCGGTAGTAGGCATCGGTGTTGGGCCGCTGGGCCACCAGACTCAGCAGACTTTGCTGTTCAGAAATCTCTGGCACCTGGGCTTTGATCAGCCCTGCCAACTCAGCATAGGCCACCGCTGCAAACGTCGGGTGCCGCACCGTATCTTGCACATACCACCGGGCAAACTCCGGCGGAAACCGCAGAATCAGCAGCGCCCTGGGCAGATAAAAATTAAACCCCCAGGCATCATCCAGCTGCACCTGCACCTGCTCCGGCGTCGGCAGCTGACCACAGTGGCGCATCTGTTTGAGCGCGGTGGGCACCTGCGGGTCGCCCCAGGGCAACCCCCTGAGCCGGGGCGACAAGATGCGATCGAGCCGGTAGTTATACCAGCCTACCCGACCAGTTGGGTTTAGCCCATAGGCGCTGAGGTACTTGGCCCGGCGAGCATAGTGCAAACACACCGGATACACCGTTACCTGCGATCGCTGCTGACGCTGGGCACTCCAGTTGTCAAACTGAATCACCCCACCATCTGGGGTTTGCCACAGCGCTTCAATCTGCTGCTGGTAGGTATCCACCTGTTCCTGCACCGCATCGGGCAGAATGTAGTCTAAATGGATAAAAATTCGCTGGGTCGGTTCGGGGTCTAACAGCCCTCGCCGAGCTGGGTATTCTGGAGTCTGCCGCCACAGCTGATCGAGAAGCACCTCCAGCTGGGGCTGTACAAAGGCCACGGAATCGAGCGATCGCAGCAGCAGCAGCCGTTCTGGCCGCGACAGCGACCCCATCTCCCCGCGTAGATTCTCGCTCTCAGGTGGTTTTGGCCATTCAGCCTCAGCTACGGTGGCCCACTTCCCCCGTCCGGCGGCCCGAAGCCACCCCTGCTGAGCCAGCAGTTTCAGGTCTTCTCGCAACGCCCGATGCACTACCCCAAATGGTGGCTTTTCTAGAACCGTCTCAAGTGCAACGGTCGATAGCCCCGCCAGCGGAGCCGCCCGCCGCACCCAGGTTGCGCGATCGAGGTCAGCGTCTGCCTCAAACAGCAGCGCCACCCCGGTTTGCTGACATAGACACCGGGTATGCTGGCAGCCCAACCTCAATGCCGCCGCAGAGGCCGTTTCAGAACTGCCGTGGCTGGGGGCAAACAGCCGCTGGGCCAGGTCTCGATAGCGAAACAGCTGGGGAATCTCACCCGCGAGGGGCGCCTCTGGCCCATAGAGCCGCCGCAGTAAATAGTAGAGTCGCTGCGATCGCAACAGACGATTGGCCCACTGCCCGCCGCTGAGCCACTGCAGCAGGTCAGGGGTGGGCGACCAGCTAAACCCGCTTAAAGTAGCCATTTGAAGACCCCTCTTCAAAGCCAATGCCATAATAGCGGCAACTTGCAGAGAGTCGATAGCAAACCGGAGAGAACTGCCCGCATGGTGACTCAGATTTCAACCGCCGAGGCTGCGATCGCGCTGCAGCTGGGCGCAATTCAGCAGGTGGGGCCGCTGCGGCTACAAATTCTCACCATTCACCTCACCCGCCCCGACCGGCTCATGCAACCGGCAGATTTACAAGGGCTATCGCTACCGGCAGGCATTGACACCACCGCAGGGGTGGTCATCAGCGGGCGGGGGCCGGTCTGGCTCTACGCCTATCTGGTGCATGAGCTGCACCCCACCGCCTGGGTCGCCTGCCATGACCCCCGGTTGGGAGCGATCGTGGTGACCACCCACTCTCAGCAGGTGCGCATTGGTCAGGTAATTGCCCTTGATCTGGCCCAGGTGCGAACGGGCCTGGGGCCTGCGTTGCTGATTGTTGGCCCACCGGATAGCGGTAAATCGGTGCTGAGCCACGCTCTATTTAATGCATTGCTGCCAAAGTTTCCGGATGTGTTTCTGCAGCGGGCGCAATGGGATGGAGAGGGCAACTGGATTTTGGAGTTACCCGCCTCGGCCACTGAGGAGGTGCGTGAGGACTTTAAGCTGGCCTACAAGGGCACGCTCACCGATCGGTTTTACCCCTACCAGGCCGAGGCCATTCTCAAGCTGCGACGGCAAAAGCCTCTGGTGATTGTCGATGTGGGCGGCAGGGTGCAGCCGGAGAAGGTGCCCATCTTAGACGCCTGTTCTCACTACCTGATTATTAGCTCTAAACCAGAGGAGGTTAAGAAATGGCACGAATTTTGTCGAGATTGTGGGAATTTATCGCCGGTAGCGGTTATTCACAGTAGCTTGGGCGAGATTGCCCAGGTGCAACAGCGAGAGCCGTTCCTGGAAATGACCTGTGGGCCGTGGATATCGGGCTTGACTGAGGCCGTGCCAGAGGAGGTATTAGGGGAGGTGCGATCGCTCATCACCTAAATTTTCATCTATATAAAGATGTTCCCTCTACGTATTTGAACAGCAAAGTCTAAAGATTTTATCTATATCTAGAATCATGGCAAACGGAGAAACGAAGAAGCCTTCTGCTGGTCAATCCACTGATGTGCTCAAAATTGGTATGGCTTGGTGCCTGGCCTGGGGAGAAGCCAAAACTCCTCAAGTGGATCTGCAGGTTTTACAGCAAACGCGGCAAGCCATCAAGGCTGGTGAAGCAATTCCAGAGGTGGTGCAGCCCTATCTGGAGCGAATTCACCAGTTAAATCAGCTGGGGCAATCGCAATATCCAGAAAACGCCGAAGCACTAGCGGCTTTAGCGCAGAAGCATCAGGACTGGGATAAGAGAATTGGTCTGGTCTACGGTGGAGCCACCAAAATCAAGCAGTACGTGTTTGAAGCCTCCAAATTGCAAGACATACGGGGGGCTTCGGCTCTGTTGGATCGCATTAATCTGATTGATCTGCCAGCATTTTTTAAGGGTGAAGAAGCAGGCGATCGCTTTCCCCAGTGTGAAAGAGCTGCCGAGTATTGCCGACAGATACGTGCAAATTGGCTACAAAAAGAATTTCCAGGTCTCGAAGATGCCCTCATCCCTGAGCTAATCATCTATTCCACCGGGGGCAATATCCTGGCCTTTTGTCCGGCGGCCTATGTTGATGACCTTGCCAACGCTATCGAGAAGCGCTATACCCATGAGACTTTAACAGCTAACGCCTGTGCTGTGGGGCAAGCCTTTCGATTTTTAGAACTGCGCTTTGGACTTTTGAAAGGCAACATTGGTCAAACTCCCTGGCTTGACTGGTACTTGCAGAATGAAAATGCGACTCAGCCACTTGTAGAAGCCATTTATGGAAAAGTGGAGAAAAACTCTATCGATCAAGCCAGCCTCACAAAGCAGTTTAAAGAGCGCAAAAGCTTCAACGAACTGGTGCGAAAGCTAGCAGTACGATTTAACCAGCGACGCAGCGGGGATGATCGCTTTGTGGGTAATCGACTCAGTCGTCGCCATCCTCCAATGTTTGAGACGCATCCTTATGGACGTCGAGATGGGCCTGAACGACGATTAGCCGTTAACCAGGCCAAGCAATTACCTGGCGAACCGTGGTTTTCGGATGTCACTGCTCGCAAGCGAATCGTCGGGCAGAAAGTGAAACGCGAGACACAAAATACCCATTGGTTTGACCGAGGCAGCTTCGGCTGGCAGTATGGCAGTCTTGAAAGTTGGACCAGTCGATTTCAGGACTTTCTGACGGACAAGAACCTTGGGGTAGACTACAACCCAACTAATCGCCAATTGGAAGAAGCGCGATCGCTGCGCGAGATTGGCAATGCCAGCAAAGGATTTGTGGCCTACATCTATGCCGATGGCAACAATATGGGGGGGTACATCCAAAAAATTACCACTGCTCAGGACTATCAGGAATTCAGTGATGCCGTTTCTCAAGCGACAGAACATGCTGTCTACTACGCCCTGAAAGAGCACCTGGCTCCCCATCAACTCCAGGGCATTGATGATCCAGAAAGCGAAAACCGCAACGGCACCTGGATTCATCCCTTCGAGATTCTAACCATCGGTGGCGACGACGTGATGCTGGTGGTTCCGGCAAATAAGGCACTGGCGATTGCTCGGACCCTGAGCCAACAGTTTGAAACCTTGTTATTAGACCAGAATTCTGAGCAATATGGGCTTAATCAACTGCTTTCTCAGGAATCCTTGAAAGCCATCCACCGGTATCGCCCTGAAGGTGCCGTTAAGCGAGATACAAACAAACCTGTCGCCTGCAAACTCAGCATGTCTGCTGGGGTGCTAATTACCGCAGAAAATACGCCCATCTACTACGCTGAAAATTTGACCAATCAGCTGCTCAAGTCGGCTAAAAATCATGCTAAGCATCTGAAAAAAGAGCATGGTTACCACGGTGGCACTATTGATTTTTTGACCATGAAGGCGGTCACCATGCTGTCATCTAATATCAAGGAGTTTCGAGAGGCAGGATTGGTTTTTGGCACCCGTCCTAAACTCAAACTCTACGGCGCACCGTACAGCCTGCATGAAATTGGGGGGCTTTTAGAAACTGCAAAGGTTCTTAAAAAGGCGGATTTTCCGCGATCGCAGCTGTACCAAATTCGCAGCCTGCTGGAGCGGAGCAAACATACCGCCATGCTGAACTATCGCTACTTCTGGTCTCGGTTGAATAAACCAGAAGCTAAAAGGC
This sequence comes from Nodosilinea sp. LEGE 07088, assembly GCF_015207395.1. Lineage (GTDB taxonomy): Bacteria > Cyanobacteriota > Cyanobacteriia > Phormidesmidales > Phormidesmidaceae > Nodosilinea. The sequence goes on from NZ_JADEWX010000075.1 coordinate 10,171, forward strand.
AACTCAAAGCAGAATTTGAAGACGCCTGGTGCAAAGCCAAGACCAATGACGGCAACCTCGTTCCCTGGATTTATATGGAACCGACCGAGGAAGATCGCCAAAACCCGGATTACGTCCCTACTTACGAAACCATCTGGCGAGAGCTGGTCGATCTGTATCCCTTTACTGAAGAGCCAGAACGCGACCCTGAAAGAACTGCCGTAACCAACCGGGAGGTGCAGTAATGGTTCAGCTCAGCCGCTTAACTCAAACAACAGAAGCCATTCCCCTCACAGCGTTAATCGATAGCGCGTTATGCGTTGGGGCAGGTGGCTCTTCCGGTTCCCTGGCAGATAAACCGATTATTCGCAATGCCCAGGGGCAACTTTTAATTCCTGGATCTCAGCTCAAGGGACGGCTCCGCCATGAGTGCGAAAAGTTAGCCCGTGCCTTAAGTTGGCCCATTTGTGAATCGCCCACTCCGACGACTATGTGTCCTCAGCGTTTAGGGTTAGATGAATCTCGTTTTGTGCAAACAGGGGCCTACGACATTGGGAAACGTGACATCAACGAAAATATCCAACGTCACTGTCTGATTTGCCAGATCTTCGGCAATCCCTCTCTGGCTTCTCGCATTGAGGTGGATGATCTGGTGTGTCAGGTCGAGCCCGAAAACCTGCCGGAAGTTTTGCGACCTGGGGTTACCCTCAACCGTCGTCGCCGGACGGCAGAAGATCAAAAACTCTACTATCTGGAGACTTCCCCGGCGAATGTGCAACTCCCCTTTTCAGGGCACCTTTATCTAGAACCTGCCTGCCTATCTCAGACGAAACCATTAATACTGGCAGCGTTGCACCACATCCATGCATTGGGAGGCAGCAAATCAGCCGGGTTGGGCTGGCTGCGATGGCAACCTTTCGATCAAACACTAGAAGACAAGGACTGGAGTTCTCTCCTGGAGGGCAATGCATCATGACCACCCTTCAACTAACGATTAAAGCGCTATCTCCACTGGCAATCGGTCGGCAAAAGCCAGGTGGTTCCATCAGCGAGGCTCAGACCTATATTCCCGGATCAGTCATTCGGGGCGCAATCGCGGGCAAAATGCTGCGGCAATCTTCCACGGAAGACAACACTAACCTAGCTCAACCGGACAGTGACTTTCAGCAACTGTTTTTGGCAGAGAATGCGGCTACTTTCAGCAATGCCTACCCCAGCCCTGAAGGACAGCCAGTCTACGTCTTACCCGCAACTGCAGTGAGTTCTAAAAATGATCCTGGCTTTCGCCCTGGATCCCACCCTGACAATCCAGATTTTCAACCTGAAAAACCTGTCGGCGTCTTTGACACTTTAATCGATGCCTTCTGTGCAGAAGGGTATGGGTACCCCTATGATCCGGTTTGCATCAATGGTGATCGAGCCGAGCCTTACAGCCAGTTCTACACCGTCGAAAATGGGAAGTACCGGGCTCACCATGTAGACACTCGTCTGCTCACACGGGTCGGCATCAACCGACGCCGGGCCACGGCTCAAGAACAGGTGCTTTACAGCATTGAAGTCATCAATGAAACTCAAATCAAAAACAAGCAACCCACCGTTTTTAGCAGCACTATTTCTATAGAGGATGATGCTCTTGCCGACCAGCTCACGACTTATCTAGGGCAACAGCTCTGGCGCTTTGGCGGCTCTGCTTCGCGGGGGTTGGGTAAGGTTGAGATTGAAGTAAAACCGCTTGCTCGACCGAATGCGATCAAAACGCGAATTAAAGACTTTAACCAAAAACTGCACGATCGCTGGAAAGATTGGGGAGAAGTCTTTAGCCATCCGCAACCCTTCCCCGACAATCAGCAATATTTCACCCTCGACTTGCAGGCCGAGGCCATCCTGGTGGATCAGTGGCGAAGCACCACGGTAATTTCTCCTGAAATGCTCTGTCAAATGGCAGACATGAAAGACTCTACCCTTCAGCTTCATTCAGTCTACAGCAGCTACGACTACCGCTCAGGCTGGAATGCCGCCTGGGGCCTGATGAAAGACGTAGAGCTAGTTACCAATCGAGGGGCGGTCTACCTGTTCAGTACATCCCAGTTGGAAAAGTGGCTCCCTCAACTTGAGCAGCTAGAGATTAAAGGCGTGGGAGAACGAACAACAGAGGGGTTCGGTCAGGTGCAGGTGTGCAATGAGTTTCATCACGTATTTCGGGAGGAGCCAGTATAAGTTATGACGAAACACTCTCTAATAGGGCTAGAAGAACAATTACAGTTGAGAATTGATAAAGCGTTTAGAGATCAACTTGATAGCGTTATTGTCGAAATGCAAAAAATTGCACTGAAATTTAATGTTCAGCAAGTCCAGGAAAAGTCGCCCTTTAAGAATGTACTTTCTGTATCGACAGAGGCAATGTCCTCCCTTGAAGCGATAAAAGGCTTTATCCGCTACCAGGTTGGGCGGAAAGAATCGAGTCGAGTCTGGAAGCTACAGATTACTGAAGAAGGGCATAGGCAGTTCTTCGCAGATGCTGTTGTTCAACAGATCGATGCATTGAATGAAAATTGCAAAAAAATCTTTGAAACAATCGAAACTGATCTAGAAAGGGAAATTGAACTTCGAAAAGATTCTTCAAAAGGAAATAATCCACAAGAGATCAGGGACTATCTACAGCAGCAAAAACCAAGCTTGCTGAAGAAAACTCACTTGAATCTTACGCAGTTGTATCTTGGCTATCTCAGCAGGGAACATACTGCACTACTCGGTTTACAGGCAGCTAACCAAGATAAGTCCAAAAAGTAAATTTTAGAGTACCAGAAATATGTTTGAGATATTTAAAAGTCGGTTAGAGCTCGAAGGTGTGCTTATCACCAAAACGGCCCTGCGAATTTCTCAAGGGCGTTCGACAGAGCCAATTGGTGCAGACTTACCTGTGGTTAAAGACTCCTTGGGTAAACCACTCATTCCTGGTTCAAGTTTCAAGGGAGCGCTACGATCCCGCCTAGAAGGTTTTTTGCGCGGTGTTGTGGGCGATAACCGAAAGTTAGTCGGTAATCCTGCCATTGAGGAAGAATGGTCTTTAACGGCAAATGAAATCAACTTGCTCAAAGAACAGCATTCCAATGATGCAGCTTTGACGGCTGCTATTTTGGCAGAGACTGATTTAGTGTCAAAGTTGTTCGGTTCGCCCTGGGTATCCAGCAAATTCCAGGTGCGCGACCTCACCGTACTGCCAGACACCTGGTTTGGCCAGTATCAGGAACGCGACGGTGTTTCCATTGATCGCGACACCGAAACCGCCGCTGATGGCAAACTCTATGATTTTCAGGTTGTGCCCGCTGGCACCCCATTTGAATTCAAGGCAGTGGTTGAAAATGCCGAAGAATGGGAGTTGGGTCTACTGATGATTGGTTTACATCAATTTGAGAGTGAACAAATACCTCTGGGTGGGGCGCGATCGCGAGGTTTGGGGGTTGTCAAACTTCAACTTGATGAAATGATTTGGGTAAATCCGAAAAATTCTCAAGAACTTATCGATTACTTAAGAAATCTGGTTGATGAGCAGCTTCAGGACTATGTCAAATCTCCTCAAGAGATCACGGCCTTGAAAAAGCGTTGGTCTACAGAACTACTTAACGAACTAACTAGGCTAGCTACGAAGGAGACAGTCCATGCATAAGCGATTTGTTAATCACTGCACCATCGAATTCACCCTCTCACCCTGCGGTCCCATTCTGATCAAGTCGGGTAAAGAGGGTGCTGACCCCACCAAACCCCAAATGGAGTTTGTAGAAACCTATCACCAGGGTGGCCGCTCGATTTACCTGCCGGGAAGTTCCCTCAAAGGAGCCATTCGGGCTCACGCAGAGCGCATTATCAGAACCGTTGGCAGCGATCGCCGTCCTTCAGATCCTAATCAGCTTTGGGCCAGCAACCCACTCGATCTAAATAGCTACCAATATCTAGATGAGGTCAAAGACACAAGAGAACTCTATCGTCTGTCTTCCTTTACAGACCAAATGTTTGGCAGTGTCTCCATTGCCAGTCGAGCCCGCATTGAAGACGCTTACCCTGCCGATAAAACCCAACTCAAAATTGAGGAGCGTAACGGGGTCGCGATTGATCGGGTGTTTGGTTCTGTGGCCGTAGGCCCATTCGACTATCAAGTGTGTACCGCTGGCGAATTTCGCACCAAAATACATCTCAAGAACTTTACCTTGGCGCAATTAGCTCTGATTGGCCTGGTTTTACGAGACTTAGACGATGGCTGGTTCGGCCTGGGCTTTGCCAAGTCGCGCGGCATGGGTTTAGTAGAAGTCAGCCTTGATTCTGTTGTAGTGCAGTATCCCGGTTGTGTGTTGGAAAACGACCACATTAAAGCCATTGGCCTGGAACAAGACCCCTGGCCCAGGAACTACCTGTTAGGTGCCGGGGAGTTTCTGACATCCGACGAAGCTGAGCGCTATGGCTTTCCCCATCCTGACCATCAAGAAACGCCTGTAGCCGGAACCGCAATGGATCTAGGTTTTGGAGTGCAACTCACCTGGTCTGGGCAGGAAGACATAGAAAAGGATCTGTTTACTCCAGCAGTGAAATCCTGGACCAGTTTGCTGGGGGTGGCAGCATGAGTGCTTTTGTCGGGGTGAAAACAGTTGAGACTGTCGAGCAGCTTGAGAAGCTGATCAAAGAGATTACAGGAAACAATCGCGTTTTTTTCCTGCGCTGGCCTCACAAAGTCAGCGGTTTGAGTCGTGATTGGCCAGAGGGTTTTCCCAGTCCAGAAGGGCAGGTGTTTACCCGCGATCGCGAACTGCGATGGAAAGCACAAGGCCAGGGTTACAGCGTCTTGCTGCTCAGCGAAACAGAAAAGGTGGATGGTTTTGACAAGGTGGGTGCCGAATGGGAAACCTGCGATCGCCCGGCCCATACCTATCCCCCCACCGAAACCCGCTTTCCCCAGGGACTAGCGGATCGCGGTATCAACATTGAGCAGCGGTATTTTCGGGATAAGAAAACTGCAACGGTTCACTTTGTTGCTCTGGTTGCTAAATAAAGCGAACGACTATGTCAACTCCTAAACCTATTAAAAAGAACAATAATCAGCCTCAGCGGCCTGGCCCGAGGAGTCCTCACTCGAGCCAAGCTAAAACGACAACAAAGCCCAATCCTGTGCCAGATACAGGCGATAAGCCCTACGGATTAGTACCCCTTTCGACTAAAGTTCATCGAGAGCACCCAGCAAAGCAAAATCGGGATGCTGGGCAAGATCGATTTAGAGATGATCTAATTAGCGGCAAATTGTATATTACCCTTACTGCCCAGACTTCAACCTTTGTTGCATCTGGTGTGGTGGCAATGGGGCGCGATGTCAACTTTAAAGTTGACCTGGTTAAAACCGCTGTTCATCAAAGAAATACCTTAATTATTCCGGGAAGCTCATTAAAAGGGGTTATACGTTCGGCTTATGAGGCTTTAACCCGAAGCTGCTTATGCAAGACTAAGGCGAACTTGAAGAAAACTCCTGATTATATTGAATGCAAAATCGACGCTAGGAAAAAGAAGTTTGACGTATGTCCTGCCTGTCGAGTTTTTGGAGCGATGGGTTGGCAGGGTTTAGTTTCTTTTCAGGATTCAAAGGGTCAAGTGATAAGCAATAACGTAGAGTTTATGCCATCTCTTTATGGACCTAAACCAGAAAATCCAATGTACGAAAATAGCGGCAAAGTTGCTGGTCGAAAGTTTTACTATCATGGGGTCAAAGCTGTAACCAGTAAAAAAACTCCTGATGGTAAAAATAAGAAAGGAATTGATGCCCAGAAAGCACAACAGGGCTACATCTTCAAGACAGTAATTCAGTTTAAAAATTTAACTGAAGCAGAACTGGGAACCCTGTTTGTGATACTGGGACAGGATGATGCCCATAAGATAGCTCTAAAAGTCGGTGGAGGTAAACCCATTGGCATGGGGAGTCTGGTTGCTGCGGTAGATGCCCTTGAAAAACCAGGCTCTCCCAGAGATCGCTATACCCGATATACTCTGCCTGAATCTGATCGTCCGACTGGCGAGGCCTTGAGGAATTACATGCAGGCTGCGATCGCAAAAGCCCATCAAGACTTAATTCAGAAACAGCAGCTTGAAGAACTCGCAAGGATTTTGGCCTGGCCCACCCAGCGTACTGCTCCGGAGGATATGTATTAACCATGTCAACCGAAACCGCTCCCCTGGCGCTCACTGAAGTGCAATGGCAGGTAGCCCACGCGATTGCTCGGCAATTGGTTATTGAAGGTACGGATGTTAATGAACTGAGAAAGACGATTTCCTATCTTCGGGAGTATGTAGATCGGAAAGATGCTGGCAAAGCCTTTTTTGACTACCTGAAAACTCTGGTGCGCAGAGGTAATCAAATTGGCCACAGTAAGCAAACCGTCAACTATTACAAGAGCCTGGATGCTGCCTGCGAAAAATATCTAAAAGACTATCAGGATAAAGCTGCCCAAATGTTGATGATCCTCGGTTGGGCAGCCCGATTAGTACAGTACTATGGCAAGGGCGTTCCAACTGGCGAGATTCAGAAAATTGAGGTGATGTCGGAACGAGAAGCTGAGATTCAGGCGGTCACTCAGGCTCATACGTTTGAAGTTGGGCAAGAATTATCAGCAACTGTCGCCGCTATCAAAGGTAATAAAGTCACTTACGAAATATTAGATACTATTCGACTTACACAAAAGGAACCAAAACTGGTCGGCAAGTTATCGGAAGGCCAGGAAGTTTCTGTTTGTATTGAAGAATTGAAGGATGACGGCTCGATCAAGCGAGTGAAGGGAATACGCTAAAAAACCATGACTACTCTTCAAACCAAACCACTTTTTGTGTCTACATTTCTATCCCATTCTTCAGCTGATAGTGAACTGGTTGAAGCAGTGGCAAAACGGCTTAGGCGTCGTGGTATTTTAACATGGCTTGATAAAAATGAGCTTTTAGAAATGGGACCGCTAGATACTGTTCTCAAACAGGCTGTTCAACAGCAAGCTACCTTAACCATCTTCTTGTCCGAAGCTTATCTGAAATCTGAGTGGTGCAAAGATGAGCTTCGTTGGGCAATAGAAGCTCAGGAAGGAACCCAGCATATCCTGCCAGTTTACCTCGGTAACCCCCTTCAATTGGTCAAGAGCCACGACCTTTTACAAAGCCGCTTCCTTGATGCTGATGCAAATAGAGTGAATCAGCTGGGCTATGTTTGCCAACAAAACTCGACTGGCATAGATCCAGATGCTATTGCCGAAAAAATCGCCGTCACAGCCTACCGACGTTCAATCCCAAATTCATGGTCAGATGTCGTGATCGTTTTAGATCAAAGAGGCAATGGACCACGACGTGGAGAGCCAGATCTGCCTGACCACATTGTCAGGCTAAATGCTCCAGCACTGACGTTTCGGCCTAGTCTCCAGCCGCGCCAAAAAGCAGAACTACTAACTGGGGAAGATTGGGAAGATATGGCGAAAACCGTGTCTTCTGCATTTTATTCAATACCTGGAGACCTGCGTAATGGTACACGAAGAATTCGAATTTTAGGAGGTGCCCAGACGGGGCTATTTTGGGCAGTCGGCAATCACTTCGATCGGACCACTCGTGTAGAGCTTTATAGCTACGACTGGAAAGGAGAAGTAATGACCAATAAGGAACAGGGAGACCTAACGCCCTTGACAGGAGGAGATCCCAACTGTGCGAGGTTAATTACCGACGATGAAAACAACAGCACAAATACCCAAGGAGAAGCTGCACTATACGTTGGATCTGATGGATATTTACAGGATGTGCAGGAAGATATAGGCCATCTACCTTTGTATTGGATTGAGACTAAAACAATCTTGTCTGAGCAGGCTATGCCCTTAGTCGCAGATATTATTGCATCAATCAAACGTCTTTACCAAGAGGAAGGCGTTCGCAGGCTAGCACTCTACTGGGGAACAGCTAGCTCTGTAGCGCTCCTTACTGCGGCCAATCTGACCACACATAGCCTGCCTAAAATTAAGTATATGGAGCGAGATCGTGCTCAAGCTAAATATATACATCTTCCAATGCCAGAGGACTCATAGCCACTCATAATTTTCGCTATCGTTCAGCGAATAGTAACTTAAGTTTGCTCTCCCAACTGCTTCCTAACCCACTTCCGGAACGATCGCGTTGCCCGATTCCGCCCTTACACTTGGCTCTGAGCCACATAAACCGAAATTTCAGTTTGCAGAGGCCAGTCTGGAAAAGCCGCTGTCCTGGGGGCATATCTAGCTGGTGCAACTGTAGGGTAACCAGGGGCAACAGCTTCAAAAACGAAGAATGAAAAACGAGATGGGCCATGCGGATCGTTAGCGAGGCTGGCCAAAGATTCGATTTAAGGGGCAGGTAAAGTCAGTGAGCAGGGGCGAGGTCAAAGAGTCATCAGCCTGTAGGGTAACAACTAATGTCAGTATCGCATTGTCGCGACGGTAAACCTGCACCTGGCGTAGATTTTTATCGACAATCCAATATTCTTGCACTCCCTGCTGGGAGTAGAGCTTGAGCTTGAGCTGCTTGTCGCGCTGCTCGTTTTTTTCGCCTGGCGATAGCACTTCCACCACCAGCTCTGGTGCCCCCGTTAAATGCTCGGCTTTATCCATTAGCAACTCAAGTCGGTCGGTGCTGGCCCACACCACATCAGGGATAACGTTGTCTTCATCCGTGAAGATAACGCCAGGGTTGACAGCAGCTTCCCCCCGCCCTGTAGCCTGCGACCAGGTATCTAAGGCATTAAAAACTCGGCCAGTTAGCTGTTGATGGCTCCAACTGGGGGCTCGGGTCACTAGCAGCTCTCCATCAATAATTTCGTAGCGCTTGCCGTCATCAGGAAACAGCTCCAGGTCAGCCGTGGTCCAGCGAACGCGGTTAGGTGTAGTGGTCATGGGGTGGCCCTTGGATAGATGGGCGTGGATAACTCTACTTTAAGGCAGGAGGAGGAAGGCAGAGGGATGAAGGCAGAAGGATGAAAAGATGGGCTGGTAGGGTTCAAGAGAGAAGGGCCGATCGCAGCCTGCGGCACTCCTCTACCAGCGGCATCCCTAGCTCGGTAGCCAGGGCGATCGCCCGATCGAACGTCTCCACCGCTTTCTCTGCATCGCCCGTGGCTCCATAAAGCATCCCTAGATACTTGTAAGCCGACGCCTCCAAAGATCGCGCCCCCTGCTCCTGCAAAATTTCGATACCGCTCTGTAACTGGGCCAGGGCAGCATCGTACTGGCCCAGTTTAGTCAGGGTTTCGCCCAGGTTCGCCAGGGTCAACCCCTCACCCCAGCGATCGCCAATCTGCCGCGCCAATGTCAGAGCCTGTTTGTAGTACTCCACCGCTTCTGGGTGCTGACCCAGCTCGCTTTCGGCATTGGCCAGATTTACCAGCGCCGCTTCCTCAGCCCGCTTTTCGCCGATCTGACGGGCGATCGCCAAATCTTGCCGATGATAAATGACCGCCTGGGCGTAGTCATGCATGTCGTCGTACACATTGCCGATGCAGCCCAGAGCCGCCCCTTCTCCAGCCACATCGCCCATAGCTCTGACCAGAGCCAGGTTTTGGTGATGGTACTCCAGGGCTTGCTCATAGTGGCCCAGCTGCTGGTGGGTATTGCCTAACCCTTGCAGGGCACGGCCAATACCTGGACGATCGCCTAGAGCTGTGGCTAATTTCAGATGCTGCTGATGGTAGTCGAGCGCAGCCTGAAACTGTCCTTGTTTATGGCAGAGGTTACCCCAATAGCCCAGGGCGTTGGCTTCTCCCTGGCGATCGCCCACCTGCTGCGCGATCGCGATCGCTGCTTCGTAGCACTGCACCGCCTGGGGACTGTCACCAACGGCGCTGTAGGTGTTGCCCAGGTTGCTCAGTGCCTGCCCTTCGCGGGTGCGATCGCCCAGGTCTCGCACGATCGCCAACTGCTGCTGCAAGGCTTCAAAGGCCTCGGCATAGTTGCCCAGGGCGTGAGCGACTACCCCCAAATTGCCGAGGGCCAAACCCATCCCTAGCGGATCCCCAATGGCTTCGGCGATCGCCAACTGCTGCCGGTAACAGTCCGCCGCCTGGGGATACTGACCAATGGCGCTGTGGACGTTGCCCAGGTTACCCAGGGCGTGGAGGGTGCTCTGGGAATGCTCCAGGCTCTGAGCGATCGCCAGGTGCTGGCGGTGGTAGGTCAATGCCTGCTCAAAGTCGCCTGTGGCAAAGCAGACGTTGCCCAGGCCGCCCAAGGCATTGCCTTCGCCCATGCGATCGCCAATATCTCGCGCTATTTCCTGCTGCTGGTCAAAATAGGTTGTGGCCAGTTCATACTCTCCTAGGCTATAGCAGGCGCTGCCCAACCCGGCCAGGGCGTTGCCCTCTCCCTGGCGATGACCAATTGTCTGGGCCAAGATCAGGTGCTGATGGTGGTAGCTTTTAGCCTGGTCGTACTGGCCCAGGGCATGGTGGCAGCTGCCCATATTGCCCAAAGCAGAGCCCTCTAGCTCCAGGTCACCGTCGGCACGGGCCAGGGCCAGGTGCTGGCGGTGGTACTCCAGTGCAGTGGCATAGTCACCCTGCGACTCATAAATATTGCCCAGACTGCCCAGGGCAATGCCTTCCCCTACATGAAGGCCAGCCTCACGGGCAATTGTCAACCACTGCTGCTGGTAGTCAATGGCGGCGGCATAGTCGCCCTGGGCATAGCGAATTTCGCCCAGGTGGCTCAGCACCATGCCTCGATCCACAGGGTCGCCTATGGTTTGGAAGATGGCCAGACTGCGATCGCAGTACTCCTGCGCCCGCCCATAGTTTCCCTGGGCCTGGTGCACTGCCCCCAAAAATTGCAGCAAGCGCCCTTGCCATAGGGGGTCTACATGGTCAACCAGCGCTTCATACAGCTCCATTTGCTCGGGTAGGTAGCCCCACAGCTTGAGCTGGTAATGCAGTTGGGCCTGGGCGGGGGTATCTATCTCGTGCAGCATCAAGCTCAGCGCCCGCTGCCATTCTTCTATTTCGCAAAGGTGATGAAATGCCTCCAGATAGCCCCGCACCTGCTCTAGGTTTGAACCCTCTGCCGAGGGCTGGTAGCGGGTCAGCCAGTTGACAATCGCCTGCCAGTGGGTGCGGCGGGTGCGGGGCTGCACGTGGCGAATGCGGGCCGGGTCGATGCCGAGGGCGGAGAGCATTGGGGAGAAAGGATGAAGGCAGAAGGATGAAGGCAGAAGGATGGAGGATGAAGGATGAAGGATGAAGGACGAACAGCAGCAAAATCCCTGGGCTAAAGCGTAGGTGAAGTAAGGGGCGATAACCTGAGCCACGTCCAGGTCAACGTTTTATCAGAGATCATCTGCTCTATTTGCGGCTGCTCGCTGCCGCTCAGCCCTGCGCTCGTCACTGTTGAGCTGTAGTAGATGGACGGTTGTACGGCCTTCGGGAGTTAGGCCATTCACGCAATTGTCCTGCAACTGGAAGTGTTCGGCCCAGGTCTGATCGCGAGGGTTGAAGAGAAAGCTGAATAATCCAGTCTCAGGATCAAACGAGCCTAGATCTGTGCCCTTAAAGCGGTTACAGCGCCAGCAAGCATAGGCTAAATTTTGGGGGTTTGTCTTACCACCGTGCTTTAAAGCCACTATGTGATCGACTTCGTGGGAGAAGAAACTCACAGCGGCTGGCAGCAGACAATATTCGCAACGACGGCTAGCGCGGCTTTCCACCAACCGCCGAGCTGATGCAGGAATGGTTGTCACGATGGGGGTGTGGCTGTGAGGTATGGCAAATTTCCTAGCTTGAGCATCACCATGACATGCTCAATGCGTTCATACTCTGCGAGTTCTTCGGCTTCTGAGGCAGATAAATTTCCCTCTTTTGCCTTCATGACTAGCTCTTGCAACCGAGCCTGCATGTCTTCTGTGGGCCTAAAGTTGGCGATTTCTGCAGGGGTCGGCTGACTGGCCAAAAAGCTCAGCACGTAGCGGTAAACCCTGGCGGGCAAAGGGGGCTGCTGCAAACACTGCTGCAATAGCTGAGGCAGGCGATCGCCTAATTGCTGCAACTGCTCCGATAGCTCATCGGGCACGTCAATAGTGATGGTGGCCATGGGCTCTGAGGTGGAAAGTGTCTCTGCGGCTATTGTAGTGCCTGAGGGAAAGGCAGAAGGATGAAGGATGAAGGCAGAAGGATGAAGGCAGAAGGATGAAGGCAGAAGGATGAAGGCAGAAATGTGTCAAGTAGGTTCTTTATTTTTAGCGTTTTTGATTAGGGTGACGAGAATTGCGGTTAATTCGTCTGCTTCCTGTGTAAGAGGAGTCAAGCGACTGGGTTCAATAGTCTCGGATTCGGCTAGCAGTTCTAGCCAGTAGGTAGTTTCTTCGAGTTCTTGCAGTCCGCCATTGAGCTTGCTGACAAACTCGGAGGTCGATCTGGCGCGATGGGCTTCCCGATAGTGAGCACCCACTGAGGTGCCACTACGCAAGATTTGTTTGCCCAGCACCTGGGCCACAGTGGTGTTCGGAAGAGCGGAATACAGGCGAATGATGCGTAGAGCAAAGGCTTTGGTGCGTTGCTTCAAATCACTGGGCACAAATTTTGGGCGATTTGGCCTCTGCTAGATAGAGTGCCCCCTTTAAAGGAGGAAGGATGAAGGCAGAAGGATGAAAAGTGGCGAAAGGCTCTGGGGCAAATACCGGGTGGAGCGGAGCGCAGCAAGATCAGCAACATCCAGATCAACCCTTACTGGGAAAGGAGAAAGGCAGAAGAGGAAAGGCAAAAAGCTCACCTTTTAGATAATCAGCGAAGTTGAGAATGCCGGGCTAATCAACGCGATCCGCCAGGCGACCATCAGGAAACTTTTTCATCCTTCATCCTTCTGCCTTCATCCTTGCTTTGGGTTTCCGTCCCCTTGCGGGGTAATGAGATTTGAACCAGTTTCAAACGAAGCCTGAAACTCAGGTTGAAGGTTTCCGTCCCCTTGCGGGGTAATGAGATTTGAACGGTAGTGGGGTAAATTACTGTCAGTACGACAGGCCTTGTTTCCGTCCCCTTGCGGGGTAATGAGATTTGAACTCTGCGGAAGTAGCTGCAGCCACTCCCCAAGCGTTCGTTTCCGTCCCCTTGCGGGGTAATGAGATTTGAACCCCCTCGATCTGAAACCCTTACAGGGCAAGGCTTTCAACACCCCAAATCTGAAGGGGTCTAATCCAAGGGTAAATTATTGAGAATCTTTGTCAACAAGCCCTCTGCCAACAGGGCTCAAACCCTTGTACGGAGCGGCATCTGAGGGGGTCGACGAGACTATGCGGTTTTCCAGGTTCGGCAGACCCCCTCAGGAAGCGGAGTCCAATGACGCGATTCTAGCGGGCAGATTGGCGATTGTGCAATAGACGGCATGATTTCTCAACCTTTTCTTATTCATCCTTCCTCCTTCTGCCTTCCTCCTTTTGCTATATCCTGGGGCAGCCCTTACCCGCCCTGCCCACCATGAGCACTCCCCCGATCGAGTTCACCCTAGCGCTGCTGGCGCAGGCCACCTCACCTGCTGTATCGCCCGAGGTCGAGCTACTCAAAAGCCAGCTGGAGTTTGTTTTGCGGCTAAATAGCGTATTCCTGGGCTTCTTGGCGCTGCTGGGCGGGTTGCTCACCTGGTTTTTCAAAAGCAACCTGGACGATGCCCGAGAAATGGCGACCCGCATGGTGCGCCAAGAGCTATCTGACCACATAGAACCCCTGATCAAAGCCGAGGCGCGCAATATTCAGCGCACCTTTCGCACCGAGCAAATCATCAGCAACACCGTGGTGGATTACTATGTTCCCGCCCGCCCCGGCAAAGAGCCATTGGAATATGGCCTGCTCAAAGGGCGAGGCTTTTTGGACGTACGGCTGTGGCATCTGGGCCAAAAACCCCAGGGGCGATTGGGCAGCGTATTAGTGATCGATTTCGTCAACTGTGACGTTCTAGCAGTGCCAGAAATAGCGTCTCCCGATGGAGCGGTACGGGAAGTCGGCTACAAAAAGCGCGATGCCCTGGTCAATGAGGTTATTCAGGCCCTAATTGACCTCAGAATTGGGCGGCCTATTTTAGTCGTCTACGTACGTCCTGGTCAGGGGCGAATCGGGGCCATTGACTTGCTCAGCCAAACCTTTCCTGAAGATGTCAGATACTATTCTTCGGCGAACACTCCAGTGGCGCTGATGGGAGCTGCTATTGACTCGGCTTATGTGGCCTACAGCGATCGGCAAGTAGCCACTTGAACAAGCCATTCAATAAATACAGTCACCTTTGTGAATTGGACAGGGCGTTGAGCCACTACATCTCCACTCCAGTCGCCTTTTGGTTCACTGGGGTTTTCCTACTGCCTAAATCTCGCTGCATCGCTGCGATCGCCTGCCCAGATAGTGGATTCCCCTTCGCTACTTCCCTTGCCACCTCTGTAATCCGGCTCAAATATCCTTCCGGTCTGCCTAGCGCTACGGCTGCTCCATGCCATCGCCAAAGCTGCCCTAATATTGGCTGGTTCTGTTGCCACAAGTTCCCCATGTCCTCTGGGTTGATCAGTACCTCATTCCAGTCCTTCCCCTGGTTCGGCGTCAACCGCTCAATGCCCGGCACTTGCTGCGCTACCCGCCAGGCCATCAACTCTCCCGCTACATCAGCATCAAAGGCCGCTGCCACCACTCCTCCACTCTGCACTACTGACTTTAACCCCTCTACCGGAACACCCCCAGACCCATCTGTCGAAAGGTAAATCGACACCCCCACTGGCCCCCGCTGAGCCTTATCCAGCAACGCCAGCGACATCGCATCAATCGGCGACTCCACCAGCAAGACTCGGTTCACCGGCCCCTGCCCTGTGCCAATCCAAAACCAGCCCTGATCTCTAGCTGAACCCGGCGCTAGGCCATGGAAATGGTTCTCTTCGCCCCACGTGCCCCGCAAACTAGCCCCAATGACCTCGCCCCGACTCCAGGTTTTGGCCTGCAACCCGTGGCGCAGAAATACCGCATTCTGGTACTCATCGGCAAAGATCAAGCCCCGCTCATATAGCCGATCCACCAGCACCGCCGGTAGCTTGCGGGCTTCCACCAGATACTCACGCACCCCCGCCCAGCGGTGTTCGTTCGCGGCGGGCACCGCCAACACCCGGGGTCCTCGCACTTCAGGTTGGGCATAGGTCACCACGTGAGCAGGCTGTTGAGACAAATCCCGCCCCGACAGCCATTCCACTGCTTCCTTAAACTCCACCCTCTGCACATGCATCACCAGGTCAATAGCACCCCGCCCTCCGGCATCCGCCAGCCAGTCCATGAAGAGCGGCCCACTGATGCTGATGATGTGGTCGCCCGATCGCCACTTGTGTTTGTCGTGGCGATCGCATTCCAACCCCAAATGCGCTGCCACATCCTCTAAATCCGCTCCCCGCACCTCATCGGCGACTTCTTGTAGTGTTGGCCCCTGGACAGGCTTCAAGGGTTTGGGCTGGGGCGGACTGAGGGACGGCGAATCCTGAGCGGGCACCGCTGTCGCCTGGTCTTGCTGCCACAGCGGATCTGCGCTAGGTCGTGGCCCTTGGCCAGTAAGATGACCTGTCCGAAACGGTTCCACATCAAACAAGCTCTGCACCTGAAATTCAGGTTCTCCAGTAGCTGGAATATCAACCACAGCTTCGGGTTCAGACGGTGGTGCTTCCTCCACAGCAATTACAGGCGGTTGATGGGGATAGACGGTGATCGCCCCCTCCCCCTCCATAATCACCGTCTCT
>NZ_JADEWX010000076.1 GCF_015207395.1 Nodosilinea sp. LEGE 07088
TTGGAAATGTCGTGAGACCCACAGGTTGGACAGGTCATCTCGATTTCCATATGGCCTACTCCCTCAAAATCCAGGAATACAACGACGATGCCTTATTTCTCTCTATCCTTTACGTTAATCCACTACCAGTGGGTGCAATACTGCCATCACTTGTAAACCAAAATTAAGCTGCTTGCATAATTCGCTATCTTTTTTGACTACCTATTTGAGTAGACCACGGCAAGTTTCTCTTAGGAAGGCGGGTAAATTTTAGCGGACAAGCCAGATAAAGCAGTTCTTTGACATTCAAAATCTTGAGGTAATAGCCATGGAAGACATGTTTACCCCCGAGTACGCACATTTTCCGACCAATTACACTGCACGTCAGAACATACAGGTGACTCAGGTTCTCTCAGGGGCTCAGAGCTTGCCGAGCAACAATTTAGTACTAATGATTGTGTCTTTTTATGGTATTCCAGTTACTCTGCTGATCGTCATGGTGATAGTGAGACACCTAATACGCAAAATTGAGTTTATAAAAGATGTAGAGAGGTTAGGTAAAGTAGCTCAATTAGAGCGAATATTAAGCCTAAAGTCTAGCAAAAAGGGGTCAGTTTCCGATCATTTCTGGGCTGAGTGGACATAGCCATCTTTCTCTTTTGAAGTAGTTGCAACAGCGTTCTTAAGCGCGATTGCAAGTCGATTTGTACCTTCCGCACCAGAGGACATTGCTATGAATACGCTTGCCCATGACTTAAAGACTTACCCAACAACCTCCTGGGATAAAATTTTCTCCTGCTTGATTACAGCAGGTCAACTTCGGACTCGATTACTTGAACTTGTGCAGGAGTCGGTTAAAGATATCAACTCAAATAGCGACAGCGAGTTTCAGCCCCAGGTTCTTAAGGAAGAGCTACTGCGACTCTGCGCTGACTATCAGCAAACACTGACTCAAACCTTTCAGGTCTTTACCAGCGAAGTCAGAAGAACAGAGAGCATCGAGTTAGAAGATTATCTATCCAATCTCACTGCTCTCTTAGAAGAGCAGACCGCCAGCGCACGGCAATATGCCGCAGAAATTCAGATGTTAACGGGTGTCGCTCGTCATTGCTTGAATGACCTGAGCCACTACGGACTAGACTTTCAGCAAGAGCCCCAGCTAGAGCCGGTCTTTTCCTACATCGAGGCTAACTATAACAGCGGCATTGGGTTGCGAGAGGTAGCCCAAGCCCTTGGCTACTCGACAGCGTACTTAACAGATTTTGTGCGTCGCAAAACAGGGCGACCCGTAAACCAATGGATTGTAAGCCGTAGGTTGATAGAGGCGTGCCACCTACTGAGCAAGACCCATCAACCCATTGAGCAAATTTCTTTCAGAATTGGCTACCAAAACGTCAGCCATTTCTTTCGGCAATTTAAGCAACATCACAATATGACTCCACAAGAGTGGAGGAATAACAATCTAGCCCCCAATTCCCCCAACCTCGGGGGGCTTTGAACTCCGGTCTCCCCCCAGAATTGGGGGACCAAAGGGGGCAAACGAGCATCTCAAGGGAGCAATCGAGATGTGTGTACTAATCAAATAGAGCTTGAACTAAAGCATCTCAAGCCTTCTAAAGGGAGAACTCAATTATGTCAAACAGATTCTTGCTTTATCCGCTGCTATATAGCATCGCCGCTCAACTGAGCATGGCAGTGCTCTTCGCCTTGTCCATCTTTTGTGGATTGCTTGTGGCTTATCAACTGCCCATACATTGGGGTTTGGTCTTATTTACGGGTGGTGTTTCGATTTTGTTGTGCCTGGTGTTTGCCAGGGTGAGCTCAAGCCCGCTCAGGGCTCTAGCTAGCGGTATTCAGTCACTTGCTGAAGATCAATTTGTTCCCCAAAAGGCTTTGGTTAAAGCAGCGCAGGGGTCAAATTTAGTTGGGCATTTAGCGCAGTCTTTTCTAGGCATGGCGGAAAAGGTTCAGCAGCGGCAAGCTCAGCTGCAAAAGCAAGTTAATCGTCTGCACCTCCAGATCGATGGAGCTTGGCAGACAGAAGTCTTGATTCAAGAACTGGTTGGTAGCGATATGCAATGGCTGGCGGATGTCGGCAGCGTTAGAGAGGTTAAAAGCGGTCAGACCTTAGCCTGCCATAACGATTTTCGAGATCAGACCTGCATCATTTTAGCGGGGCTGTTGCAAATCGCTATCTCAGAAAACCCCTCCCATTCCAGTGAACTCGTGCGTCTATCGAGTGGTGAGTTGATTGGCCAACTCCCATTTCAAACCGAAGAGAATGGCCATGAAACCTACGTCGCCCTAGAACATACCCTGCTGTGGATTATCCCAAAACCAGTTCTAGAGACCAAGATGACTTACGATGCTGGCTTCGCGGCTCGGTTTCAAAAGGCTATTGCCGTTTTGCTGTCCCGTCGGTGTCATCGACTCACAGAGCAGCAGCTATCTCGTTCGTCAGGAGCCGCCTCTACGATTCGAGATGTGCTGTTTGTCTTGGGAGAGTTCCACGACAGCGACATCGACTGGTTGGTTGCCAAGGGAGAGCGGAAAAAGGTTATCGCCAACACGGTCTTGGTGCCAGAGGGAGGGCCAGTGGACGGCTTGTACATTTTGCTGGAAGGCTCGCTGGCGGTCCAGAAGCCACATCAGCGATCTAATGCTTTGGTGCATCACTTGTTACCTACCCCTGAAGAGCAGAACCACGAAATAGTTATCAGGCACCTGTATAAAGGAGAATTGTTTGGTCTGACGCCATTTCTCGATGCCTATCAACCCACTCAGTCAATCAAAGCCTTAGAAGACTGTTTGGTCTTGTTTATCCCGCGACAACAATTCTGGCTCAAGCTTGATCAGGATGTGGGCTTTGCGGCTCGGTTTTATGGCGTCATTACCGCGATGCTTACCCATCGCATTCAAAGTACCCTCAATCATTTCGAGCCAGAGAGGGATTTAGCCACAGAAGTCTATGCTCAAAACGGTAAATCAGAGAACACTGAGCTAGACTTTGGGGCATTGGACCAAATGGCGATCGCCGGAACTCGATTCAATTGGATGCTCAAACGGCTCTCAGGAGCCGAACTCGCTTAATTTTGGAAAAGAAATCTGTTGAATAAAAAGGTGCTAGATAAGATCTGACACCTTTTTGATATGAATTATTTCTCTGAGATGCTTGATAAATTCAAAGGCCTCAACCAAATCAACTACTTCCTCAACTAAATAAAGTAAACGTTGATAAATAGCCACAAAAATACTATTGTTTAATCTAAAGAAAAATCATTAATCTGCTCAAGCAAGATTGCTATTATTAAAACTATCAGAAATTCATAAATGATTTCTGAAAATCAGTAACGTATGGAGAAAAACTATGTCTAATTTCGAAGAAAAGAAGCTCGAAGCTTCAGTTGATTGGGCTGCTTTGGAATCTCAAGTATCTGATGAATTGTCTGATGCCGGGTTAAATTTAATTAGTGGAGGCAGAGGATCTGCTGGTATAGAGATTGAATTGGGAAAGGAAGAAGTTTCTAATCTTATTGATTTTGGGGCAGCTACTGGTGGACCTGCTTCTATGTTGGCAAAATTCTGGAAAAGCCGCGATGGCGAACCTGGATTAGTTAATGGACCCAACGTATTAAGGGATGTAGGAAAAGTGAACATTAAATTTGGTACGTAGCAATACTTGCTGTAGGCTTTTCTAGGGCAAGGGTAAGTCCAAGATTGTCAACAATTGATTGGGGCTCACTACGCTTTATCTAGCCTATGGAAGGAATCACGGATTTTGGGTTGAGCTTCCTAAAAATCAAAAATCTACTTTAGTAAAACTCAACCCATTTCCTTGTTTCTACTTGATCGCGGGGCCCGCTTCAACTAGATGCTCAAACGGCTATCAGGAACTGAACCCGCTTAATCCTGGAAAAGCAAGCTATCTGCTTGTTAGGCGCTAGATCTTATCTAGCGCCTTTTTTATGTGAACTACTCTCTGAGATATTTAATAGACGCAAATGTTCGCAATAGATATCTTTTGATTTAACAAAATAATTGCCAGCCAATAAGCACTAAATTAATTAGTGCATGATCAAAAAAAAGAGCACTGACTCTCCTGAATAAAATCATTATTATTAAAACCATCAGGAATCTATAAATAACTCCTGATGATCAGTTTATAAATGGAGAAAAACCATGTCTAGTTTCGAGGAAAAGAAGCTCGAGGTTTCGATCAATGAGACTGCTTTGGCATCTCAAATATCTGATGAACTCACTGAGGATGAACTAGATTCTGTCAGTGGAGGTAGACGTAGTCGCGGTGGCGGCGGCGGCGGCGGCGGCGGCGGCGGCGGTGATCAATGTGGCGGTAGTGGCTATGCAGAAACAGAAATAACACCAGACATGATTGGTGCCGGAATAGCCAGCTTAGGTTCATCATTTAGAGAAAAAGTGGAGACCGATAAAGGTCCTAACATCCTCAGACATATGAGAAACATAAGGGTGGGATGGGGCTAAGATTGCTAAATTAGCATGATTGCTAGCTTGATTTTGTATTCACATAAAATCTTATTTCTAAGATTTTTGGACTATATGGCCCTCAAAATCAAGCTAGCAAAACTCTTTGAAATAGAAGATTTAGATTATGCAAAACGCTTTGCCCATGCAACTTGCAATTCTAAATCTAATCAAAAATAAATAGCAAAAACCCTAAAGTGTGGTTTCTACTAGCAAGTCAAATACAGAATCCTAAAAAATTAGCACCTAGCTTATTGCACTCGGAGACAGTGAGCCAGAAAGAGTAAATGGTAGATTTGCCAAAGAGTGAATTTGCACTATTAGATACCTAAACGTTGACAAATATTTTAGACGAATCTGGAATTAAATCTAATTTCAGAGATGCTTTTAAGAAGGTCAAAATGTAGATGATTTGAAACCGAGCTGCAGGCCTCATTTGTGAGTTTTAGAGGAAAAATTCAGATAAATTATGGCGGTAATTGCCTTTTATAGTGAATTTAATTTCCAATAAATTTAAGGGTAGAAGGTTGACTTCTTGATTCGCTATTTTTTAATCTTCTGAAGAAAATCCAGGCAAAAAGAACGTTTAATCTTCGAAATAGTCACAGAGTTAACAGCTATTTTATGGTTGGAGATAAATCAAATGAATGCGCAAAAACCAAATATTTTTCGCAAGGAATCTTTAGAGCGTTTCTCCTCACCTGAGCAACTTGATCAGTTGATGCAGGTGATGAAACCGAAAAGCTGGCTACCGTTAGCCGCTTTAGCGGTGCTGACAGGGAGTGCGCTGGTGTGGGCGGTGTATGGCAGCATCCCTGTCACCGTTGAGGGCAAAGGGGTTTTAGTTTACCCCCGCCGGGTGGTGCAGGTCGAGGCCGAGGGCCAGGGACAGCTAATGTCGCTATTGGTATCAGTGGGCGATGTGGTTGAGGCGGGTCAGGTGATCGCCATTGTCGATCAAACGGAACTGCAAAAGCAGCTGCAGCAACAGCAAGACAAACTAGCCGAGCTAGAGTCTCAAGACGAGGCTGTAGGGTCGTTGCAGGGGGTGAGCGTCACCCAAGAGCTGCAGGCCATTGAGCAGCAGCGATTGTTTTTACAACAGCGGCTGCAAGAGCTACAAGCGCTAACTCCCCAGCTGCAGATCAATAGCGGTGAGTCGCTTCAGCAGCAGCGAGCGAGCCTACAAGAGCGGTTGCAAAACGCCCAGCAGCTGGCTCCGGTTATGGCTCAGCGTGTCGACGCCCGCAAAACACTGCTGGCTGCCGGGGCACTCACCCGCGATGAGCTCTTGAAAGTCGAGCAAGAACATCTGCAAAACCAGGAAACCATTGCAGACGCTCAGGCTCAGCTGCAAGAGTTGACCCTCAAGGCGACTGAGGCAGAACGTTCGCACCGAGAAAACCTCAGCACCATGACAGAGCTGCGCGCCAAGCTGCGCGAACTCGACAGTCGAGAGGCAACCCTGGCCCAGCAGACCTTAGAAGCCCGCACCGCTCGCGAAAAAGAAATTCAGGAGACCGAGCGAGAAATTTCTCGCCTGGAAGTACAGCTCGACAACAGCAGGCAGGTTGTCAGTCAGTATCCGGGGCGAATTTTGGAGCTGATGGTGTCGCCGGGGCAGGTGCTCCAGCCGGGGAGCAAGATCGCCAATTTGAATATTGAGCGCCCCTCTGACCAACTGGTAGGGGTGACCTACTTTCCGGTGGAGGAGGGTAAAAAAATTCAGCCCGGAATGGCGATGCAGGTTACCCCGCAAACGGTTAAACGCCAGCGGTTCGGCGGCATCATCGGCACCGTTGAGTCGGTCTCGTCCTTCCCCATTACCCGTGAGGGCGCTGCGGCAGAAGTGGGTAACCCCGAAGTGATTGACGGTCTGACAGGCCAGCAGGGCAGCCTGATGCAGGTCACCAGCGAGCTGGAGGCGGATGCCAATACCGTTAGCGGCTACAAGTGGTCGTCCTCAAAGGGGCCAGAGTTGGCGCTTTCTCCCGGTACGACGACGACCGTGAGGGTCAAGCTCGACGAGCGGGCTCCGATTACCTTTGTGTTCCCCATTTTGCGATCGACCACCGGTATCTATTAATTCAGGATTGCACCCATGATCACCCAGCTTTGGCAGACGCTTCAAACCTGGCTGAACCGTAGTGGCCAGCGCGCTAAAACCCCTACCTTGCTGCAGATGGAGGCCGTTGAATGCGGGGCAGCGGCATTGGGCATTGTGCTCGGCTACTACGGCAAAATTGTGCCCCTGACGGAATTGCGCCAGGCCTGCGGGGTATCTCGCGACGGCAGCAAAGCCGCCAATATTCTCAAGGCGGCAAAAACCTACGGTATGCAGGCCAAGGGCTATAAAAGAGAACTGGAGCATTTGCCCTCTCTAAAACCGCCCTACATTGTTTTTTGGGATTTTAATCACTTCTTGGTTGTTGAGGGCTTTCGTCAGCAGCGAGTCTATCTCAACGACCCTGCAACGGGGCCACGGACGGTAACAGTTCAGGACTTTGATGAGGGCTATACCGGGGTGGTGCTGGTAGTCGAACCCGGGCCAGATTTTCAGCCGGGGGGCAAAAAGCCCAGCGTAGTGCGAGCCCTGTGGGAGCGGCTCAGTAGCTCGGTGGGGGCGCTGGCCTACTGTGTACTGGCGGGCTTTTTGCTGACCTTGGTGGGCCTGGTTGTGCCGGTGTTTAGCCAGATTTTTGTGGATGAAATTTTAGTCCAGGGGCGACACCACTGGCTGAGACCTCTGATCATTGGCATGGCGATCGCCGCCGTTTTGCAGGCCCTCCTGACGCTGCTGCAGCTGCGCTATCTGCGCCGCTTTAAAGTCAAGCTCTCGGTGGGCATGTCGAGCCGCTTTCTCTGGCATATTCTGCGGCTGCCTGTCGGGTTTTATGCTCAGCGATTTGCGGGAGAGATCACCAATCGCACCAGCCTGAACGATCAGGTGGCGGATGTGCTGTCAGGCGAGCTGGCTACGACCGTGATTGATGTGGTGATGGTGGTGTTTTATGCCCTGCTGATGATCCAGTATGACTGGGTGCTGACCCTGTTTGGCGTCAGTTTTGCCGCCGTCAACATTGCCACCCTCCGCTGGATTTCGCGTCAGCGAGTCGATACAAATCAGCGCCTCATGCAGGAATATGGCAAAGTTTCTGGCGTCTCCATCGCGGCTCTACAGGGGATTGAGACGCTCAAGGCCTCGGGGCTAGAGTCAGATTTCTTCGCCCGCTGGTCGGGCTACTACACTAAAGCGATCAACTCTCAGCAGGCGCTGGGGCTGACCAATCAAACCTTCTCGGTGCTACCGGCCCTGCTGTCGGCCCTATTGTCAATGTTGCTGCTGGTGGTAGGTGGCCTGCGGGTGATGGATGGACACCTCAGTATGGGTATGTTGGTGGCATTTCAGGGGTTGATGCAGAGCTTTCTGGCCCCCGTGAACAGCCTGGTAAATTTTGGCAGCACCCTGCAGGAGTTGGAAGGCAACTTGGTTCGGCTGGATGATGTGCTGCAAAATCCGACCGACACCCAGATGTCGAGTCCTCACCTGATGGCACAAGCTGGACCGGTGGGGAACCAACCGGCTACTGCTAAAGCCCCTGAACCGGCAGCCATGGTGAAGCTGAGCGGTCGGGTGGAATTAAAGAATCTCACCTATGGCTACAGCCCTTTAGCCCCACCCCTGATTGAGAATCTGAACCTCTCCATTCAGCCGGGGCAGCGGGTGGCCTTTGTGGGGGGCAGCGGCTCCGGTAAGTCAACGGTGGCCAAACTGGTCAGCGGGCTCTACGAGTCTTGGTCGGGGGAAATTCTTTTCGACGGTCAACCCAGAACGGCTATTCCCCGTTCGGTGTTGACCAACTCAGTGTCGATGGTCGAGCAAGATATTTTGCTCTTTGAAGGCACGGTGCGCGAAAATCTCACCCTTTGGGATGACACTGTACCAGACCTCAACCTGATCCGAGCCTGCAAAGACGCGGCCATTCACGACGTCGTCATGGCGCTCTCGGGTGGC
The DNA here is from genome assembly GCF_015207395.1 of Nodosilinea sp. LEGE 07088. Taxonomy (GTDB): domain Bacteria; phylum Cyanobacteriota; class Cyanobacteriia; order Phormidesmidales; family Phormidesmidaceae; genus Nodosilinea. Next base: position 8,495 of record NZ_JADEWX010000076.1, read on the forward strand.
TACGACGCAGCGCTGTCGGAGGGTGGCATTAATCTCAGCGGCGGTCAACGACAGCGGCTAGAAATCGCCCGCGCCCTGGTGCACAACCCCTCCATATTGATCATGGATGAGGCGACCAGCGCCCTGGATACCGAATCTGAGCGGATGATTGACCAAAACCTGCGGCGGCGAGGCTGCACCTGCATTATCGTCGCCCACCGACTCAGCACCATTCGCGACTGTGACGAAATTATTGTGCTGGAGCGGGGGCAGGTAGTGCAGCGGGGCACCCACCAGACCCTTTGGCAGGAAGACGGATTTTACTCTCATCTATTGCAGACGGAAGGCAGCGCTTTACAGGAGGCAGCATAATGGCGATCGCACTCGCAACTCAACCTTTAGGCGGTACGGTTCAACACATTCAGGGCAATGAGCCGCTGCTGCTCGACGATCCGCGCACCGTTTGGGTGGTGCAGTCAGGGGCGATCGCGGTTTTTGCCCTGCCGCTAATCGAGTCTGCCGGGTGTGGGCGGCGCTACCTGTTCACGGTTGAGCCTGGGCAGGCCTTGTTTGGCTATGCGCCATCGGCGACGTCTGCCTATCAACTGCTTGCCGTAGCCATGGGCGAAGCAGAGATCATCAAAATTGAGCCACCCCGCTTTGATCAACTCTTTGCCCATCAAAAACCACTGACGATTGACTGGATCGACGCCTGGGTTCAGCAGTTGGCCACCCTGATTCCGCCACCCAGAAAAGCTGTGGAGCCCACTGACATAGATAGTTCTGCCCAGCAGTCCCTGGTCAGTGGGCAAGTCTATTCCCCACCGCCAGAGGGCGTTACCTGGCTGGTGATTCAACAGGGCACCGCTCGCTGGTTAGGGATGGAAGATCTGATTCTAAAAGCAGGATCTAGCCTCTATCCCCTCTGGGAAGGGATGCAGATTGTCGCCCAGGGGCCTGTGCAGCTAAAAGGCAAGCCAACAGCATCCCTTTCAAATCCAGAACAGGTGCGCGACGGTTTAGCGACGTTACACACCTGGGTTCTTCACTATCTGCAATTTATTGCTCAGAAAGACCTGGACGACGAAGGACGACGGCTGCAGGCCCAGGCCCAGCTCAATCAGCAGATGACCCAGGAGGCCTTTCAGTCATTGGCCTCTACCCTGGGGTCTCAAACCCATGAGGTACTGGCAAGTGAACCTTTGCTGATGGCCATGGGGGCTGTCGGCAAGGCCCTGGGAGTGGCAATCTCTCCACCGTCCCAGTCAACTGACTCAAGGCAAGATCGCGACCCGATTGAGGCGATCGCTCGGGCTTCGCGCTTGAGAATGCGCCAGGTGCAGCTAAGAGGTGACTGGTGGGAAAAAGACTGTGGGCCGCTATTGGGTTTTACTCAGCAAGATGATAAACCACTGGCTTTACTCCCCGTTGGGGCGACTCGCTACGTTATTTTTAACCCTGAGCAGCGATCTTACACCCCCCTTCACGGTGAAGCGGCTCCAGAAATTGCTTCGGTGGCGTTTACGTTTTATCGTCCTTTGCCCGATCGAGCCCTGAAGGCGGTCGATGTGGTGCGGTTTGCGCTCAAGGGGCGAGGGCGAGACCTGGTCACAATTTTGGTGACCGGAATGCTTGTCACCGCCCTAGGCATGCTAACGCCGCAGGCAACGGCCATCTTGATGGATAACGCCATTCCCGACGGCGATCGCACGCTCCTATTTCAAGTTGGTTTAGGGCTGCTAGTCGCGGCGATCGGGACAACCCTCTTCCGCCTCACCCAGGGGTTAGCGTTGCTGAGGCTCGAAACCCTTTCTGACGCCGTCACTCAATCGGCTGTTTGGAATCGCCTGTTAACCCTACCGGTGTCTTTCTTCCGCCAGTATGCTACTGGCGACCTCCAGTCTCGCGTGACCTCCATCAGCACGATTCGGCGACAGCTGGGGGGCAATACCCTGATGAGTCTGCTGGGGTCGCTTTTTGCATGCCTAAACCTGGTACTGCTGCTCTTTTACAGCGCAAAACTAGCGCTAATCGCGGTGGTTGCGGCCCTGCTTGCAGCCCTGGTCACGGCTGGCTCTGGAATTCTATTGATCCGCAAAGTTCGCCCCTTACTCGAACTTCAGGGTTCTATCTTTGGCCATACTGTTCAGTTGATCAACGGCATTTCTAAGCTAAGAGTCGCCGGGGCCGAAGAACGAGCCTTTGCCACCTGGAGCAAGCGCTATAGTCAGCAGGTCAAGCTAGATCTGAGCACCGAACATATTGAGGACGCCGTAGAACTCTTCAACACATTGATGCCCACGTTAACCTCTGCCGCCCTATTCTGGTTTACCGTTCAGCTCTTGTCGGAAGCCCAGACTAATCAAGGAGTAGGGTTATCTGTCGGTACTTTCCTGGCTTTTAACTCAGCCTTTGGCACATTCATCGGCGGCGCAACGGGTCTGAGCAACACGCTAACCGGCACTTTGCAGGTGCTTCCCCAGTGGAAGCGGGCCCAACCTATTTTGGAAACCGTGCCAGAAGTTGACTTGACCAAAGCTGATCCAGGACGACTCCAGGGGCAAATTGCGGTTGACCACGTCGTGTTTCGCTATGGGAATGACGGTCCACTCATTCTCAGCGACGTTTCTCTAGAAGCTAATCCTGGAGAGTTTATTGCCCTTGTGGGCGGGTCTGGAAGCGGTAAATCGACCTTACTCCGGCTCATTTTGGGCTTCGAGAAACCAGAATCGGGAACGATTTTCTTCGATGGTCAAGACCTCTCAGGCCTCGATTTAGACGCTGTGCGGCGGCAGATGGGGGTCGTTCTGCAAACAGGCCACATTATGTCTGGCTCACTCTTTGAAAACCTCAGCGGCGGAGCCCGTATTACCCTGGAAGAGGCTTGGGAAGCGGCTCACATGTCTGGTCTGGCGGATGACATCAGCGCGATGCCCATGGGTATGCACACCGTGGTGAGTGAAGGCGGTGGCAATCTGTCTGGTGGGCAACGCCAGCGCCTGCTCATTGCCCGCGCCCTTGTGCTTAAGCCCCGCATCCTTTTGTTTGATGAAGCGACCAGTGCATTAGATAACCGTACTCAAGCGATCGTGAGTGAAAGCCTGGACAGGCTTGAGGTGACACGTATTGTTATTGCTCACCGGCTTAGTACGATTCGCAGTGCCGATCGCATTTACGTATTAAATGCGGGGCGTTTAATTCAAAAGGGAACCTATTCAGAGTTATCTACTCAAGTAGGCCTTTTTGCCAAACTGATGGCTCGACAGATTGCATAAAGTGGACAAAACCCTCGGCGCAGCATATCAACTTAGGATCGCCCCGACTTTAATCCTTGAGGATGTCGCCCAGGTCGCCTAACTCATCGCCATCCATCACCACCCCGTGCTCGATATTCATTGGTGTTGGTACAGTGGTGGAAGATGCGATCGCTCCTCCCCCTCTAACTGCTATCACTAACTCCTCCAAGATCGACTCCAGGCGAGCAGTGCTACCTAGTGCGGCTGAAGTACTACCATGGGACATGACGGGATTGGCAATGTGGTAGCGATCGCACAGGTCAGCAATCTGCTTCACCAATCGCTCTACACAGTGCCGCGCCATTTCCTGAATTTCCGAGACTGATAGCTCACCGTGGAACTCCTCCGCTAGGGGGCGATAGAACGCCATCATGGCATCCATCCCCTGCTGGCGGCCCTGGCGACCAGTGAAATGCGGATTGTTCAGCAGATAATTCAGCACCACTGCTGTAGCCGCCGGAAATTGAGCGTTGTAGATGAACTTGACCCGCTCTGGATGCGGTTGACTATCCTGACTCATGACGCCCCCCGCATCCGATTAGCATCGCCGAGTAGTGCCTGGAACAGGCCAAAGCCATCGGTCATCCGCATCGGCAAAGACGGCATTTCCACCGCTTCCGGCAGTTGAGCCTTGACCAGTTGGGTCAACGCCTCCTGGTGCTCCCAGGCAAACAACAGGCGAGGCGAAAATCCCCGTTCCTCAAAGAACTGCCGTAATGATTCTCGCATCAGGTAAGCCGCACCGCCTGCCAACACTACATCCCCCTTCCCTGTCGCCAGACTGGGCAACAGGTGATCAGTAAAGTGAGATTCCAGACTGGCCAGATACGCCGCTTCCACCTGGGCGATCGCCGCCGAGAAATCAACCGCCGTTCCCTTAGCCACCGAGTACTGCTGAGCCTGCCCCGTCTCCAGCGCCCTCAGCAGCACGTCATACTCTGTCACCGACACCCCCGCCGCATTCGCCGCTTTCTCGAACGATTCCCAGAAGCCGGGAAACTTGGAGGTCGATTTGGCTGAGTTCAGGGTGCCGGTTTCAAAGGCCAGTTGAGTACCGTTGCGGTGACCCAGCATCTCAATCCAGGTCGTGCGCTGGGCGATAGCCACGCCTGCCTGCTGAAGCTGAGCCTTACGCTGAACGTAGATACCGTATCCCTCAGGCCGAAAGCTGAGTGTCAGATTGGCCCGGTATTCCACCTCATCTTGAAACCGAAAACCTTGAGCCAAGGTCGTTAACCGAGATGCGATCTGCTGACGGGCGGCCAATTCATTAATCGGCAGCAGCACCCAAACCACTGCATCGAAGCGACTGGGCAACCCTTCAGTTTTGGCGATCGCCCCCAACGCCCCCACGATCCGCTCAGGAGCCTTCAGGCTTTTGTCCTCCTTGAAGCTGTTGTAGTCGAGAAACCGCTGGGCCGCCTTACCCACGAACGTCAACACCTCACCATTCCTATACCAGGCACAATCTTGCGGGCGGCCCCCAGGGCTAATCGATTCGACACCAGCGGCTTCGCGTTGGGCCACTTCGGCATCCATCCAAAGAGCGTGAGTTTGGCCGTGGAGCAGCTTGTAGAAGAACTTGCCGCCAGACTTGCCCAAGTCACAGGCCAATAAAAGCGTCGGAACATGAGAATTCATAGGAACATCTCCCAATTACTGACTCATTTATCAGCATACAGTCAGCTAAATCCGTGCAACTTTGTGAAACTTTGCGAAAAGGGAGGAGTAGCTTCAATCTGATCGTGACTGTTTGGATTCAGTGCTGACAAATGCTGATCTAGTGGAATATGATTAGTTGTATCAGGATGCTGCGCCCCTATCGGGGGCTTCGCGGAGAGGCCACACAGTACGCCAAGGTTTTGGCAAAAACCGGGCAACGGCCCTCCCTCCAGGGTTTCTACCGTTTTTGAAGACGCTACAGCTTTCGCTCCAGGGTGGCGTCGTGTTTTTAACCTTGCTTCTCCATGCTTTCCACGAGCAATCTCTCTGCGGCTCAAGCGGAGACCTATTACACGAAAGAGGATTATTACTCGGCTGAAGAAGCGGCTCAGCCGACCAAGTGGGTGGGCAAAGGGGCTGCATCGTTGGGCCTGGCTGGAGTCGTTAATCAGCAAGAATTCAGCCAGATGCTGTCTGGACAGGCTCCCGGTGGGCAGACCTTAACGGGAAAAGTGGTTGACCCGGAGAAACGGCGGGCCGCGACCGACTTTACCTTCAGTGCGCCGAAGAGTGTCAGCATTGCGGCCCTGGTGCAGCAAGATGGGCGAGTGTTGGAAGCCCATCACCAGGCGGTGGCAAAAGCGCTGTCGGTTTTAGAAGAGCGCTATGCCCAGACCAGAGTTTCGACGGAAGCGGGGAGAACCAAGGTGACGACCGGCAATATCGCGGCAGCGGTGTTCACTCATTCCACCAGTCGGGAGGCGGAGCCGCAGTTGCACAGCCATTGCGTGGTGATGAATGCGACCCAGTTGGACGATGGGCGGTGGTTTAGCTTGAGCAATGAGGGTGCGATCGCTAACCAAAAGCTCCTGGGCCAGATTTACCAAAACGAGTTGGCGGTCGCGCTTAAGCAGCAGGGCTACCAGATCGAAGCCAAGGCTCACGGACAGTTTGAACTGACCGGGTATTCGCCAGAATTGCTGAAGGCGTTTTCGACCCGGCGACAGCAAATTCTGAAGCTGATCGAGGAGTGGGAGGCGACGGGGTCTGAGAACAACCGGGCCATGCGAGAGACGGCAACGCTGGTGTCGCGGAAGCGGAAGCCCAAGGAGGTGGACGAAGGGCTATTGCAGCGGGGATGGGATGCCCTGATTCAGTTGAAGAGGCTGGAACTGCCGGAGTTACCGGAGAGAACTACACAGGCAATTAGCGATCAGCTATCGGTTACCTCGGTGATTGATGCGGCAATCCAGCACTGTGGAGAGCGGGAGTCGGTATTTCGGCGCACAACGCTGGAGCGATTCGTCTTTGAGCACGAATTGGGGATGCAGGGATTTGATGCAATTGAAGGGGCGATCGCCTCAAGCCCTGAACTCCTCCGAGTCGCCGATGGCAAGTTCACGACCCAGACTGCTCTCAACCTGGAACTCATCACCATTCGCTTGATGCAGCAGGGGCGGGAGCAGGTGACACCGATTGTCCCCAACAGTACCCAGTTAGATTGTCCGAAGAGCCATTCCCTGAACCCAGAACAGCAAAACGCAGTGAAGATGGCAGCGACCGCAACGGATGCGGTGATGGCATGGCAAGGTGTGGCGGGAGCAGGGAAAACCTATGCTCTGAGTGTGCTGAAAGAGTTGGCTCAAACACAAGGCTATGACATTCGAGGGTTAGCCCCGAGTGCTGAGGCCGCCCATGTGTTGGGAGAGTCATTGGAAATTGAAGCTACGACGGTAGCGGGCCTATTGGTTTCTGATACCCCTGATCAAGCACCGCAACCCACGCTCTGGATTGTGGATGAGGCAGGACTGTTGAGCATGAAGGATGCCCATGCTCTATTGCGACGGGCAGCGTTGGAGCAGGCCAGAGTTTTACTGGTGGGGGACACCCGACAGCTTTCAGCAGTAGAAGCCGGAAATCCCTTCAAGAGCTTGCAGGCGGGCGGGATGACGACGGCGTATCTGGAGACCCATCGGCGGCAGCAGAATGGGGTGCTGCGATCGGCCGTGGAGTTGGTGGCCCAGGGACAGGTCAGTGAAGGCATTGAGCTACTGGCCCAGGCCGGGTATGTCAGAGAAGGGATTCAAACCCAGGAGCGGATTCAGCAGGTGGCGGCAGATTATTTAGCGCTGGAGGTAAATGAGCGGGAGTCCACACTGGTGCTGGCGGGTACCAACGTGGAGCGGTTAGCCCTGACTCAAGCGATGCGATCCGGGTTGCAGGATCAGGGAGCTCTGGGCGCAGATGGCTTTGTGATGCAGAGCTTGCGGCGCAAGGATTTGACTACGGCTCAGGCCAGTTACCTCAAGGCTTACGCACCAGGCGATGTGCTGGTGCCGATTCAGGATTACCGAAAGCAGGGGTTGATCAGAGGGGAGCAGTACCGAGTGATCGCCGTGAATGAGGAGGCTCAGCAGGTTGTGCTGGAGACTCCGAGTGGATCAGTACTGTCGGTCGATCCGGCAGCGTGCCCTCGTAAGACGGTGTACACGACGCAATCGATTCCGGTGGCGGTGGGCGATCGCCTCAAGTGGACTCGCAACAACTCCAAAGCCGGAATCCGCAATGGGCAGGGCTTTGTAGTGACGGGGCTGGAGGCCGATGGAACAGCGACGATTCGGGATGGGGCAGGCCAAACCGCCACCATCAACCTCAGCGGCAATCAGTACATCGACTACGCCTGGGCGAGCACCACCTACAGCAGCCAGGGCAAGACAGCAGAGCGAGTGCTCGCCCTGCTGGGTGAGACCACAAATCGAGAAGCGTTTTATGTGGCGATTTCCAGAGCCAAGCGGGCGGTGACCCTGTACATCACTAGCCAGGCCGACTTGGTGCGACTGGCCCAAGTGTCGCGGGCCAAGGAGAACGTGAGTGACTACGTGCCATTAACTCAACAGGTGATGACCTATGGACAGCATGAACAACAGGAACAACGACAACCAGAACTCATCCCCAGCCTTGCCCCCAGAGCAATGGGAGAGCGCATTGGCCAGCGTGTTGCAGAGCAGCTTAGAGCCGCTACGAGCCGAGATTTGCGTGAATACGCAGCGAGTGTTGCACCTCGAAGACCACGTCTAGACCTTGGGCGAGGAGTTGGCGATGTGGCCGCAGCACTGGAACCAGAGCTTGGGGCGCTTGGTCGCGCAATTGCAGCGTATCGTCAGCGACGAGACCTCTTCCGATGCGCAGGCGACCTTGCAGGAGCAGTTGCGGCTGTTGATTGCGGCCTTGAGCAATTGGAACGGGCAGCTCAAGACCGAGTTGGCCTTGCAGCAGCAATTGATCGCGTCGCTAGAGCGGTTGGAAGGACGGTTGGTCGAGAGCAGCCAAGAGTAAATGCTCCAGAACCGAGGGTCTTGAATACGAGGGAGCAGCTTTTGCGGCGGTGGGAGCAGTATTCGACGGGATTACCATCGGCGAGTTTGGAATTGCGCGTGGCACAGCGGGCGTTGCGGGATGGATGCTCGGCTAAGGATGTGGGGCTGATGCTGGTGGCAGGGAGTGAGGTGGTGAGGCAGATTCACGATCGCCAGGGTAAACAGGATGCGATCGCATTCGCCCAGCATATTGTCAAAATAGCCAGCCAGCAACAATCCCATGCTGCCTATGGTCTTGCAAAGCAACGAATCAATGAGCTGGAAATTGATGATTAGTGATTGAAGGGCTGGTACGCTCACTGATCATCAGATGGAGAATTTACTAAACAGATAAATTGACCATCAATAGCTTCCCCCCGAGGGGATTGAAATATACTGGGCCTAAGCATTCCGGTGACCCTATGCCCAGAGCTGCCCAAGAAACCGAGCTAGACCTGAGCGCCAAAACCCTCTGGCCCGCCCCAACTGAGCTAGTCAGCCTGCGGTTTGACCTGGTAGCCGAGGCCGCCTACGAGCTTTACCCGCAGTACACCATTGGCCTGCACGCCTGGTTTTTGCAGCAGATTCAGGAATTTGACTCGGCGCTGTCGGCGCAACTGCACGATGGCGAAACCGATAAGGCCTTTAATATATCTGGTCTCAGTGGACAGTTTTCGACCCAGAGCCGCAGCCTGCAGCTGCAATCGGGTAAGACCTACCAGTGGTATGTCAACGGCTTGACGAAGCCAGTGGTGAAGGGCTTGGCGCAATGGCTCAAGCATCTCCCCGAGGTTGTCGCCCTGAAAAATGCTCCGCTGATTATTCGCCGGGTGAGCTTTGCTCAGGCTCCGACAACCTATGCCAAGCTGGCGACGGTGGAGCCGGGGCGCAGTCTCAGCCTCACCTTTGTGAGCCCCACCAGCTTTCGCCGTAAGGGGCACCATCTGCCGCTGCCCTGGCCGAGGAATGTGTTTCACAGCTACCTGCGGCGGTGGAACGAGTTTGCCAACCGCCCGGTGGATCAAGATAGCTTTCTAGACTGGGTGGATGACTATGTGGTGTTTCAGCGCCATGAGCTAGCCAGCGAGAAAATTGCGGCGGGCAAGCGCGGCTCGGTGACGGGGTTTACCGGGGCGGTGATCTACGGGCTGGGGAGAAAGGCAGCGGACAACCCTGACTTTTTGCAGTTGTTTTACACGCTGGGGCACTATGGACCCTACTGCGGTACGGGACATAAGACCACTTTTGGTCTGGGGCAAACTCGCCTGGGCTGGCACCTGAGCCTGGCGGAGCCCCAGGCCGTACCTGCCGCCCAACGGCTGCTGGCCGATCGCATCGACGAACTGACCACCTATTTTGTCAACCAGAAGAAGCGCACGGGGGGCCACCGCGCCCAAGACTCGGCAGAAACCTGGGCGACGGTTTTGGCGCGGCGGGAGCTGGGAGACTCGCTACAGGCGATCGCGGCAGACCTGGGCATTCCCTACGAGACGGCGAAGACCTATAGCAAGTTGGCGCGACGGGCGGTGAGGGGAGATGCCTAAACCGTTTTTGGGGGAGACTCCAAAAGCTCGCGCATCGCTTGAACAAAGCCGACTGAATCTTGAATGATCGTTTCGACTTGCTCAGGCGGAAAGCTAAACAAAATCAAATAGTCTGCCTCTTGGCGGGTCTCAAAGGCTCGATCAAAGACTTTGCCCCACTTGGAAGCCAGATGGCCAGGTCTGACCAAGTCTTTGTGGACGGCACTTCTTAACCCAGCATGTTTGACGAATTGCTTGCCTCGCTGGAGCATGACTGCACTAGCGGAGTAAAAACAGGCGTAGTAGGCCCGATTGACGGCAAAGTCAAACCGTTGAGCCTGAAACTCGGATTGGGCTGACTCTAGCGATTGGTCTGCTTTTTGCAGTAGGTACTTGATGACATCATCAGCTTGGGGATCTTGTGTCATCAGGCGGCTACGCCCTGTTGCGCGATTTCGTGATGAATGGGGAGTAGCGTGTAGTGGCCTGTCAGCCAGTCTGTTTGAGCGACTACCAGGGTGCTGATGACAACATCGTAGGTTAGCTCAATATCAAAGAGGGCATCGGTGATGGCGTTGCGCTCTTGCCAATGTAGGGGATGCTGGGTGAGCACTAGTAAGTCTATATCTGACTCGTCTGTATCCTGGCCAGAGGCCTTAGACCCGTAGAGGATGACTTTTTCGACTGGGAATTGGCTATGCAGCAGGGTCACGGCAGCATCAATAGCCTGGCGATCGCGGGCTTTTAGCGGTAGGTCAGCAATGGTCTGCATAGCACAATGGTGAAGATGCTTGCTTGTCTGTCATCTTAGCGAATCAACCAACGATCTTAGCGGCGTTCCCCTTGCAAGGAATGGACTCTCTTTGGCGAGAACCCTGTGCTCTACTAGGTCGCCCACAAGCACCCCTTTCATCCTTCTGCCTTCTACCTTCTGCCTTGATTAAGGTTTCCGTCCCCTTGCGGGGAAGTGGTTTGAAAGTCTAGGAGAACAACCCAATGGCCACTAAGAAAGAGATGACTGTTTCCGTCCCCTTGCGGGGAAGTGGTTTGAAAGGTAGGCAAGATCGCTGACCTGCTAGCCCTCTAGTGGTTTCCGTCCCCTTGCGGGGAAGTGGTTTGAAAGTAACGTGTCTTTTGATGCCCAAAAATTTCAAGAGTTTCCGTCCCCTTGCGGGGAAGTGGTTTGAAAGAACGACCCTGTCGTATCTCTTTGCATACACATGGTTTCCGTCCCCTTGCGGGGAAGTGGTTTGAAAGATCAAGCACGGTCGGGCAGTTTGAAATTGAGGCGCATATGTTTCCGTCCCCTTGCGGGGAAGTGGTTTGAAAGGATATTGGCCCCAATGACGAGCGACTAATTCGTTGTTTCCGTCCCCTTGCGGGGAAGTGGTTTGAAAGAGTCAAGGCCCCTAGCATGGAGCGCTTGAAGTCGTCCCATGGTTTCCGTCCCCTTGCGGGGAAGTGGTTTGAAAGTTCAGAGGATTTGTTGACCTGACAACCGGGGTTCTGGAGTTTCCGTCCCCTTGCGGGGAAGTGGTTTGAAAGAAAATTGCAAGAATGATGCCGAAAGATTACTTTACTTGGTTTCCGTCCCCTTGCGGGGAAGTGGTTTGAAAGGTTGATGGGGCGATCGCCCCATCTGTCCACGCCCATACCGTTTGTTTCCGTCCCCTTGCGGGGAAGTGGTTTGAAAGATAGGAGCCAAAAGTGAGCCTGATTTTACCATGCTCCAAGTTTCCGTCCCCTTGCGGGGAAGTGGTTTGAAAGAATAGCGGGCCGTTTCTAGCTAGTCTACTATCAGGTGTTTCCGTCCCCTTGCGGGGAAGTGGTTTGAAAGTGTAATACCTGGGTAGAATCGGAGGCTACCGTATTTAGAGCGTTTCCGTCCCCTTGCGGGGAAGTGGTTTGAAAGTGAGTCAGTTGGCTTTGTTGTGCAGGCGCTTGAAGCTGTTTCCGTCCCCTTGCGGGGAAGTGGTTTGAAAGGTGAGAATAAGCCCCGAAGACTCACCCGAGAGTTTCCGTCCCCTTGCGGGGAAGTGGTTTGAAAGAAGAGTCTATCGAGAGCTTGGCAGAATTAATGGTCAACATGGTTTCCGTCCCCTTGCGGGGAAGTGGTTTGAAAGTCGACCAGAGAACTTTCTTCACCGGGGGATCGCAAAATGGTTTCCGTCCCCTTGCGGGGAAGTGGTTTGAAAGAGTGCGTAGGATATGGGGGCACCAAGCCATTGCCTAATCAGTTTCCGTCCCCTTGCGGGGAAGTGGTTTGAAAGCCCAGGTAATGAACGCATGGAGCGATGATGGGCGTTACGAGTTTCCGTCCCCTTGCGGGGAAGTGGTTTGAAAGCGGAAGCGATCAATATTCACACACTGAGCGGGCTGGTGGATTACTGTTTCCGTCCCCTTGCGGGGAAGTGGTTTGAAAGTCTGCGGGGCCGTAGGTGTCATCGGTGTCAAAGCTAAATGTTTCCGTCCCCTTGCGGGGAAGTGGTTTGAAAGGTAAATTGTTTGCCCTATCTAACTCCCTAAAAGGTTTCCGTCCCCTTGCGGGGAAGTGGTTTGAAAGACTTGAGACAAGAGAGGTTTTGAGCTTCAAAGTTTCAAGGTTTCCGTCCCCTTGCGGGGAAGTGGTTTGAAAGCCCCAACGCCAATCAGCATCCCCGCGATCGCAATGTGCTGTTTCCGTCCCCTTGCGGGGAAGTGGTTTGAAAGTTAGATATATACCGATACGGGATGCGCCCCGGTAGAGCGGTTTCCGTCCCCTTGCGGGGAAGTGGTTTGAAAGTCTACAGTTTGCAGCGCTTGGGCCGTGGCCTGGGTAAAGTTTCCGTCCCCTTGCGGGGAAGTGGTTTGAAAGCGTCAAACCGCTCAAGCTATATCAGAAGAGCAAGAGTCGGGCCGTTTCCGTCCCCTTGCGGGGAAGTGGTTTGAAAGCTAAGGGCGATCGCCCAGCACATCCGCGCTCACGCTGACCAGGTTTCCGTCCCCTTGCGGGGAAGTGGTTTGAAAGCCGAGGCTATCCCTGATTCGTTATGGGGCGCTATTGTTTCCGTCCCCTTGCGGGGAAGTGGTTTGAAAGAAAGACAGCCTCTACTTCGCCTGGAACCAGGACGAATGTTTCCGTCCCCTTGCGGGGAAGTGGTTTGAAAGAGTCTTGAGATGCGTGTGAGTGGAGAAATTCTTAGAGATTGTTTCCGTCCCCTTGCGGGGAAGTGGTTTGAAAGACAACTACCCAAGCTTTCTTTACTGCCATAACTTTTGTAGTTTCCGTCCCCTTGCGGGGAAGTGGTTTGAAAGTCAACCTAGGGGGAATTGATTTTAGCGGCGAGGCAAGTTTCCGTCCCCTTGCGGGGAAGTGGTTTGAAAGTTTGGAGTACAAATCATTTGGTTACCCGGTAAATTCGTTTCCGTCCCCTTGCGGGGAAGTGGTTTGAAAGTTTTGAAGCCATTGAACGCACGATCCATAATGCCCGTTTCCGTCCCCTTGCGGGGAAGTGGTTTGAAAGTTTGAGGTTCCAGCGGCCAATGCTGCACTGTTCGCTGTTTCCGTCCCCTTGCGGGGAAGTGGTTTGAAAGCTATGAGAGGTATGAAAGTGGAGGTATTAAAATGATGTTTCCGTCCCCTTGCGGGGAAGTGGTTTGAAAGAGTAGAGAGCTGCCGCCGCTTGCCGAATGGCCTCGGGGGGTTTCCGTCCCCTTGCGGGGAAGTGGTTTGAAAGAACCCCAAACGCCCCTACCAACGACTGGAAGACAAACGATGTTTCCGTCCCCTTGCGGGGAAGTGGTTTGAAAGTACATCTTTTAGTAGTGGCATAGACTGGAAATCTATGGTAGTTTCCGTCCCCTTGCGGGGAAGTGGTTTGAAAGCTAGGTTGCGGGCACGAGTGGTAGCGGTGGCTGGGGCCCTGTTTCCGTCCCCTTGCGGGGAAGTGGTTTGAAAGTGCATCAGTGGCAAGCCGCGCCGCCAGCCCCCACCCTATTGTTTCCGTCCCCTTGCGGGGAAGTGGTTTGAAAGGAAAAAGGAGTACTATCAGCAACATCGCGAGGAGATAGGTTTCCGTCCCCTTGCGGGGAAGTGGTTTGAAAGTGTGCTGATTTCGGCTTTCTGGTTCAACAATCTGTTAGTTTCCGTCCCCTTGCGGGGAAGTGGTTTGAAAGGATGATTATTACAACGCTTATCTGAATGAGTTCTATCATGTTTCCGTCCCCTTGCGGGGAAGTGGTTTGAAAGAGTTCAGTTCTTACGCGATCAGCGCCTTTTAGACCTGTGTTTCCGTCCCCTTGCGGGGAAGTGGTTTGAAAGTCAGCATACGCCCAATGAAATTGTTGAAGCGTACATGTTTCCGTCCCCTTGCGGGGAAGTGGTTTGAAAGTCAGAAGTGGGATGGAATTCGCAAAACGGGAAAAAGAGTTTCCGTCCCCTTGCGGGGAAGTGGTTTGAAAGTTTGAGGCGATCGGCGTCGCTGATAAGCCCGCCCGCTTCCGTAGCGTTTCCGTCCCCTTGCGGGGAAGTGGTTTGAAAGAGATCGGGGGCAACAACGCAGATAATCAGCCCGTGGAGTTTCCGTCCCCTTGCGGGGAAGTGGTTTGAAAGACATACCTAACTACTTGATCGTAAGCGTGACTTGGGTTTCCGTCCCCTTGCGGGGAAGTGGTTTGAAAGAGGATCAAACATGGTCATACCAAACGGGTGATAATAGCTGTTTCCGTCCCCTTGCGGGGAAGTGGTTTGAAAGTTTTAACGATAACAATATCTTTTTAGGACTGGAAAAGTTTCCGTCCCCTTGCGGGGAAGTGGTTTGAAAGTTGAAAAATTTGCTTGACTCTGAGCAAAACACCCGAATTGCTGTTTCCGTCCCCTTGCGGGGAAGTGGTTTGAAAGTGGTGCTCACTGGGTAACATTCTCTATTCCTAATCATATCGTTTCCGTCCCCTTGCGGGGAAGTGGTTTGAAAGTATGGTCAAAAGGGCTCCCTTATTGTTACTAATCAATATGGTTTCCGTCCCCTTGCGGGGAAGTGGTTTGAAAGTTAGCCGAGATTCCTCCTGTACCCACCTGGCGGAAGGAAGTTTCCGTCCCCTTGCGGGGAAGTGGTTTGAAAGATTGAGCTAGTTGTCCCCTACTTCTACCCAGCTTCCCTTGGGTTTCCGTCCCCTTGCGGGGAAGTGGTTTGAAAGAGTATGCTCTGGCTCGCGACTACGATGCCATCGACCAACTTCTGTTTCCGTCCCCTTGCGGGGAAGTGGTTTGAAAGTAGCGAGTTCAGCGGTTGCCCACGCCGGGCTGAAACCGGTTTCCGTCCCCTTGCGGGGAAGTGGTTTGAAAGTGGATTGCACATCGTTATTTGTCAGCGGCAACCCGTCGGCATTGGTAGTTTCCGTCCCCTTGCGGGGAAGTGGTTTGAAAGATGGATCCCTAGGGGCCATAGGGATCCCTAGGGGCTCTAGGGGTTTCCGTCCCCTTGCGGGGAAGTGGTTTGAAAGTCGATGAGCTGGTCGCCACCATGGGGATGCTCAAGACGGGGAATGTTTCCGTCCCCTTGCGGGGAAGTGGTTTGAAAGTTAGGGGTGGTCATGGGGTTAATCCTCCAGTCCTTTTCGTTTCCGTCCCCTTGCGGGGAAGTGGTTTGAAAGCTTATCGTCCTCATAGCGCACCCATGGGCCAGTGACCCAGGTTTCCGTCCCCTTGCGGGGAAGTGGTTTGAAAGAATCTTGACCGTTACTGTCATTGCCTCGTCGTCGCGGGACATCACGTTTCCGTCCCCTTGCGGGGAAGTGGTTTGAAAGGCTTTTTTGTAGATACCAGGTTGATCATGAGGCAAATAAGCGTTTCCGTCCCCTTGCGGGGAAGTGGTTTGAAAGATCCCACGTCAATCAGTCGAATGCGCACCGCTAGATCCATGCCGTTTCCGTCCCCTTGCGGGGAAGTGGTTTGAAAGAACCACTTTTACCGCTCTCAAGTATCAGACTTTCGTTAAGTTTCCGTCCCCTTGCGGGGAAGTGGTTTGAAAGGAGACCTACTGTCTTTTGCTGGGGCTGCTCAATGCATATTGTTTCCGTCCCCTTGCGGGGAAGTGGTTTGAAAGCCGCATCTGGAAGCCGCGCACCCTAGCGAGTTGGCAGGTTTCCGTCCCCTTGCGGGGAAGTGGTTTGAAAGAGCACAGTAAACCCCGCTACTATTCCAGATAAGGTTTCCGTCCCCTTGCGGGGAAGTGGTTTGAAAGCTTGTTCATAGTGTTGCTCCAACGCATTGATTATTGGTTTCCGTCCCCTTGCGGGGAAGTGGTTTGAAAGATAACGAGCATTGACTTGGATCAGTGTGGTCAAGCTAGGCGTTTCCGTCCCCTTGCGGGGAAGTGGTTTGAAAGCTGAGTTCTAGACCTAAAAGGTACCCTATTAAAGTTTCCGTCCCCTTGCGGGGAAGTGGTTTGAAAGATGGCCCGCATGGCTGAAGCGATGCCCACGCTGAGTTTCCGTCCCCTTGCGGGGAAGTGGTTTGAAAGCAGAGCTGGCCCCAGTAGGCAATGCCCTGGGCCGTCAGCGAATGCAGGTTTCCGTCCCCTTGCGGGGAAGTGGTTTGAAAGCACCTCAGCTGCGGCGGCAGGGGCCAGCGGTGGAGTAACCGATGCTTGTTTCCGTCCCCTTGCGGGGAAGTGGTTTGAAAGGGTGGCCTGCTGGCGGCCCGTTAGCGCCCACTGCTGGGTTTCCGTCCCCTTGCGGGGAAGTGGTTTGAAAGCCACCCCTATGGCAGCACCAACCCCAGCAGCGACGGCAAGACCTAGTTTCCGTCCCCTTGCGGGGAAGTGGTTTGAAAGCCCCTGCTCTAGAAGCCTTACCCAGAGCCGTTTCTAGAGGGGCAAAACCACGGAGGTGCAAACCCTGGTGGAACTTTACCCCAAAAACCACGAAAATGCATCTAACGAACAGCCTAAAACCCTTACAGGCCAGGCCATCCACGGAAGTAAACGAAACTATTAGGTTTTCGAGGTACACACCACCTGTGTGGATTCATCATCCCACCTTACTCACAAGCCCAGCTTCTGTCGAGCCTTGATTAATAAATATATGACGACGGCGGCGGTTCTGGCTTAGCGCTGCCAATCGTCTTCGTCTTCGCCATCGCCTTTGGCGGAATCCAGTAGATTCTGACATTATCTTCCGCATGGTTCATTCGCCCGGCAATTTGCTGATACAGCCGCTCCATCTCAGCCTGGGTCAAAAAACACTCAAACACACTCTCCTGCACCCGCCGTCCGTGGCCCTCTAGCAGTTTCGAGAGCCGGTAGCGACGGCGATTGTCGGGAATGTCGTAGACGATGAGGGCGAGCATGTTTTAAAGGATGAAGGCAGAAGGATGAAGGATGAAAGGGGGAGGCTGTTGAGGAGTGGGGGAG
>NZ_JADEWX010000330.1 GCF_015207395.1 Nodosilinea sp. LEGE 07088
TCCCAGCCCAGCCCGACCAGCTCAGACGCGGTGATGGGAATGCGGCGATCGAACAAAAAGTTTTGCGGCAAGTAAGCAATGCCCTGGCGAACCTTGGGCGGTAAGTAGCCTCTGGCAGACAGAGGCTGCCCCAGCACAAATATGTCCCCCGACTGGCGCGGCAAAATGCCCAGCACTGCTTGAATCAGCGTACTTTTTCCGGCTCCGTTAGGGCCGATGATGGCGGTGTCTGTTCCGGGTTGCACCTCAAAAGACACATTCTCCACGGCCAGGTGAGTTTCACGGTAAACCGTTAACCCGTCAATGACTAAAACCGGATCGCTCAACTAGTGACTCCTTACTCAGCACTGAACTGGTATTAAAACCGCAGACCCACCCGCTGGGGCACAACTGCCACAGGTTGGGGCACCCAGAGCGGCAGCCATGCCTGATTGGACGCCTCGAAGCTGGTCGCGAGATTGTCAGCGTTCTGGCGCATGATGGTGAGGTAGTAGTCGGGCTGAATCGCGTCGGCAGGGCCGGTTTCGAGGGGGTCAAATACGCTGACCCCAATGTCGAGGTCATTCGCGATCGCATCAAAAGATTCCTGCCCGGCCTGCGGTTCCGTCAGGATTGTCTTCAGCCCTTCGGCCTGCACCGTTTCCATCACTTGCTTCACGTCTTCAGGAGAGGGATTCTCTTCAGGAATGCCCACCAGCGTTTCGGACTCCAGTCCATAGCTGTCGGCAAAATAAGCGGCGAAGTCGTGGAACACCACAAAGGTTCCGCCTTCAAAGGGATCCAGTTTTTCAGTGATTTCAGTATCCAGAGCCTCTAACTCGGCAATGAAGGCTTCAGCGTTGGCCGTGTACTCTGCTTCACCATCTGGGTCAGCCGCAATCAGCCCATCCCGAATGTTTTCTACCTGCTCGATCGCCCGCTTGGGGTCTAACCAAACGTGAGGATCGAATTCACCGTGGGCATGATCGTGGCCAGCGTGATCATGCTCCTCGCCTTCGGCATGGGCTTCCCCTTCGGCGTGATCATGGGCTTCCCCTTCAGCATGGTCATGATCATGGTCGTGGGCTTCAGCCTCGGCGTGGTCATGGCCGTCTTCCTTGGCATGGTCGTGATCGTGGTCACCCGCACTGGCCAGAGTTGCAATGCCTTCGCTGGAGTCGATGACCACCAGGTCAGCATTTTCAGCGTTTTCGATCATGTCGTCCAGGAAAAATTCCATTTCCAGGCCATTTTTGACCAGCAAATCGGCATTGGCGATCGCCTGGGCATCACCCGGTTTGGCCTGATACTCGTGGGGACCGACATTGGTGGGCAGCAGTTGCACCACCTCAGCGCGATCGCCCGCTACAGCGGTTGTGAATTGCGTGATGGGCAAAAACGTGGTCACTACCTGTAACGCATCTTCTGGGGCAGCAGCAACTTCGGATTCGGGAGACTCCGCCTCGCTTGTAGGCGAAGACGTGGCGCAACTACCCAGGCCGAGGGCGATCGCCCCCGCTGCTACCCAGAGGGTTCGCTGAAACGTGGTTTGAAAATTTTGTTTAGACATGGCCGATCGTCCTTTAGCCAACACAAACAAGAGCGCGACAGACTCAAGAATGATAATCGTTCCCAATTAATCTACACCATATCGCGATGAATCGTAGCGACTCACTCCAAAGAAAGTTTGCAGTCTGCCCGCTCTGATGTTTCCTCAATGCCCCACGCCAGTACAAAATGCTGTGCTGTCAGCTGACAATGCATCGTCAACCGCTGTTAGCCCAGCGACTGTACGGCGTGCACTGCGGCGATTGGCAAGTCTCATGAAGGGTCTTGCCTGTACCCGAGGGGCTAATTTACTAACTGTATTAAATAGTCTGCGCAAAATGTAGACCGTATAAGATCAGAGGTATGTGAGTTCAAGAGACTCCCAAGATGCCCAGAATTGTTTTAATTGCTGGCTTTGAGACCTTTAACGCAGGGCTATATCGCCAGGCTGCAGAGCAAGCCACTAAGCGCTGTCCTGAGTTGGAAATTCACGTGTTTAGCGATCGCGACATCGCTCAGAAACCCGATGCGATCGCGCAGGCCCTGGATGTTGCGGACGTGTTCTTCGCCAGTTTGATCTTTGACTACGATCAGGTGCTCTGGCTGCGGGAGCGAGTGCAGCAGATTCCCATTCGCCTGGTCTTTGAGTCTGCTCTGGAACTGATGGCGCTGACGCAGTTGGGCAAGTTCGCAATCGGCGACAAGCCCAAGGGCATGCCCAAGCCCGTTAAGTTCATCCTCGACAAGTTTGGCAACAGCCGCGAAGAAGACAAGCTCGCTGGCTACCTCAGCTTCCTCAAAGTCGGCCCCAAGCTGCTCAAATACATCCCGGTTGGCAAAGTCCAGGATCTCCGCAACTGGCTGATCATCTACGGCTACTGGAACGCGGGCGGGCCAGAAAACGTCGCCGCCATGGTTTGGTTCCTCGGCGAAAAGTACCTCGGCCTCACCGTCGGCGACATCCCTGAAGCCGTCACCGCCCCTAACATGGGTCTACTGCACCCAGATTATGAGGGGTATTTTGAGTCACCCAAGGCATATTTGGAGTGGTATAGGGATAGTAGGGTAGCAGGACTTTCCAGGAAATCCGACGGTTCTCCTGATTCACCCCATCCCCCCATCCC
>NZ_JADEWX010000077.1 GCF_015207395.1 Nodosilinea sp. LEGE 07088
TGTGTATAAGAGACAGGTGGGGGCAGGGGTGCCGGGAGGAGCGCTGTAGATTTCGCTGTTGGGGATGAATTCTTCTGACATAGGGACGCAAAACCAATGTAGTCACAAGTGTGACAATAGTATGGGTGTTATGTATCCACAAATGTGACATTTACCTTCGGGTGCGGCTCTGCCAGGATTAGGGCATGGGAAGGGCAAGCGACGCACTGAAGTAGGTTTTAGACACCTACAGCATTAGCCAGAATAAGCTGGCGGTGACGATGGGTATTAGTCGCGCCAATGTGGGGCGCTGGTACCACGGGCTTGACCCCAGCGCTGAAAATATAGCCCAGATTACTCAGGCGCTGAAAACGCTGAACCCCTTGGCGGCTAAAGAGTTTGTGCGGCTCTACCTAGGAACTATCATTGAGGATTAGCTAAACGGTTGATGGGGATGCTATGGCAGAGGACGCCTATTTTGAGGTCACAACGCCTTTGGATAGGCATGTTCGCGTTACGGCTGCCTATTGGGATGTGATTGTCACCCTAAAGCATCCAATTATGCGGGGTAAGGAGGATCTGGTTAGGCAGGCGTTGCAAACACCAATCGAAATTCGGCAAAGTAGAAGTGACCCGTCGGTCTACCTGCATTATGGGGTTGAGCCGCCTTATTTGATCTGCGCGGTGGTCAAGTACCTCAACGGCGACGGCTTCATCATCACAACGTACCGCACCAGCAAAATTAAGGAAGGAACGGTTGTATGGACACCTTAAAGATTTACTACGACGAGGTCGGTAAAACACTGACGGTCTGGTTTAGCGACCCCGCTGAGGAATTTATTGCTGAGGAAACGGGTGAAGAGGTGCTGCTGATTAAAAACCAGGCGGGCACGGTAATTGGGTTTGAGCGGTTGAACTATGAGCTAATGCCAGGGAATAGTCCTGTCGTTGAATTGATTAAAGCTTAACAAAGGTCAAACGCAGGTTTTCTACCCTAGCTACTACCCATTCCCTATGCAATACCAAGACATCATCACCATTGAACCTGGCAAGCGTGGCGGCAAGCCCTGTATTAGGGGGATGCGTATCACGGTTTACGATGTGCTGGAATATTTGGCTTCTGGCATGACCTACGAGGAAATTCTGGAAGACTTTCCCTATCTCACCCAGACCGATATTCTGGCTTGTCTAAGCTTTGCGGGCAATCGCGATCGCCTGATCGTGTCCTGAGAAGTTATCACACAGGCTGAATAGTTCGCTCGTGTTCTGCCCAATAGGGGCATTGTGGGCAAACTTCTCCCTCTGGATAGTCGATCCCTTCCTCATGGGGGCAGCCCATAATTCCATCAGTCATAATGACCTGTTTGGCACGCTTGCGCTTGATAAACGCCAAGACTTCCCGATTGACCGCTTCATCAATGCGAATTTCCGAGCTTTCTGTAATCCAGCGCTTTAAGTCAGCGACCTCTTGATTCTTCTCGACAATTCCAACTGCTACCTTAGTTGCCAACTCTTCATTTGGCCCATAGTAGGCAACAGTGGCAATAGGATATCCTTGTCCTTCTCTTCTGGCTTTGCTCCTGAGGCTTTTAGTAAAGCTCTGAAGGGCCAAATCATCCTTTTTCCCAAATCCTTTAGGCTGGTTAGTATCTGATTGATGCGCCATGATCAAAGACATTAATTTCTGTATGTTATACCAACTGAATATCAGCTTCCTCTAACGTCAGTAGCGCCAGAGTTTCCCCCGACTCAGCCACAAACTCCACCTCGAACGCCTGCTTATCCATATAACAGTGAACGATCGCACCTCGACTACCCTTCGGTAGACCGTGTTCAGCGATTTCGTGGGCAAGCGTAACGATATCCAGTTCTTCAAACATCCCGTCACCTTGTTCTTGCCTCTGGGGCAGGTGCGCCGCGCAGCATTCCCTCGGTGCTCAGGTCTTCGTCCAGAGCTTCCCAGTGGATGCCGTAGCCGCCGCCGCAGACTTCCCACTGGGCAAGCTGTTCTGGCGTTGCCTTCAGCAGTCGTCGATACCAAACCAGTGGCACTGCAATCGAGCGACCGTCCATTAAGTCGACGCTGATGGTGTCTTCCATAAAGTGAATAGCCTTCACCCGCTCGTCTGCCTGGATTGCCATGATTAAGCCCCTAGCAGCCGATCAACCTTATTCTCAATGCTGTTGAGTTTTCTTAGAACTGTGGGGCGATCTTCATCCAGAGAGGCTAGCAGGTTAATCACGCCTTCTTGCAATGTAGTCAAACGCTGTATTGCGTCATCCACCCGCTGCATGCCTGCATAGAACTCGTCACGGGCTTCTTCGCGCTCTAACCGAGCTGCGGCCATGGCTTCTAGAATGGCTTGGGCTGTGCGGGCATTGCTCTCAACCAGTTGACGCAGTTCTGGATCTGTCATGGGCGCTGGGCTGTCTATGCCGAAGGTTGATGCTTTGCATTGTAGCAAGCTGGTGTGAGGGAATTGCTGCTATGGCCGAGCGCTACGGAAGGTGGGCGAATAGCCACCTAATACCGCAGCCATTTGGTGAGTACGCGCATAGGTCTGCCGGTGTTGGGGTCGTTTTGGAGCTTGCTCCAGGCGCGGGCTTCGGCAAAGCCGAGGCGATGGAGAATTTTGACGACTAGGTCGATGCCAGTAGCGGAGCCGATGATGGTAATGAGGATAGGTTCTCGGACGGGCTGGGTGGGGGCAGGGGTGCCGGAAGGAGCGCTGTAGATTTCGCTGTTGAGGATGAATTCTTCTGACATAGGGACGCAAAGCCAATGTAGTCACAAGTGAGACATTAGCATGGATGCGATGTATCCACAAGTGTGACATTTACCTTCGGGTGTGGCTCTGTCAGGATTAGGGCATGGGAAGGGCAAGCGACGCACTGAAGCAGGTTTTAGACACCTACAGCATTAGCCAGAATAAGCTGGCGGTGACGATGGGCATTAGTCGCGCCAATGTGGGGCGCTGGTATCACGGGCTTGACCCCAGCGCTGAAAACATCGCCCAGATTACCCAAGCGCTCAAAAGCCTGAATCCCTTGGCAGCTAAGGAGTTTGTGCGGCTTTACCTAGGAACTATTGTTGAGGATTAGCGCCTGATCCGCTGCATGCGGTGGCAACTCTGACTCAAGAACGGCCTGACTTACAATTGATATCAGTACAAGGACTGGCCTCGCTATGCAACCTATTGTGAATGAGATCAAAGTTTGCCTCCCCAAGCTCAGCAGGAGGTGATCAATTTGGTGGCGACTCTTGTTAACAGCAGCAGTACAACCTAAGCCATCGACTCAGGCAAGATTGGGTTGGTGCGGACAAGAATATCGTGATACTTACACAAGCCTTAGTTTGCCAGGGTAATCGCATCTTAATCGAGTGCTTGTATTGATAGACTAAGGGGTAAAATCGGCGGGGTAGAGGGGGCGGCTCAGGCCTATGGCCCAGCCTTGGTCGGGTATTCGGGTTAATTGTCTCCTACGAAATCAGTTGTTGCTTATCCCAGGGTGGCCATTTTGTGGTTCATCACGCCTCATCCACCCCACTGGCTGCGAGGATTTTGAGCATAAAGTCATTGTCCATCGCGGCGGTGTAGCGCTTCATCTTTAGACTGAGCTTCGAGGGTTCGCGCTTGAGTAAATTCACGCTGAGCCGACGGATGAGACCGAGGTTTTGGGCAGCATCGCCTTGGCGAATGCGGCTAGCATCTTCATTGAAGGTGACATCGAGCACCCAATGGAGGCTATTTTCCACACTCCAGTGGGAGCGAATCACCTGAGCATGGCGGCTAGCATTGGACGGCAAACTACTGATGTAGAAACGAACGTCAGTGGTGGTTTTGTTCCAGAGTTGGCGGGTACTGCGCACCATGACGACCGTGGTTAAGCCACTCCACTTCGCCTGACGGGGCAACGGCGGTAATTGCCCGACTGGTACCGTCCAAACCTGCCGGGTTTCAATCCGGTGATGGGCCGATTCCACTGTCTCATGGTAGTCATAGTCGATGCCAATCCAGTCGCTGGCCTCCGCCTGCTCAAACCAGGTTTCGACCGCTCGGCTCAATGTGCCTTGATTCCCTTTGAGAGCCAACACATAGTCTCCCTCAGACTGCTTGATCTGAGTCGCAATCGCGGTCTGAGTGCCCATGGCATCTAAGGTCACCACCGCGCCTTTCAGGGTTAGAAGCTTGAGCAGCAACGGAACGGCGGTGATCTCATTGGACTTTGCGTCGACCCGCTGTTGAGCGAGCACTAGGCCATGCTCACTACTCCAAGCGCTCACGCTGTGCAGAGCTTTCAGGTTCCCCTCCCGGTCGTAGGAGCCTCGGGCCGTTTTTCCATCTATATGAATTAACTCCAGGTCCAGCCTTGCCGTGATACTGCTCACCCAGGCTAAGAAGCCAGTCTCCAACGCCTCGGGGTCTAGCGCCCCAATCACCCGCCCAAACGTATCGTGAGACGGGATCCTGTGGGGCAGGTCCAAAAAGGTCTCGAGCCAGGATTGCTTCGCCCGACCATAGCGCTCGATGGCGACAAATCCATCCGCCCCAGCCAGTACCGCTAAGATGGCTATCGTCACAATCGTCACCAGACTATGGTGTTGGGTTCGTTCCACACGCGGATCCCGGAGGTGCTGGAAATGCTGGAGGACGCTCCGTCTTAAAATCTTAGCCTCTCGGGCCTGCTGAGGGCTTAGCATCCGTTGACCAAAGCCTTGGGCCATGGCGTCTCTCCACGTTGATGAGGAGTACGCTTTCCCATTTACCCCGCTTCACGGCTATCCCGCTGTCTCAATGGCAACTAATGCTTAGCCCTTTATCCCTGGCTTTTTGTCAAGTACGATTTATACCAAACTAGATGCGATTACCCTGCTTAGTTTGCAAGAAGAAACTATGAACAACTGGGATATAACAATCTTCGTGAATCGTGAAAACTCGTAGGGCTAGCGTTCCGCCTACACGAGCATCTTGCCCACCCTACCTGCATGAATCAATTCAGATTGCTACAGCTATTAGTCACATCAAAAGTTACCGCCTGACGTAAATTAAATATATATAAAGATCGAAGGGGACTTTAAAAACCGAAGCTACCATGCGTTAGAATTTTGCTTAATCTCTTTTGATGAGAATACCAGCCATGAAGAGTCTCAATATTGTCTTCGGTTTATGTATTCAAAACTAGCAGTTTCGAATTATCTGTAAAATAAAAATATAGGAATAGTTTAATGAATAACTACTCAATCATCATGCTTGGTCCTAGTGGTTCAGGGAAAACAGTTTTCTTGGCTAGTTTGTATAAGAAGTTATCCACACAGAGCGAAGCGGGCTTCTTCCTGAAAATTGACTCTGCTGAAAAACGCAAAAGACTTAATAATATTTATACTCAGATTGCGGTAGATGAGAAGTGGCCACCTGGAACTCGGTATAGCGAAGTGTCTGAGTGGACTTTTACCTGCCGTGTGCAGAACCCTAATGACCTATCAATTTATGATGCATGTTCTTTCACCTATCTTGACTATGCAGGTGGCAGAATAACAGCGGAAACTGATGAGGAAGATGAAAGCTCAGAATTCAATGAAAAGTTTAATACCGCAGATGCTTTGCTAGGGCTACTTGATGGCCAAAAGCTGTGCGCTTTGCTGAATAAGGAAAAGCTTGGCACCGTTTGGGCAGTCAATGAATTGCGAAATATGATAGACATTATGCAGGGATCAAATAAGCCTATTCATTTTGTGATCAGCAAGTGGGATATTGTTGAGCAAAATTACTCGCTGGAGCAAATAAGAGATAGATTAATTGAAATTGATGAGTTCAAAAATTTAGTCAGACTCAGAAATCAAGCTGGTGCTCCTGTTCGCCTAATTCCAGTCAGCGCAGTTGGCAAGGGTTTTGCAATTAGTCAGCCAGATGGGAGCATGCAGAAGACTGGAGAGCTGCCGAAGCCATTTCAGGTAGAAGTTCCTCTTGCTTGTATTTTGCCCGACATGATTCAGCTCATGATCGAAGAGCTAATCAAAAAGCGTAAAGCTGAACAAGAGACACCTATTGAGGTGAAACCAAATCTTGGAATTTCTGAATTCCTTGGGCAGCTCTTTGCTGGAGGATTGAGAATGGTTCAAGAGTTGTTACCTCCCAAGTATCAGTTTGCAGACGATGTACTCAAGAATCTTATTGAATGGGCTGAAACTCCTGCTCAAGAAAAAATTGCGTTTGCGGCGAGAAGAACTGAGGAACTTAGGAGAGAACAAGCAGAATCTTTGAAGCAAGTAGAAAATGAAGAGACAGCGCTTGCCCACTCTGTCAACTGCTTTAAGACTATTCAGAATCAGCTTTCCTATCTGTTCCCAGTTTCTGAATTGAGGGTGCTATGAGCCAGACACAAGCTTGGCGGTTTTTAGTTAGTCGGAATCAATATCTAGACTATAGAACAGTAGTAGCTCCTGACTTTATGTGTAAGGCTAACGAAACTAGCCTTTTAGCTAAAACAGCAGAAGGGGATATAAATGGTGAAATTCATGCTTATTCTCGGGAGATCTACGGCTCAAAAAGTGGTGATCTAACAATTATCTATCGTGTTGTCGAAGCAAAAGCAACAGATTTAGTACCTGGCTCAGAAGGAACGCTTAAAGATTCTTTTGGAAGAGAAATTTGTCTCATAGAAGGTGTTGTCTTAAAAGGAATACACAAAGCTCCCGGATTAACTTTGAACTTTTTAGATCTAGTGCATTGTCAATTAGCAAAAGACTATCAAGATTTTTGGGAATGGATAGTACCTCAGCCTGCCATCTCATCAGAGGCGCTTGCAATAGAAGCTACCGGACATTTTTTAGAATACCGATCAGTCACAAGATATATTGCTTCTTCTTCTTCAGCCTCTGGACGCTCAACATTACCTACTGATTCCGAAGGAGAACAGTTAAGTTTAGTTGAGAAATTTAATTTCAGTGGGGAAATTTATTTTTCTAGATTCATTGATGATTCACGTATTTTAGTTCATCAGTACCGCAATGAAGTGACATTGTTGGATGTAACAACCAAGGAAAAAGTTGAACTGATTAAAGGAGGAACCCAGCGCTATATTCATCGAGTTTCTCTCAACACTAAGTCTGGTTCAACTTCAATATGCACTGCTAACATTGTTGGTGCTGATTTCAATGCAATTAAGGTATTGAACTTAGATGGCAAGATTAAGGGGGAAGAAAAAGATATTGGCGATAATGGTTTTGGTCCACTTAACAGAATAAACGCTATCGCTTTTTCTTTTGATGGTGTAACTGTTGCATGCAGTGAAAATAGCAATTTGCTATCTTCATTGGTTCCAATCAAATTTATTGATTCAAAAGGCGGAGGAACAATAGGTGAAAAACTGCCTTGGCATACGAGTACTATTAATTGCATTGAACCAAGCCCATTAAGCAGTGACGTCTTTGCTAGCGGGGATGGTCAAGGTTTTGTAAGACTTTGGAATTGGAGAAGTATGAAGAGGTTGGGTAGCTTGCCTGCCCATCCAAACAAACCTGTGAACTGTATTGCTTTCAGTCCAAACAAAAAAATTATTGTTAGTGGTGGGGATGATGGGAAAATAGCAGTTTTAAGTTATAGCAAAGAGCTTACGAGTAAAGGTTTTTTGGGAGAGACTGGACAATATTCTGATTGGGTTGGAGGAGTTAATGCCTTAGCTTTTTCTCCTGACGGCAGAAAGATTGCAAGCGGTGGTGACGATGGCAGAGTAAGTATTTGGGACTTGAAAAGTAAGCAGCGCATCTATGAGTCACCAAAGCATAGCAATAAAGCTATAATGTCTATTTGCTTCAGTCCGAATGGAGAATTTTTGATTAGTGGTAGCAAGGATAAAGTTGTTAGTGTCTGGAAAACCTAGATTCTCTATGAGTTTATTACGAATTGAAGAATTTCTTCCAAATGTTCCAACCCACATCCAATAGGGCTAGCTGCCCACTCTACTAATGCAACTACTCGATCAGCTTGGGGAGAAGAAGATGGAGGAACATTTCCAGGGGGAACTTCGAGTCCAAATACAACTTGATTGAACTGTGGAGGAGGTAAGCTAGACAGCAATTGAAAAATCTGATTACGTTTTTGAAATCTTTCCAACTTTTTGTTTCTCTCTATAGCTTCTGGACTCAGGAGTAAAAGCACGTTCCTCCTAGCCTGAAGCAAGTCAACACCCAGATTTTCGAGAACACGGGCCGCGACCCCCTCGCCTTCGCAGATCAACCCCAAGAGCAGGTGCTCGGTGCCAATGTAGTTGTGACCAAGCTGGCGGGCCTCTTCCAGAGATAGTTCAAGCACACGCTTGGATCGGGGGGTAAAGGGAATCTCAACGGCGACATCACCGGAGCCACGTCCAATAATCTTTTCAACTTCAATGCGCGCATCTTTGAGATTGACGCCCATTGACCTCAAGACCTTGGCAGCTACACCGGTGCCTTCCCCAATTAACCCCAGAAGAATTTGCTCGGTGCCGACGAAGTTGTGACCAAGCCGACGAGCTTCCTCCTGTGCCAGCATGATGACCTTAATAGCTTTTTCTGTGAAGCGTTCAAACATTAGGCTAGAGATTTGAGGGTGGCGAATTCCTCTCTTAAGAGTAATCGAGCAATAAAGAAGTAGCCAGTCGTTTGTGAAAAAAATAGGTTGAGCACTTTGACTAGCGCAAATTCTCCCGGTAACAAAGGCCCTAAGGCTTTTAGAAAACCCTGGGGCCTGGCTTCCACAAGAACTCACCTAAACCTTAGCTTTTTCCTTGACCAGCTTCTTCCAGCCGAGGTCTTTGAGGTTGTTGTTGCGGCGCAGGGGTCGCGTCACCAGCTCTAGAATGTCGCGGGTGTTGCCAACGCCGTGGATTTGAGCGAAGGTAAACTCCACCGACCATTTGGTGCTAATGCCGCGCGCCTCTAGCGGGTTGGCGTGGGCCATGCCCGTAATCACCAGGTCAGGATGCAGCTCTTAGATGCGGACGATCTGATTGTAGTTGTCGGGCTTTTCGGTGATTTTGGGCAGCGGGGTACCCATTTCGTTGCAGGTTTTCTCTAGCAGGGCCAGCTCTGCCGCCTCGTAGCGTTTATCTATATAGGGGATGCTATTTCGACTTGCCGCTGGCGTAGCCAGTTAGTGATCGCCCCATGAACGTTTTCATCCATATAGAGGGCCAGGCTCATGGCAACAACCCTTGGGCCTTGAGCCGAGCGACAAAGGGGGACTCTTCAGCCTGCTCCTCTAGCTGGGCAACATGGTCTTCCCGTCGCTGAATATCAGCATCTAGGGCTTCACGGTGATCCCAATAGTAGGCCAGAGCCGCATAAATTTGCCCCATGTTCAGATGGCGATGGTTGATGTGGATTTCTTCCGGGGTCCAACCATAAGCCCGTTGAGCCATCACCAGCTCAACCACCTTCAGCGTCGTCCCCTCGATCCACGCAACATCCCCATGACTGAGGACGATGTGGGGATACTCAGTCGGTATCAGGCTTTGGGCATCGATCATGGTGGGAGAGGCGATCGCGACTACCTGCTATCGTAGCAAGTCCATTTGCAAGTCTAAGCTCTGATCTCCTTACAAAGCAAAGAAGCCGGATTCCTTTGGGAAACCCGGCTTCTAGCCTGACTTACACCTTTGCTTCTTCTTTGACTAGCTTTTCCCAACCGAGGTCTTTGAGGTTGTTGTTGCGGCGCAGGGGTCGCGTCACCAGCTCTAGAATGTCGCGGGTGTTGCCAAATCCGTGGATTTGGGCAAAGGTAAACTCCACCGACCACTTGGTGCTAATGCCCCGCGCCTCCAGCGGGTTGGCGTGGGCCATGCCCGTAATCACCAGATCCGGGTGCAGTTCTTGAATGCGCTGAATCTGATTGTAGTTATCGGGCTTTTCGGTGATTTTGGGCAGGGGTTGGCCCATCTCGTTGCAGGTTTTCTCTAGCAGGGCCAGTTCCGCCGCCTGGTAGCGCTTATCCATATAGGGAATGCCGATTTCCTGCACGGTCATGCCGCAGCGGGTGAGGAAGCGGGCCAGGGAGATCTCCAGCAGGTTGTCGCCCATAAAGTAGACCGACTTGCCGCGAATGATCTCGAGGTAGTCTTCCACCGACTCCCAGATTTTGGCTTCGCGCTCATCCATGCCCTGGGGCTCAATGTTAAACACCGAGCAGATTTTCTCAATCCAGGCGCGGGTGCCGTCGGGGCCGATGGGGAAGGGGGCGCCAATTAGCTTACACTTGCGACGGCGCATCAGCGTGGTAGCCGTGCGCGAGAGGAAGGGGTTGATGCCCGCGACGTAGTAGCCTTCGTCGACGGTGGGCAGCTCAGTGTAGAGCTTGGTGGGCAGCAAGCCATCGACCTTGATGCCCTGCTTTTTCAGCTCCAGGGTCATTTGGGTGACGATGGGGTCGGGCACCGAGCCAAACAGCACCAGGGGCGGGTGGTCGTGGTAGGGGGTGTCTTCAGCGGCGGTAGCGGCGGCCTCGTCTTCTTTTTTGCGGCCCAGGCCCAGCAGCTTTTGAATGCCGCCTTGGCCTTCTTTGGGCTCAACTTTAGCGGTGGCGGGCTGCTTGGCGGCGGCTTCTGCCTCGGTGGGGCAGCGCTGGGCCATGGCGGCGAGCACGGTGTCTTCGCCCTGGGTAAAGGCGTAGTCGAGGCCGTTGGCGCGGGCCACCACGATGGGAATGCCGATTTCAGCTTCCAGGCGGGGAGCCAGCCCTTCGAGATCCATTTTGATAATCTCGGTGGTGCAGGTGCCAATCCAGACGATTACCGAGGGGTTGCGATCGCGCTTAATCCCCTCACACAGCCGCTTGAGCTCCTCATAGTCGTTGAGCTGAGCCGAGATATCGCCCTCTTCTAGCTCGGCCATGGCGTAGCGAGGTTCGGCAAAGATCATCACCCCCATGGCATTTTGCAAAAAGTAGCCGCAGGTCTTGGTGCCAATGACGAGGAAAAAGCTGTCTTCAATCTTTTGGTACAGCCACGCCACACAGCTGATCGGGCAAAAGGTGTGGTAATTGCCGGTATCGCAGTCAAATTCGAGGGCAGAGGGTTGGGGCTGAGCTGGGGCCAGGGTCATGGTCGGGGTATCTCCCTAGTGAAGGACTTATGGCCTGGGTCGATCAATCTCCCTACCGCCTGCACCGGAGCAGGCTTCGTCGTCGTAGGCGGGGGGTGGCGGTGTTGGAGCGTCGAGGGTTAGCGGTTCTGGTGCGGCCAGAGCAACCTCTGTTTGGGCACTACCAGGCAACATTTTGTGGGTTGCCTCTAGCGCCGCTAGCTCCTTCACCGGGCTGATATCTAAACCCAGGGCAGAAATAATGCGATCGGGGTTGCTGCTTAAATCCACCACCAGGGGGAGCAGGTTAGTCAGGTCAGGCTCTAGGGTGGCTAAGGCCCCTAAGATAAAGCCCGACGAGGGTCGCCTGTGCCCTTCGCTAGTTACCCAAATACCCAATTTGTCGATCCACTCGCGGTTGTCTCGGTAGTAGGTCAACCACTTGATTTTGAGCGATCGCCGCAGTTGTTTGCTGTTCACAGATGCCTCGGGCGGGGTTCGCCAACCTCATGTCCAGAGATTGATTAAACCAGAAAACCGTCCTACATTTCGGGGCCATCGCCTAACAGCGGGTGCTCCTCATTGGCATCGATGGTGGGCGGGTGATCAGTATTATCGAGCACCATCTCGGGGTCAAAGTTGAGCCCCAACACCTCTACTAGCGCATCTTCATCGGAGTTGAGCTGGTAGAAGGGCACCATCAGATTCGACAGCTTGGGTTCTAAGGCGTTCACCACCCCCAACACCAAAAAGGAAGAAGGGCGGCGACCGCCATCGGGGGTACGCACCGAGGTCTGCTGCATTTGCAGCGTCAGCCAGGCCCGGTTAGATTGCACGTAGTCTAACCATTTTTGGCGAATAACCTGGGTAAAGTTCTCGAAAAAGGCCATAATCCTGACTCTTTGCTAAATCGCCTATAGGTAGCAGCTAGGTGTGCACAGCTGCGTACCGATGATAATGCAGGGCTTCAAGATTAGAACTCAATCGAGGGGGATTTTTGCAGCAATAGAATTGAATTGTCTTTGGGATTGCACAATGCCATTCCTAGCGTCGTGCGCTTTCGTCAAACATCACCTCCCTCAAATCTTTTTGAACTGGCTTTTTGCCCAAGAACTAACTGAACCTCCCTTCCTGGGAGGGTTAGGGGTGGGACGCTCAGACTCTGAAACCCACCCCGCCCTGTGGGCACCCCTCCCAGGAGGGGAAGGTTCGGCCAATCCCCTCCTGGGAGGGGTAGGGGTGGGTTAAACCATCATCAGATCCATCTCCTCCTTCTCTTGCTTCGGCGCATCCGCAGGCGGGTTGAGGTAGAAGTCAGACAGCAAGCTAAACAGCTCGCGATCGGCGGCATCTTCGGGCACGACGCCCTCGGGACGAGCCAAAATCTGGTCGGCAATATTCAGGTAGTACTGGCACACCGAATCGAGCGCGGGGTCGGTTTCGGCCATTTCAAATACCGTCTTGCCCTTCACCCGCGAGATGCGAATGTCTTCGATCAGGGGCAAAATCTCCAGCACCGGCATGGGCACGTGCTCGATGTACTTGTCGATCAAGTCGCGCTTGGAGGTGCGGTTGCCAATCAGGCCGGCCAGGCGCAGGGGGTGGGTACGAGACTTTTCGCGTACGGAGGCGGCAATGCGGTTGGCGGCAAACAGCGCGTCAAAGCCGTTGTCGGTAACAATCACGCAGTAGTCAGAATAGTTGAGCGGGGCCGCAAAGCCGCCGCAGACGACATCTCCCAGCACATCGAAGAGAATTACGTCGTACTCATCGAAGGCATTGAGCTCTTTCAAAAGCTTTACGGTTTCACCTACCACGTAGCCGCCGCAGCCAGCCCCCGCCGGGGGTCCACCGGCCTCTACGCAGCTGACTCCGCCGTAGCCTCTGTAGATCACATCATCGGCCCACACGTCTTCGTAGTGGAAGTTCTTTTCTTGCAGGGTATCGATGATGGTGGGAATCAGAAAACCGGTCAGGGTAAAGGTGCTGTCGTGCTTGGGGTCGCAGCCAATTTGCAATACCTTACGGCCCCGTTTGGCCAGGGCCACCGAGATGTTGCAGCTGGTGGTGGACTTACCAATGCCCCCTTTACCGTACACAGATAGCTTTAATGTCTGGTGAACCATAGGGGAGAATGCTCATCTAGGGCGGATAAAGCCAAACCCAGTCCAGGGGAGGTTTTTGTGAGTAGAACTCCTACCCGCTGGACATGGCTCGACTGTTAAACAAACAGGGTCTACGCAGTTGCCCACGTGCCCAGGGTGTTTCGGCTGTTTGGATTATGGCCATACCACCTGGGGCTTGGGAAGGGGAAGAAAGAATGGATAGCACCCTAAAAGGGAGATATATAGCTAATTAAAAATTAAAATAGCTCTGAATACAAATAAACTCTCCTCAAAGCTTTTTAACGTCTAAATAATAAATCTAGGCTTTCTATTAATTTAAATGAGAACAATAGCAAAACAGATAAGCTTAAATCTTCTAGGGCATTCCGTCTTTTTCCGGGGTCAGCAAACGGCTGACTCAGGCACCTGGTCAGGGCAAACTCTTAGCGATTTCCCCTGATCGAGGCTCAGTCGGCAATCTGGAGCTGCGATCGACTGGCCCTGAGGTTGAAGGTGCGATCGCAGCTCCTCCGACTCAGGGGAATTTTCTATACATTCGTAAACTTTTTGTCTATGCAACGGAATGTTACGGTTTTTCGGCACCAACGGCGGCCTTAAGGGCTGCAATGCCTGCTTCAGCCACTTCCACATCCTGATCGCCAGTGCCAGAGCCCACCCCGATCGCCCCGACGACCTGCCCGTCAATCACAATGGGCAGGCCCCCCTTCAGGTTGGTCAGCTGACCGCCCGTGGCCAGGGCCAGTTTGGTTTCCACATCAGCGGGCACCCCCCCAGTCGGCACCCGGCTCGAGATCGCCGTCATTGCTTTTTGGGTAGCAGACAGCTGGCTGAGCAGCTTAGCCCCATCCATGCGGAGATAGGCCAGCAAGTTGCCGCCACTGTCAACAATGGCAATGCACTGGGGCACCTGCATGGCAGTAGCCTGGGCGATCGCCCCCTGCAACACAACCAGAGCAGCGGCGTGGGTCAGAGTTTGGCTAGTTTGCAAATACATAGACATAGAAAGGAGTCTTGAATTTTGAATTTTGAATTTTGAACTGGCAGACCAATAGGCGATAGCCAGCCATCCTATTCAGCCGTAACGATCGCCGCCACCAAATTACTCCCCGCTGCCCCCTGATGCTCATTCCCGGCGGAGGCCAAAATCATCGGGTCACCGACCACGGCGGCCACAACGGCGTTAGCAACGGCTTTAGCCATAATGCCGGCATAGCCGGAAAGAAAGTCACTGTGGATAGTGTGGCGGCGGCCCCGCACGGCGGTAACGGCATCGGCCCCGCAATTGACGAACATTTGCCCAATGCGCTGCTGCTGCTCGGCGGTGAGGGGGTGACTGGGGTTGAGCCCGGCAGACTCCAGCGCCGCGTAAATCCCCTGGGTATCGAGCTGGTCGGTCATGACGCCGTGGCCCACGCGATAGGGGCTGAGTGAACGGGGCGAGTTACCCATCACTAAAATACGGCAGGCAGACTGTTCACCCCCGGCGGAGACTGAGCCCCGGTTGGTGTAGAGGGTGCGATCGCGGTTAACTACCCCCTCCGTCAGCTTTTCCTCCGGCACTTCCCCCAGGGCCAGGGCAATACCCAGGGCGCAGGCCCCCTTAGCCATTGAGCTGGCCTGACCCATATTGGTGCTGACCACGGTGGCTCCCCGATGGGCTGCTGCTTCCAGCCGGGTCGGGGTCATGGCCGGGCATTTGATTTCGACGCAGTGCACATCCTCCAACTCGGCAATGCCAGCATCAGCGATCGCCGCCGACACGGCCTCGGCCACCAGTTTTACCTGGGTCAGGGTGCCATACTCTTCGGGTTCCAACATCCGTGTGTTAGCTATTCCGACCGTCAGACGCTTACCCGCTGGAGCCTGGGAGGGCGGGGCGACAGTCTGGCGAGTAAAAACCGTGTAGTGGGGGCTCATCAAGCCACCGCAGAGCCCAATCATCATCATCGGGATGCGCTTAAACACAGCCTCGGGAGTAATGTTTAGATGGTCAGCCAGCAGTAGCTGCATACAGAGCGAGGTATAGCCCCGGGCGTAGCCCGTGCCCTCAGTCTGGGCAATGATACCCACAATGGCCTCCGCCTGAACCTGTCCCGAGGCCAGCAGGGCTTGGAGGCCGCTCACATCGTCTGGCGCGGCCATGGGCAGGCGAAATACACCTACATCTACCCAGTCTTGGTTGGTCATAGCGGTTGTCCTGCAAACGGTGTTACTTGGGGTGGGTTTAAATCGCGTCCTTAGTATCCTTGCCGCTAGGGAGCAAGCGCCTGACGGGCAGCCTCCAGCGTGGACTGAATATGCCCCAGGGACAGGGCAATGGCCTGCTCCACATCCTGGGCCTGGTAGGCGACCAAAATCTGTCGATGCTCCTGTTCAGAAGCCCTACGCTCGACTCGATCGTGGCCAAAGGATAGATTGATGTAGATTGTGGCAATATCGGCCAGCCGCTCTAACACCTCGTAGAGATGCCGATTGGGCTGAGGGCCGTAGAGCTGGCGATGAAAGTCGCGGTTGAGGGCAATCCAGCGGGTTTGGTCGGCCTCGGCCTCCATCTCGGTCAGAATGGCGGCAGCCTGCCGCAGTTGATCAGGAGTCATGTGCTGTACCCCCCGACGAACGCTAGCAGGCAGCAGCGCGGCCCGCACCTCAAAAATATCTTCTAGCTCTGCTCGGGTAGGCCGATGCACAACTGCCCCCCGAAAGGCATCGAGATCCACCAGCCCCTGACTGCTGAGCTCCCATAGGGCTTCTCGAATGGGGGTAACGCTAACCTTGAGAGCCGCGGCTAGCTCCGCCTGCACCAGGCGGGTACCCGGGGGCAGCTCGCCGGCCAAAATAGCCCGTCGCAAATAGTCCATTACGTTGGCTTGGGTCGTGCGGGAAAAACCTTTTATCCCCGTCAGCGATAGCTCGGCAGTCACGGCATTTCCTTGTTGTTTAAGCCTGCGTAGTTAAGCCTGGGTCAAAACGGGTTCGGGTGGCAGTGAAAGCACCTGACAGTGAGAGCACCACGAAGCAACTTGTAGCTTTAGCTACAGAAGATGTCTGATGACTCTCGTTTTTATATATCATATATGATGCCTGAATCAAGTCTGTGAGCGTTGTTCTGGAGACTCAGTGGTCGTACCGAACGTCTTTAGCGGCCATCAGGCCAAAACCATCGGGGGAAACTCGTGTCCTGCTCCGTACAGGGCGACAGGGGGAGAGTGGCCATGCGGGGATTTCTAGTGGTCATCCTCGGGTCTCTTTGCCTGGCAACTCAAAACGTGCTGGTGCGGGTGATTTTTTCTGAAAGCACCATTCTGGGTCAGTTCACCTGGGGCGGGCTGATTGCTCCGTCTCCGGCCAACTCGCTGCTGATCTTGCAGATGCGATCGCTGCTGATCTTGCCGGTTATGGCGCTGCTCTCCTACCGTCTGTATCCGGCCACGGGGCAGATTTTGAAAGCGCTAGTTCAGCCCCAAATGCGTACTGTGCGGTGGCTAGCCCTAATTAGCAGTGTGTTTCTGTTCATCGCCCTGACCCTGCTGTTTATCGCTCTGGCCAGCATCCCCGCCGGGGTGGCCACGGTGCTGTTTTTTATCCACCCGGTGATCACCGGGCTGCTGTCTTGGTGGGTATTTGGCCATCGTCCCAGCCTGCTGCGGGTGGGGGTAACGGCGGGGGTGCTGGTGGGCAGCGTGCTGGTAGTGCCGAGCTTTGCCGGGCTGGGCAACAGTCAGATGGGGCTGGGGGTAGGGGCAGCCCTGGGGGCCAGTGTGGCCTACTCGATCCAGGGCATTTTGGCCCAGATCTGCTTTCGGCAGATTGACCCGGTGCCTTTTACCTTGATTAATTTCGGGGTGATCGTGCTGCTGTCTTCCCTGGGGCTGCTGCTGGTGCAGATTGATGTCTCTGCCGACCAGTGGCCCTCGCTCTGGTTGATTAGTCTGTTCACCGCCGGGTTGACGTTGCTGGGCCAGCTGCTCTACAACATTGGCATTCATCTGGTGCGGGCGGCTTCCATGGCAATTGTGGCGGTGAGCAACCCGGTCTTCACCGCTGCGATCGCCTGGTTGGTGCTGCAAGAAAGCCTCCAGGGCCGGCAGTTTGTCGGCATGGTGCTGGTGGTCGTCAGCATTATCGCCCTCGGCCAAGAGCAAACCCGCACTGCCCCGTCGTCATGACGGGGCTCCGATTCACGCCGTTCCTACAGTCAAAGGAATCCCCTGCTGACACAACCCACAGCCTTCTGGCGACACCGCATCCATTCCCTTAAGCGCAATGAGTACGTCTACCGGACAGCCTAACTCCACCTCGAACAGTCCCTTGGTGGCCAGCAGACCCACCCCCACGGGCACACCCCCAGCTCCGCGAATGATTTCAAGCAGCTGCTTAGCCGTGCCGCCGGTGGTGGTAATGTCGTCTACTACTAAAACTCGTTCCCCGGGCTGAATTTTGAAGCCATCAATTAAGTGATACTGATGATTGGTTTGGCGGGCGATCGCCACCTCCGTTGCCAATCGTTTAGCCACCTCAAAAGCCAGGATGCTACCGGCTTCATTTGCGCCCAATACACGATCAATCTTGCGATCAGCGCTGGGACTATAGCGGTCAGCCAAGGCATCAAATAGAAACTGTGCCTCAAGGGGGTTTTGAAACAACTTGATACATCGAAAGAAACGCCGACTGTGAAGTCCGCTGGCCAACTTAAAATGACCTTCCTGCAAAGCTCCTGTCGCTTCGGCTAAGCGCTGAAACTGAGTATCTAGCGAGTTGAGCATGGCATCCAATTTAAATTCTACAGGGCTCATTCCTGGCGGTTCTATCATAAACTGGAACCCTGGCGAGTTGCCCTAATACTACGGAGGTTTGACCCGGCCTTTGGGGCCAAAAAATCAACTCTGCTCCTCGGGAATGCGATCGCTGAGGGAATAGACTGCGTCGCCAAAAAGTTTTCTTTTGGTGTTCTTAAATACAATTGACTGACCTAGTTTATTTCAATATCAAATCTTAAGAACTCTAGCAAAAACACGTTATATCTTCTATGAGAAAGCTATTTTCCCCCCGAGCTTCGACAGTTAGCGCCATGGCTCTGGTTGCCCTGTTAGGCCTCACCAGCTGTCAGACGTCAACCCCTACCGCAGAGGCCCCAGCAGACACAACTCCTGCAACCGAGACTGAAACCGAGCCGCAGGAATTGACGCCAGTTAAATTTACCCTATCGTGGCTGCTCCAGGGGGTAGACGCGCCCATGACCCTGGCCATGGAGCGGGGCTACTTTGCCGAAGAAGGCATTGATCTCCAGTTTGAGCGGGGCTACGGCTCGGCAGACACCGCCACCAAGATTGCCGCCGGGCAGTACGACATGGGCTTTGGCGACATGTACTCGATGATTGAGTTCAATGAGCAAAACCCCGATCAAAAACTGGTGGTGGTCGCGGTTCCCTACAACAAAGCCCCTTTCGTGCTGGTATCGCTGAAGGAAGCCGGAATTAAATCGGTGCAGGATTTGGTCGGCAAAAAGCTGGGCGCGCCCGCTGGAGATGCCCCTCGCCGCCTGTGGCCGGTGCTAGCAGAAGAGGTCGGCGTAGATGCCGACTCAGTGGAGTGGGTGACCATGGAGCCCAAGCTGCGGGAAACCTTTTTGCTCCAGGGCAATGTCGATGCCATCAGCGGCTTTATCTACTCCATGATGCCGTCCTTAGTCAAAGCGGGTAAAACCGAAGACGACCTAGACATCATCTACTACACCGACAACGGCCTCGACTTCTACGGCAACGTCGTGCTGGTCAAAGAAGCCTTTCTGGAGGAAAACCCCGAGCTGGTGCAGGGCTTTTTGAAAGCCTATATTCGCGGTCTGCAAGATACCCTGGTAGACCCCACCGCTGGCCTGGATAGCGTCATGGCTGTGGGCGATGACCTGATGGAGCGAGACGCCGAAAAGCTACGGCTGCAAATTGCCCTCGACAATCTGCTGGTCAACGACGAGGTAGAGCGCATCGGCCTGGGCGAGATCGACCCTGAACGGCTGAAGCTCAGCATCGACCAGACGGTTAACGGATTTGGCTTGAGCTCTACCCCCGCCGTGGATGAGGTGTTTGACGGCAGCTACCTGCCCCCCCTGGAAGAACGGCAGGTGCCCCCGGCCTCCGAACGACAGGAGCTAGAGTAATACAACTCCGATTTGGGGAACCCTGATTCATAATCAGGAACCCCGCAGGGGCATAGCATGCTATGCCCCTACGAGCCCCTACAACGAGATTTCTACAGCTCAATCGGGTGGGGCAAAATGGCTTTGGGTAAAATGCCGTGTACCCCTTTTTGGGGCCGGTTTACCGCCTGGGTAATGTGAAAATGCACGCCCAGGCTGCACAGCATGTAGGCGTCCTCCGGCGTCAGGTGCAGCGTGAGAGCCAAAAAATCGACCATTCGCTGCAGGGCAGTTTCAAGGGCAGCATCTAGAGTTGCGCCAAAGCCCATGGTGATCCAGGCGGTGGTAGTTTCGGCCAGGGGCAGGGGCAGATGGCCGAGCTCAGGTCGGGCATAGAGCTGAATCGTGCCCTCCATAGAGGTTTCCAGGGCGGTGAGGCAGACTTCCCCGTCGCCCTGCAGGCCGTGGCCATCGCCGATAGAAAACAGCGCCCCTGGCATATACACCGGCAAAAATAGCCGACAGGGGGGCTGTAGCAGACGGTTATCCAGGTTGCCGCCGTAGTCGCCGGGGGGGATGGAATTGCGATCGCCCCCCGGCGTGGCCACCCCCAACACCCCAAAGAAAGGCTGGAGGGGTAGCCGAATACCGCTCCCGGCGGGAAACTCAATGGTGCCGCTGGCTAAATCGATGGGAATAAAGCTGAGGCCGGGCTGGTCTAGCAGATCTGGCAGGGCTCCGGCCCCTGGACGCATGAGGGTAAAGCCCATGGGCACCAGGGGCTGTATTGACTCTAAGCGAACTTCGAGGGCGTCACCGGGTTGGGCCTGCTCCACATAAATCGGCCCAGTCAACAGGTGGGGGCCAGCGCCGACTCGGCGGCTGGGGGGCAGGTGGCGGCAGATGTCTAAAAAAGCGGGGGGAACCAACTCCGGCGGGGCTTGCTCATACATCGGCAGACCCGAGAAGGTCTCAATGGTAATGCGATCGCCCGATCGCACTGTTAAAGCTGGCGGGATCTGATGCGAAAAGCCACCGAAGTGAACCGTTTCACAGGAAGCCCTAAGCGTGTAGTGGGTCACACCGTTCCTCCAACTCAGTCATGCCAATATCCACAGATGAGTGTTTAGCAAGAACCTGCTCAGCAGCATAGTTGAGTCATTGGATGCAGGATGAGATCACCCAGCAACTCTGGGGAAACGGTCGATAGTTTAGTAGCGATCGCTACAGTGATCCAGGGTGCTCCCCTGGAAGATACATCATATATGATTCTCTCCCCCATCCTCTTCAGACCACCTTGACTAGGCTGACCCATGGTTGATCACCTTTCCGTTGCCACCCCGCCCCAGACCTCATCTCTCACCGGGCTAGAATTTAAAGAGGTCAGCCTGAGCTACAGCGCCTCTGGTCAGTCGATGTCGGTGATTGACCGGGTTTCCTTTACCGTTGATCAATCTCAGTTTATTTCCCTGGTAGGGCCCAGCGGCTGCGGCAAAACCTCGCTTTTACGGATGATTTCGGGGCTTAACCCGGTCGTAGAAGGCCAGGTTTCATTTCGCGGCGAGGCGATTACCAAACCGCTTCGCAATGCCGGCATTGCCTTTCAAAACCCGGTGCTGTTGCCCTGGCGCACCACCTTAGAGAACGTGCTGCTGCCCCTTGAAATTGTGCCAGCCCACAAGCGACGGCTCAAAACCCAGCGGCCTGAGTATCTAGCCGCCGCCGAAGAGCTGCTGACCACCGTAGGTCTGAAGGACTTTCAGCACCACTATCCCTGGCAGCTCTCCGGTGGCATGAAGCAGCGGGCCTCCCTCTGCCGGGCATTAATCCATCAGCCCGAACTGCTGCTGTTAGACGAGCCCTTTGCGGCCCTCGACGCCTTTACCCGCGAAGAAATGTGGGAGCTTTTGCAGCGGCTTTGGGAGCGCACCCAGTGCACCAGCGTGTTGGTCACCCATGACCTACGGGAGGCCATTTTTCTATCCGACACGGTGTATGTAATGGGGCCTCGACCCAGCCAGTTGGTCTACACCCTGGCAGTCGATCTGCCCCGACCCCGCACCCTAGACATGTGCTTTACCGAAAACTTTCACCAAATGTACTCCCACCTGCGGCAGCATATTCAACGTCAGTGAGCCTTGCACTGCGCTCAAGGAAATTTCCGGGAAAAAAGATCCCAGTTTTATCCAGAGACCATAGCCGCTGTAGCGTGGGCACCGCCCACCATGGCCCCACCGTCGCACCCCACCACCCCAGAGGCTGAGTTTTTGCGATCGGTGCTGGCCCAGATTGACGAAACCTGGGACGAGGTAGAACCTGTCTATGGGTTGTTTCTGAAAAACCTAGACAACCTGAGTTCGGGATAAGCCGCAACCCGTATTCCGCCGTCGCCTTATTGCCCTAAGGAATAGTATCTAAACTTGCACCGTGGAGTACTAGGGCGCGAGACGAGCTTTTTTGAGCCGGTTGTCTTCGTACCAGGCGGCGATCGCCGGTACCCAGGCGGCAAAGTGAGGCCAGATGGCTTCGCACATTTTCTGAGCTTCGAGCTGGGCGTCGGCCTTCCAGCGCAGATCGAGCAGATGCATCACCGATCGCACATTGGCCGACATCACCCAGTGCTGGCGAATGTCAAAGGGAATTAGCCCCCGGGCATGCTCTTCGGCAAAGCCCTGGTCAATGCGGGTCTTGTAGCGGCGGCTGGCCTCCAGGCACCAGTCCAGGTCTTGCTGGCGGGCTGCAGCAGTGTACTCATACTTCTTGCCCTGGCGATCGGTGTAGAAACCCAGGGGCCGCAGGTAAAAGACCTCCTCGACCTCGCGCTTGCCGTCTACAACGTCGATAATGCGTTGGCCAGTATAGCGGAAGCTCTGAACATCGAAGCTGACGCCCACGCGATGGGTGCGAATTTGCTGCATGGTGCTGTGGGGAAACCAGCCCACATTGAAGACAATCTGGGGATGCTCCAGCGGGCCATAGTGGCCGCGCCCCCCCTTGAGCAGGCTGGTGATTAAGATTTCGCCGCAGCGCTCTTCGCTGGGCCATTCGTTGCGATCGTGCGCTACAAACCCCTCGGCGTAGTCTTGGTGCATGGCGGCGTACATAGTCTGTTGAGGGTTTGGGGTCTGGGAAATGACCTCAACGGTGAAGCGATCCATAGCGGCAGAAATCCAGTAGCGGACTGTCTCAGGAATGAACGTAATCGACGGTAGCACGCACGCTGATGCCTAGGGCTAAGTTTTCAGATATCTACGTATTCGACATACTCAACCGCACTGCGCCGTCCTCTGGCGATCGCGGCCCGGGGGGCAGCCAGGTCTGCTGCCGCTGCTGTTTCGATTAACGGCTCTAGCGATGGCCCTTCTGGCCGGGATGCTTCTGGCCGGATTGCTTCTAGCTGGGGTTCCTCAACGGCGGCTAGTCCCTGAACTGGCAGGGTTGGATCTGGTGACGTTTGGGTA
This sequence comes from Nodosilinea sp. LEGE 07088, assembly GCF_015207395.1. GTDB lineage: Bacteria > Cyanobacteriota > Cyanobacteriia > Phormidesmidales > Phormidesmidaceae > Nodosilinea. The sequence goes on from NZ_JADEWX010000077.1 coordinate 22,756, forward strand.
GCCAACTCCAACGACTCCGATGGTTGGGGCACCTGATGGGCATGAGAAAACGCCACGTCTGGCACCGTGTCTGGTGGTGTATTCAAATCGACAACCAATACCTGACTAGCAGCCAGAGTACGAGACGGTCGGAGTAGGTCAAGCCCTTCGACCAAGGCCGATCGCACAATCGGGTCTAACTCTTGGCCGAGCATGACGCGAAAGCAGTCGATCAGGTGCGATCGCACCGAGACTCCGGCCCCATAGTCTGTATCCCCGGCACTCTGCTCGGCCAGCCGCACCAGTCGCCGCACCGCCACCAGTCGCTTGAGCGGGTCAGCATGACCCAGCAGCGTCAGGTTGTGCTCAACTTGGGCGATCGGGGCGGCATCCCAGCGGTCTTCTGGGCGATCGCTGGCTCTCCCCCCCCGCACCAGTGCCCCCAGGGCATAGAGCGCCAGCGCCCCCTGCCCCGTCAACAGCAGGGCCATCAGCAGCGAGTGGGTACTGTGCCACAGGGCGGTAAAGGTGTAGGTGCTGGTGCCGGCTACCCCCGCCAAGACCCACGCCTGGTGTTGTGGAGAAGTCGGCAAGGGTAGACCCTGTCGCAGTCGATCGACGAGACCTTTGCGCTGGCGGGGAGAAAGCTGCAAAAGCTGCTGGTAAGCCACTAGCCCCACCCCAGCGGAGATCACCAGCGCCCCATTGATCACCCCCAAGACAACGCTCCCCACGCCCAAACCCCACAGATGGGGATGCTTGGGGCGCGGTAGCCGCTGCCGCCACCCCTGCCGCCCGAGTGCCGGGGTGGGGCGCGGCGATGGCGACGGAGAAACATCCAGAGCGGGACGAGAAATGACAGGGGAAACCACGGGAAATTGCTACCAGTTGGGCACAGTGAATCAAGGCCTAGCATAGCCTGCCACCTGATCTTAGGCTCTTTTTTGCAGGAAAACTTTTGCCAGCAACCTAACGGTATCCAAAGCCAGATTCATCGGCATCTATTCGCTGGGCGCTAGCAGCTAAATTCACTCGCCCACCCGTCTACCCATCCACCCGTCTACCCATCTACCCCTAAGCTACACAAATGCCGTACTGGGGCAGCAGGTCATGGACGATGTAAAAGTGGTGGGCCTGCAGCCCGTCGTGAAAGAGCTTCCAGTTGCTGGTCAAAAAGTCGGGGGAGTACGATGGCCGCACATCTTTGCGATCGCCCCCGTTCATCAGCCCCAGGGCCTTGTGCTTCCACGATTGGGGGCCACGGGCCGCATAGCTGACCTTGGCCGGGCCAAAGCTAAAGTGCCCCTTGGCGATGTGGGCTAGCCACTGGCGGTGACGGCTGGGGGCTTCACCCAGGGTCGTTGCCAACAGCGCTGCAATTTTGGCTCGATCGGCGGCGGGCAAGCCAGTCACATCAGCAGCGGGGTTGCCCAGGCGATATCGCTGCATAGCTTTGCACATCTCGTTGGCGGCGGTGAGAAAGTCTTGGGGGTTATCGCGGGTGATTTTTTCGCCCCGGCCATTGGTGTAGCCCCAGCGCAGATAGGGGCGATCGGGGTTGCTGAGCACGGTGCCGTGGCCCAGGGGCAGGGCACCGCCAATAAAAAAGCCCTTGAGGCGGTTCATCAGGCTTTGGTCGGGGTTATTGTCGCCGTCAACCAGATCGCGAGCACTGTTGACTTCGTGGCTGACTCCGGCAAAGCCTTGGTGAGCCCAGGTGTCGGCAAACACATGCATGGTAATGCCCAGGCGGTGCAGACCATAGCTGCGGTAGCGCTGCTCGATACACTCGCGCACCATACCCTGGGCTACGGGGCTGTTGGGCCGACAGATGAGTTTCTCAATAAAGCTACCAGGGGGGTCTTGTCCGACGGGCAAACCACCATTACCCGGCAAAAAGTGGAATGGAATCCACACCTTGTAGTTGGCCAGCTCTTTGAAGTTGCGGTAGTCGAGCATCTTGTGGGCCGAACTGATGCGATCGAACATCGCCCCATTGTCAAAGCGAATCAGCCCCGACTGGGTGGAGTCATCGACGTACTGAGCGCTGTGGGCAATGATGCTGGCCTCCGGGTGATCAAACCCCGCCAAGCGACTACACACGTAGGTCACCCCGTGGTGAAAATCAAGTTGCATAGGTATTATCCGGCTAGCGGCGTGGGGCTGCACCGGCCAGGCGGCGCTCAGTCTCCATTAGGGTACGAGGTGGGGGCTCACCTTGGTGTTAAGCATTGTAAGCAGGAACCCAACCCAGCTCCCCACGGCCTACTGCGATCGCGCAAACGACTGGTGAATAGCATTCAGCACCGGGTCGAGGTCAGTGGTGGTGGTGCCGTAGTAGCTGGTGATGGTAGCTGTGGCATTGGGGTAGCCGACATAGGTAATAAACGCGTTGGGCATGGTCTCATCGGGGATGTCGCTCAGCCACAGTCGCACAGCGGTAACCCCGTCGATGGTGGCGGCGTCATAGCGGAGCACCGTGTGGCCGCTAGCCTGAATGGCCTGGAGCGATTCACCCACCACTTCTTTGGGGGGCGCGTCTTGCCAGGTCACCTCGGTACGCATAGGGGGCAGATCGCTAGCGCCGTCGCTAACAGCCGTCACCTGGGGCGCGTCGGTCTGCTCGTTCACGCTCCATCCAGCCGGAAAGGCAATCGAGAACAAATCTGCGTAGGTGTAGCTGGTAATTTCTGGAAGCGGGGTAGCAGGTGCCGCCTCAGCCGCCACTAGCGAGGGCTGGGTCTGCGCTAGGGCTGGGGTAACGGCAACCGTCAGGGCGATCGCCCCCAGCATCAATCCCAAGGCTTTAGTAGGTGCCATGGCTACTCTCCTCTAGTACGGGGTTTATCCACTGCTGCTCTAGTATCGCCCACCGACGGCCCTGGTTATCCCCCGTCGCCCTTTTTAGCCTGCCAAAACTCCATAGCTGCTCGAAAAAACCAATACTACCCCCTCACTC
>NZ_JADEWX010000331.1 GCF_015207395.1 Nodosilinea sp. LEGE 07088
CAATGTCAGAAATATCTCTCCGGCCTCCTGAATGCACTGCTCGACGGTTGCATTAGGAAAATTAAGCAGCGTATCTAGGTGAAAGTCCATGATGTCAATCCCCCTAAACGTAACTCATTATACAATTACCACCCTGGATCCGGAAGAGCCATTTGAGCTAGGGTGCAAAGCGATCTGGAACGGTAGATGTGTTTCTGCCATTAAGTACTAGCTCTGTAACTTCAGCTAAGCATTCGACAGCTGCTTGAGGAGTATACCTTGCCATAATTTCTCTTGACTTATCCCCCATTTTCTGGATCTTATCTGGATAATTTAAAAATGTTTCCATTAAGTTAGCTAACCCATCAGAATCGTCGGGCGAAAAAACGTAACCATTTTCACCATGCACTATTAACTCCGATGTCCCTGCTCCTTTAGAGCACAGAATTGGCTTGCCCAAGAGCATGGCCTCCAAAGTCACCACTCCCCACGTATCTTCTAGAGTGGGAAAAACAAAAACATCTGCTGCTTCGAAATAACCGCCAATCTGGTCATAACTGACTCGTCCAACCCAAATAATGCGATCTATCAAACCACTTTTTTGGCAAAAGGCTTGCAATTCACTTGTCTGGGAACCATCACCAACAACCAACAATGTATAGTCAGTATGACCGCGCATCTGCAAAGATGCACAAGCTTCTAATAATAGAGGTAAGCCTTTGCGAGGAATTACATGACCCACAAACAGAAAAATTGGGTGCAGTAGAGACGATAGGCTACCCTTAACCTCACTTACTCCTGGCAATGTCCTCTCATCAGGAATTTCATAGGGTTGTACAAACACTTTGTCTTGACGAGCTTTCAATACTTTGATCAAATATTCTTTTCCCGCATGACTATTGGTGATATAAGCATCAGAGCTCAATACCATTAATCGTCGAATAAATAACCGTAGAAATGAGTTGCGGTAGTCTACTCCAGGTGAACTTCCCTCATAAGCAATAACTACTTTAGACCATAAGATTGGCTTTAGAAGAATAGCTAGAATTGTCCAAATTCCAAATGAACTGGAAAATATGACTTGTGGCCTAAGCCTCAGTAAATGACCAATGATCCCAAAAGAGAGATAGGTAAAATTATCACCATAGCCTTGCTCATCTCGATTAATTTCTACTACACGAAATTTGCCAACTACTTCTACTTTAAAGGCTTTATCTAATCCTTTAGCAAAACCAGAAAATAGCCCAGTAAACACAATTGTACTAGGATAAATTCGGGAAAATTCACTTAACATTGGTTGCCAATAAAACCAAGTCACTGGCAACAACCAAGCAATCCTAAGATCTTTATTAACTTTCATAGAAATAATCCAAAACAAGATAGCCTATCTTTTAATTCACATGTAAAATTTTTATATCATCCTTTTCTAGAATTTTTCGATATAAGGATACGTAACGAGAGGCCTGAACTTTTGATGAAAACTTTTGCAGTGCTCTTTGCCGAGATTGAAGCTTAAGGTTTTGGTAGCGTTCTTGATCTTCTATTACCCACTCAATTCCTTTTGCCAAATCTCCTATTTCAAATGGCTTCGCAAGATAACCTGTCTGTTGATGAACTACTACATCCTTTAAGCCAGTTGCGTTAAATGCAACTACCGGAGTACCACAGGAAAGAGCTTCAGAAGCTGTTTGCCCAAACGCTTCTTGTATAGACGGTGCAATCATTACATCAGAGGCAGAATAGGCCAACGCAAGAGAAATATCATCATTCAACCTCCCTACATAGTGTGCTTTAAACCCTAAGTCAATGACTTCCTTAGGCTGTGAGTTACCAAAAATGACTAACTCTATATGATCTTGCCATTTGGACTCACGCAGAGATTGCAATGCAGGTTGTAGTAGGTGAAATCCCTTACGTGGGTCACTTGTTCCACCAATTGCTCCAAACAAAACCAATTTTTTGTCTCGTGGTAAATTTAGCACTTCACGAGCAAAAAGATGATTATATGGTTTATATCTGTCTGTGTCTAGTCCTAGAGGAATAATTTCAATAGGTATATTTTTGAACAAAGAACTATTCTGTGCGCAGTTAGCCATCCATGACGTTGTAGCTACTATGGTCAGATTTAAGTTTTTCCAAGAATTTAACTTACGCTTCCAAACTCGATGAGAAAGATCGGAAGAGTTTTTACTTCCTAGCTGATAGCATGAGCCGCAAGACACCTTATAGTTTTCGCAACCTTCACTGTAGTGGCATCCTCCTGTGAATGGCCACATATCATGCAGTGTCCAAACTATGGGTCGGCGAATTTTTTTTAGAGTTTCAATTTTCAAGTAACCATTACATATGGCATGAATATGAGCAATATCGGGATTATGCTGCTTGACGCGTTTAGCCAAAATATCTGGAACTAACTGAGACGAGAAAATTCCGCCTTTGTATTTGGGATAGAATCGTAAGGGCAGCGCTGATAAGGGAGGAGATATCTTTGTCAAGAATGATGTTTCACGGATGACAGTGCTATCAGTACTGAATTTAGCTCGTACTAACATCTGTGAATGGCAGCCAATCGATTGTAATCCCTGATGCAAACGATAAGCAGCCCGAGCCCCGCCATTATCAACATCAGATTCACTTAGATGTAAGATGTGCATATCTAACGC
>NZ_JADEWX010000078.1 GCF_015207395.1 Nodosilinea sp. LEGE 07088
CCTCCCAGGAGGGGACTACTCACCCTATTTCCCCCATCTCCCACTTACCCATCCGCCCTCTCACTCCTCTACCCCCTAACTCCCATGAACCCCCAACTCTACTGGACCCTCCCCGGTCTCGTTGATAGCTTGGCCCGCGCCAATGCCGACGGAACGAACCAAGAAACTCTGCTAAACAACACCCAGCTCAACAATCCCAATGGCATCGCCCTGGATTTGCCGAACGGCCATGTTTACATCGTGGATTCGGGCGCGGGAGACCAAATTCTGCGGGCGAATCTGGATGGCTCTAACCTTCAGGTGATCATCCCCGATGCGGGCAATAATCCCGAAGACATTGCCCTGGATTGGGTCAATGGCCAGATTTACTGGACGATTCCGGGCACCACCGACGAGCTGCGGCGGGCGAATCTGGATGGCTCGAACGTCGAGACGGTGCTGGATGCCACCCAGCTGAATAACCCCAACGGCATTGCCCTGGATGTCGTCAATGGCCACATCTATATCGTGGATTCGGGCGCGGGAGACAGAATCCTCCGCGCCAACCTAGATGGCTCGGACCTGCAAACCATCATTGCCAACGCGGGCGACAACCCCCAGGATATTGCCCTGGATTGGGTCAATGGCCAGATCTACTGGACGATTCCCGGCACCACCGACGAAGTGCGCCGCGCTAGTCTGGACGGCTCCAACATTGAGACCATCCTCGATACCAGCCTGCTCGAAAACCCCAACGGTATTGCGCTGGATGTGGAGGCCGGGCAGCTCTACGTGGCTGACGGGGGTGCAGGCGATGTGATTCTGCGGGCGAATCTAGACGGCTCGAATCCTGAAGTGCTGCCAATTGCAGCGGGGGATAACCCTACCGGTCTGGCGCTGGCGATCGAGAATCCCGTGCAGCCGCCGATCGCCGATCCGATCCAGGTCAGCGTCTTTGCCGAACCCAGCACGCCCCTATCGGAGGCCGACCAAACCCCCGGGGCGTTTATCTTTCGCCTCAGCGCCCCGGCCCCCGCTGGCGGTCTGGTGATCAATTTCCAGGCGGCGGATACCGACCCCGACCCTGACTCGCGGGATGTCACCATCGGTGACCCCGGCACCACCAACATTGACGACTTCACCATCCGGCCTGTGCCTGGCTTTACCTCCTCCGTCACCGTCAGCGAGGGAGCCACCGAGGCCCGATTGGTCGTAACCCCCTTTCCTGATGACGTCACTGAAGATCCTGAAACGATTTCGCTCTCGCTCTTGCCGGGGGCGAACACCACCGTCGATCCCGTAAACGCACTGGCTGAACTAACCCTAATTGAGAGTTTTCCTATGGCGACCCAAACCGTGACCGTTTCCATCGAAAACCTATCCCCCGACAATGGCGCTTTCCTCACCCCCCTGTGGTTTGGCTTCCACGATGGCACCTTCGACACCTACGATCGCGGTCGTCCCGTCTCCCCCGGTCTAGAATCTCTGGCGGAAGACGGCGCGACCGAGCTGATTTCCCAAGAGTTCGACCTGGCAGGCTTTGGCACCGTGCAGGGCACGATTCTCGGCGGCGACGGCACCCCTGGCCCCATCGACCCCGGCGAAACCGCCAGCTTTACCGTCGAGCTTGACCCCAGTGACCCCAGCAGTCGCTTCTTCAACTACGCCTCAATGATCATCCCCAGCAATGACTTTTTCATTGCCAACGGCAACGAGCGCGCCCACGCCATCTTTGACGAAGCAGGCAACTTCATCGGCGCGGACTTCATCGTATTGGGCAGCCAGGTGCTGGATGCCGGGTCGGAGGTTGACGACGAAATTCCCGCCAACACCGCCTTCTTCGGTCAGATGGCCCCGAATACTGGCGTGGATGAAAACGGCGTGGTGGTTTTGTCTGAAGGCTTTATTCCTGGCGGGCCGATTCTCAGCGATCCGCGCTTTGCCAATGCCGACTTTACCACCGAGGGCTTTGAGGTGGCTCGCATTCGCGTATTTTTAGACAACCCAGTGGAGCCCACTGAATTTGTGGTCGATCGCTCTGAGATCAACCAAATGGGCATTGAACTGCTCAATGATGGCGACAGCCTCGATTTGCTCGGGCGCATCGAAACCCTGGGCACGGTGCCTGGGGTGTTGACCCAGGCCCAGGACAATCGCATTCACATCGCGGGCAGTGGCGCGATTGATTCCGAAACGACGGCGATTCAGGTCAATGGCGTTGACACCGACATCGAAAACCTGGGGCTGATCGACGGTGGATTTAACGGGATCAACCTGGCCAATGACGATACGGCCTCCGCCACCATTCTCAACCGAGGCACCATCGTCAGCGATAGCCGGGCCGTGAATATCGGCGGTGTGGGCGGTAGCCTGGTTAACTTCGGCCAAATTCTCAGCAGTGCCAGCCCCCGTAATGGCACCGTCTATGGCGACGTGACCGCCCTCAATGTGGACATCGAAAATCGCGGCCTGATTGATGTCGGGGCGGGCCATGACGGAGACGCCATTTCGCTGGAGTTAGGAGCGCAGGTGGAGGGCCAGGTGGTTAACTTCGGCTTGATCCAGGGTCGGGGTCTGCCGTTGGGCGACAATCAAGCTGCCGCCGTGCGTCTCTACTGGGTGCCGGGGGCGGGGCCGACCTCTACGTTCAACGGCAATGTCGAGAACTTTGGCCAGCTCTCCGCCGAAAATGGGCCAGCGGTAATTGTGGAAGAAAACACGATTTTGAACGGGGATCTGCTCAACCAGGGGCTAATTTCTAGCCTCAATCCCGACAATGGCATTGGCGTGCGCATTGAGGGCAAAGTCACCGGTGAGATTATTAACCGGGGTGCCATTAACGGTGGCCGCGATGGCATTGATATCGCTAATGGGGGAGTGGCGATCGCGACCATTCTCAACACCGGGCTCATCACCAGCACTAGCCGCGCCGTTAACTTGGGCGGTGCCGATAACCGATTGATCAACGAAGGACTGATTACCACCACCGCTGATCCCCGCAACGGCACCGTCTACGGTGATGTAACAGCCCTGAATATTGAGATCGAAAACCATGGCCTGATCGATGTGGGCAGTGGCAACAACGGCGACGCCATTTCCCTAGAGCTGGGGGCTGAGGTCACGGGAAATATCCTCAACACCGGCCTGGCCCAGGGGCGGGGTATTGCTGACGGAACCACGAATACCGCATCCTCTGCCCTGCGTCTCTACTGGGTAGAAGCGGCGGGTGCCCCGGTTTCTGTGTTCAACGGTGACATCGTTAACGATGGGGAACTGGTCACCGAGAACGGCGCGGCCGTGATCATCGACACCCAGGTGGTGCTGAACGGCACCCTCGTAAATAGCGGGTTGATTACCGGCGGGGTATCTGACACCTTCAGCGGCCAGCTTGGGGTCGATGCTAGCGGGGCCTTTAGCCCCATCACTCTGGTAAACACGGGGGCGATTCACGGCGATGTGCTGCTCAGCGACGGTGATGACCTGTTCACGGGTACGGGCGGCATCGTCAATGGCGTAGTGCAGGGCAATGGGGGCAATGACGTTCTCACAGGTGGCGCTGGCGACGATATCCTAGAGGGCGGCCTGGGCAGTGACGAGTTGACCGGTGGCCCCGGCAGTGACACCTTCCGCTTTGGGGCTGACCTGCTGACCAGCGGCGGCGGTGACATCGATGTGATCACCGACTTTGAGGCTTTGGACAGCCTGGATTTCAGCGGATTTCTGGGTGCAGGGGGCGAGTTCTCCCTGGCGGTGCTGCCGGATCTCCTGACCGTTAACTTCAGCACGGGCGACCAGCTAACGGTGCTGGGCGACCTGGATGCGGCGGCGGCCCAGCTTACGCCGCTGGCGACGGCGATCGCCTGATCACCCGTAGGGTGGGCACTGCCCACCTTCACCCCATTTCTCTATCACTTTCAAGCCGCTCGGATTCGGGGCTTTACCGAAAATCCCGCCATGCCGAATGAGCTCATCAACAACCCTGGAGACAATGAAATGGATGCTTCCCTCAGCTTTGATCGCCTGGTTTTCTTTGGCGACAGCCTGACCGACACCGGCGGCACATTTGAACTCAGTAGCCAAAACCTGGTCGTGCCGCTACCACCTGAAAGCCTGGGCTATGCACAACGGTTTTCCAACGGTGAGGTCTATGCCGATATCGCCCCTCGACTGCTCGGCATTGAAGCCGTAGACAACTTTGCATTGAGTGCAGCCGCCTCCCTGGGACAACTGCCCCTCGGCACAATCCTTGCCCTCAATGGTGTGTTGGGTCTGCAGAGTCCAGATGCAGATCTGACATTGCTTAACTTTGACGTTAACCTCAACGCCCAGGTTAATCGCTTTCTGGAAAACCCCGGTGATACCGAGGATACCGCTGCATCCCTGTTTATCGGCTTGAACGATTTTGGTCAGTTCGGCCTAGCCAATCCAGACGCCACGCCAGAAGCCGTCATCGCCTTTGCTGAGACCGTTGCCGCAGGTACCCTGGCCGCCGCAGGCCGATTGGTGGAGGCGGGGGTAAAAACCATCATCTTAAACACGTTGCCCGTGAGCAGCTTTTTCCCGGCGAGCACCCTCCAGCCTTCCCTGCCAGACACCGTAACCGACATCCATAACCAAGCGTTACTGGCGGGTCGCGTAGGGCTAACGGCAGCGGGAGTCAATGTGCTGGTGGTAGACTTCGCCACCATAGCCGGGGAAATTGCAGCGGATCCCAGTGCGTTCGGGTTTCTGGCTCCCCTCTCGACGTTCCGATTCTTTGGGGTTGGCGGCAACCCGACGATTACAGAAACCCCTGACGGCCCCGTTCTCAGTTTTCCTGAAAATCCGGCTTCTTTGGACAACCTAGATCAGCAGGCATTCTTCGATCTGGTGCATCCGACTGCGGCGATCCAGGGTGTTTTTGCGGCTTTTTATTCGGAGAGTTTGACCAGCGATGTGCAAATTCTTGGCGGTGACAATGACATCATCAAAGGCAGCAGCGCCGATGACCTGGTGTTGGCGGGCGCTGGCAATGACCGGGTACGGCTGAAAGGCGGCGACGACGTTGCCTTAGGTGGGCTTGGCAATGACACGATTTTCGCAGGCTCAGGGGACGATATTGTTTCCCTGGGCTCTGGTGATGACATCGGCTTTGGTGGCAACGGCAACGATGTCATTGCCGGTGGCGTCGGCAATGATTTACTGCTTGGCGGCAGCGGCAACGATGTGCTGGTGGATGGGCTGGGTTCAGACAGGGCTTTTGGTGGCAGCGGTGATGATGTGTTTGTCTATTCGGAAGCCAGCTTAATTGGCGGCACGGGTGAGAGCTATCGCGACTCATTTTTCGGGGGACGCGGTCATGACACGCTCTTTCTGGCCTTAACAGAGGCCACTCGGGAAATGATTGAAGTCGCTGATGATATTAGGACTGGGCTGGCTAATCTTGGCCTCTCGACCCATAGCATCGAGACCATTCAGTTCATTGAGAGCCCTGCTGATTTGAGCAGCCTCGAAATCGGTGCCCGAATTGCCGAAGCGGATCTGTGGGGGCTGATTTAATTGGGCGGCACCCTGCGATTGGGCGTGCGGCAAACGCCTGATCGCCCGTCGGGTTGGCATTGCCCACCTTCACCCTATTTCTCTGTCACCCAACTCGGGCCACCTTCCCCTCGCAGGAGCGGGCGAGGACACCGGATTACAGCTACGGCCAATGGTGGGCGGTGCCCACCCTACCTATCTAAACCCTGCGAACCCCTCCTGGGAGGCGATGCGATTCTCATCCTGAGACCCTTCGTGAACACTCCCAGGCAAATCGGTTTTCCTCAGACTTGTGTTCCCAAAACCCAAATAACTCACCCCTGCTCCTCCCAGGAGGGGATGCCAAAGTTCAAAGTTCAAAACCCGAAACCCGAAACCTAATTAAGGAGACAAATCATGCAAATTAACCGCAACAACCTCCAGCACTTGACCTCGGTGCAGCACCAGGGCCTCGTGTTCCTGTTTGGCATCGACAGCAACCGCGACATTTTCTACGCCGTGCGGCGCACCCCGGCAGCGCCCACGGAGCCAGTCGAACCGACTGAAGCCACTGACAACGAAACGGCAGCGCCCGTCGCCCCGGTCGCCACTTCCCAGTGGGGCGAGTGGGTACGGCTGCAACTGCCCACAGATCAGCCCGATGACTCGGTGATTCAGCGGGAGCGGGAAGAAGGGACGGATACGTGGGTGAGATCGCAATACAACACCGCTCGCCGCACCGCCCTGGCCCCCATTCAGGTGCTTTCCGATGGCGAACAGCTCTTCCTGTTCCGCCAGTCCACCGACAACACCCTGTTGGTCGATCGCTTCTTGCTGGATGGCGGTACCGAACGCCTTGTCCCCAAACTCGAAGTGCGGTTCAAGCGCAGTCGCCAGCGCTTTGCCCCGGCCCAACCCCAGGGCTTTGGCGGCAACCAATCCTTCGATACGCCCGACTTCCGCGACTTTAGCGGCAACTTCTTCTTCGAGCCCACCCAAGAACTGCGGCTGGCGCAAAACCTTACCCAGGGCTGGTTTTCCGTCGTGTTGACCAACACCACCGAACACAACACGAGCCGCTGGCACCTCTTTGCCCACAACCGCGAAACCGGACGCATCGAGCTGTTCTCAATTCGGCGATCGCCCGAAAAACTCTTCGACCTGCGGGATTCCACTTTGGAAGAAGGCACCCTGGAAGATCCACAACCCCGGCAGATTCCCGGCCTGATCAAACGCACCCTGATGCTGCGCGATCGCGACGAGGCTGAACTGCTGCCCACCGAAGCCCCGGTCGCCACCCGCTTCTGCCTGCAAAGCGAAATGCTCACCCAAGATGGCGACCCCTCCTTTATCAAAGGCGGAGTGCGCGTCATGCTGGCGGTCCCTGTCCGCCCTAGCGCCCCCGCCGCGAGCGCCCCGGATCAGCCTGCCACGACTGTCGCCTCCCTGGTATTTGGCGTGCGCACCGATGGCACCCTGGCTCAAATCGCCGATCGCCCCCAGGAAACCCTGCTGCAAGAAAGCAACCAGGACATTTTGCTGCCTGCCGATCGCCTGCAACAGGTGCGCCCCATCAGCGGCAACCAAATCGGCGATGCCGACCGACAAGCCCGACCCAGCTTTACCTTCGACGGCGTAGATGACTACATTGACGTCGGGAGCGATCGCAGCCTCAGCTTCAGCCGCAACTTCTCCATCGAAGCCTGGGTTTGGCCCGCCGCCGACAAAGAACAGTGGATTTTCGCCAAGACCGGTAGCTATGGGCTTGGTCTGGTGAACGGCAACCCGGTATTTGAAACCTATGACGGTCAGCGCTACCAGATGGAAAACGTCTCCATTCCTCTCGAAACCTGGACTCACCTGGCGGTCGTGCTAGATCGGCAAAACACCCTCAGCGTTTATGTGAATGGGGAACTCGCCGACACCTATGAAGGGGCTACCGCCGCCCGACCCAGCCAGTCCACCGCCAAAATTGGCGTCCAAGACCCCGAGTCCGAAGCGGGCTTCTGGCAGGGCCGCCTTGCCGAAGTGCGGGTTTGGAATACTACCCTGTTGCCCGCTGAGATCCAACAGCGGCTGGGCGATCGCCTGTTGGGACGCGAAATCGGTTTAGTCGGCTACTGGCCCCTGAGTTCCCTGGCCAACGGCGAAACGGTGGACTTTTCCCCCGAATCGAATATCGGCACTTTGTTTGGCCCACAGCTGACGGGTCGCCAGTTGCCCCGTCAGATCAACGGTGACGATGCCGACGCCTACCGCAATGGCGACGTATTCAGCGTGGTGCAGGGGGCGACCTATTTAGAAACCTTTGAATATCGCACCGACGCACCGATTCAGCCTTTCGACGAGGCTGAAGCAGCCTTTGACATCGTGTTTGACGGCTTAATTGGCGGACGCAACGGTACGCCGACGGCCCCCGTTCGCGTGCCCGCTCAAATCCGGCCAGTGAAGGCTGACAGTGATGACGGCTGGCGCTTGGCCCAGGCCCGGTTCACCATCCCCACTGGCATGACTCACCTGCGCACCTTCCACATCACCCGCCCCGGCGGCCAGTGGAACACCCTGGAACTGCGTCAGCATCGGATTGAGCAGTTGGCCAGCACCATCACCCAGGCAGAATTTGTGGATGAAGTCACCCTCTCGACCCTGGCGGATAATTTTGCGACGGTGGAGGCCGATCTGGATCGCCTGATTCCCCTGGAGCAAGAAGAAGCCCGCCTGGCAGAACGGCTGCGGGTGCTGGAAGCCCAACTGGCCAGCGGTAATCCTGAACAAGCTCTGCGAGACGCGATCAATCGCCAACGCTCGATTGTCTCCCGGCTGAACAATGAGACTAACCTGGCCCAGCGACGCCTCAATACCGAGCGCGAAAATCCGTTCAACCGCTATGCCTACATCTCGACCCAAATACCAGGCCCTGGTAACCCCTTACAGCGATTGCGATTTTTGGGGGGCTTACCCTTCCTCAGCCAAACCGTGTTTAACGAAAGTGAGGAATGGGCCTTGCAGGTGGTCGATACCGTCGGGACACTGCCAGTGGTTCGCATTCACCATCGTTCCGATGAAAGCCTGCTACTAACCGCTCCGCTAAACCCGGCGCTCAACGGCTATGACAGTCCTCTGGTGCTGAACAGCTCTAGCAGCACGCGTCCCAACTTTGACCAGCTATGGCAGGTGAACTTCCTGGAAGGTGGGCGCTTGGCCCGAGTTCTGTTCCGGGTATTTCGACCGGGCAACCGCCCCCGGTTGAACCTGCCCCCGGTGAATGAATACCTGCTGGTGCGGCGACCCGATAACAGTATGGCCATCATGCCGAGCGAACAAGTATCCCGGAACGGGGCTAACCCAGAATGGTTGCTGTTTGACATCGATCCGCGCCCCGGTCAAAACCTGCATCCTGCTGGCAATCGGTTGATCACCCAGTTGACCACCGAACTGGAACAGCGCACCCGCGATCGCGATGCCGCCCAACGCATCCTGGACGACCTAACCGCCGATCTGGAAAACCTCAGCAACCTGAGCGCCATTCGCGATCAGGTGCGGCTCGAACTGCTGGCCATTCGAGAACAGATTCGCGACATTCGAGCGGCTTATCTGGCCGCGATCGCGCAACTCAGCAACACCCCTCAAGGACTCCCCATCATTCCTACCCCCGATGGCGGCACGGTGCAGGGAGCAATCCTGGGCTTTGCCTCCCCGGCGGGTACCATCACCGCCTACGAAAGTGTCACTGCCGCTGTGCATCTGAACTTTTGGGATCAGCGGGGCCGTCTCCGTTCGCTGCCCTACAGTGCGGTGGATGAAGTCTGGCAGCCCCAGGCTCCCGGCGTCTGTCTGGAACTGCAGGACGGCGGCTACATTGCCGTGCCCCAGTTAGGGGATAACTCGGAGTTTGCAACCAGCCTCAATGCCTTTACCTGGGCCGGTTGGGTGCGCTCGACTGAGGAAAACAACCGCGCCACCATTGCCGCCTATGGCACCACAGATAGCGGTTGGCAGATCACCAATCCACGCAACCTGCGGGTGACGATTAACGGTAACACCACCCCAACCACCGACATCGCGATTGGTGACGGCAACTGGCACCACCTCGCCGTCACCTGGGAGAGCCGTACCGGACAGCTCGCGATCGCTGTGGATGGCCTGAATCGCTATCAGGGCGAACTCGCCCCCAACGCGGTGATTCCCCCAGGGCAACCTTTGAGTTTTGGGGCCACTCCCACCGGCACCAATCCCTTCGACGGGTTTCTGGAAGCCATCCAGCTTTGGGGCACGGTGCTGGGGATCGATGAAATTCAGGCGAATCAACATCTGCCCCTGACTGGCAACGAACCGGATCTGCTGGGCTACTGGCCCCTTGAGGATCTGGGTCGCGACCAGATTTTGGATCGCTCCAACAACAACTACCACGGCACGCTGATGGGCCAGGTGCAGTTTGCCCCTGCCACCGCTCCCATCGGCAGGATTGAAACGGCAGGAACTGTCGTCGTCGCCAACGAGTATCCAACCCAGGAAGTGGGTCCCAGTGGAGAAGCGATCGCCCTCATGCGGCGGTTCTACGCGTTCCTGCAGCCGGATGCCGTTTACCTATTGCAAGACCAGCGTCTGGAAAATCTGGAGGTGCGCTGGGTGGGCAATGCCCAGTTTGAGCCGACCCTGCTGGGCTACATCGAAGGTCCACCGCCTGTCCCCAGCGAAAACCTCACCCTGAAAGATAACTATGACGGGGCTGCTGCCGTGCAGCTCACCTCGACGGAGGAAGTCAGCTATAGCTGGACCCGCGCCCAGGAAGCCGGACTTGGTTTTGATGTCGAAGCGATTCTCGGCAGTGCCGTCAGCGTCGAAGTGGGCCTGATCGCCAGCACCCAAATTGACGCGGGGGTCGGCTTTACGGGCAGTCTCTCGGGTTCCTATAGCCTGTTGGATGAAGGCACCACCACCCTGGATGTCGCCAACATCTTTCAGGATCGCTTGGCCCTGCGTGGCGAAGTAGAGACAACGCCGCAGTTCCCGCTGCTGGGTCGGCGCTACGTGCCCAAAAATGTCGGCTATGCCCTAGTGGCTTCGTCCCTGGCGGATGTGTTTGTGCTCCGCCTGCAACGCAGCCGCCGCATGATTTCCTACCAGGTGGCTCCGGTGCCCGACCTGCCGCCCCAGGTCAACACCATCACCTTTTTGATCAATCCGGCCTATCGGTTGAACGGCACCCTGGATGGTCAAATCGGCACAGCCGCGGCGGACGATCGCTTCTATCCGCAGATTCCTGAGCAGCGGGCGCAGTTTGGCTCGCAAGTGCCCGCCAGCTATTTTCGCATTCGCGAGGCGGCCCAGCTCCAGGCCGAACTGCAGCGGCAGGATCGGGAGCGAGAGGCGATTTTCTTTAACTACAACAGTCGGGCGATCGCTGCGGGCGAAGTCAACCGGGTCAGCGACGAGGTGAATGAAGATAACGTGGAAGAAATCGGCGCTGGCGTTGCCAACGACATCGAATCCAGTTCTAACAGCCTGTTTACGGGCGGCGGTTCATCCGGCTGGTCGCGCCGCCTGGAACAACTGCGGGTGGCGGCACGCAAACGCAACATCGTCAACACCTACGTGTGGGACGGTGACGGCGGCCTGCGATCGGAAACCCAGGAATTTGCCGACACCATCGAGCAAACCATTGGCGGCAGCTTTGCCCTGGATGCCAGCCTGGGGGTCACCGGCTTTGTGCAGGGGGGTGGCGTCTGGGTGGAACTCACGGCTCTGGCGACGGCCAGTCTCACCCAGGTTTCCACCAAAACGGAGAGCCGCAGTCGCGGTTTTAGCCTGGCAGTGGAAGTGGAGGGTGAGAGTCGCGGCATTACCCGCCTCGACGATACTCCCGTCCTGCCTGGGGAAAAGGTTGATCGCTATCGGTTCTCCAGTTTCTATCTGGAGCCCAGCACCAACCATTTCAACGACTTCTTCCACCAGGTTGTCGATCCGGAATGGTTGATGAGCAACGACGAGGAAGCCCGCGCCCTGCGGCAAATCAGCCTGGTGCGCCCCAACCCCGTGTGGCGGGTGAAACACCTGGTCACCTTTGTGGAACGCCCCGCCCTGCAAGGTTTTGGGGCGACTCAGGCGCTGACGACAGCAATGCCCCCGGTGGCGGTAGCCAGTGGCAACGGCAACGATCGCCGGGCTGTAGCCGCGGCTGAGCAGTAGGTCAGCCACTCAAAACCCCAGGTCTTTCAAAAACCTGGGGTTCTTGGCGTACGACAGTAGGGTATTGCCGCAGGCATGACGCTCCTGACTGCTGAAGAAATAGACGCATCGTTGCACAACGCGAGCTGCTAAATCGGGGTAGCTGGCCCCTCAAGAGCACCAAGGGTGACGGTACTATGGCGACTGTGAAACGTTACCTATCGATAGAAAGATGCAGCAACTGCGAGCACAGGCTATCCTGGTATAAAATTTCTATTTGCAGAGTTTGGAGATTTGTCCTATCGCTAAAAAGCAGAAAGCCATTGTCAATCGCAATATTCAAAACCCCGAGGTGCTGCTGATCACCCAGACCGGTGAAAATCTAGGCCTTACCGATACGGGAGAGGCCCTGAGGATGGCCAAAGAGAGCAAACTCGATCTGGTGGTGGTTTCCCCCAGCGAAGACGGTGCTCCCGTGGCAAAAATCATGGACTACGGTAAGCTCCAGTATCAGCAGAGCAAACGCCAGAAGCAGACCTCACGCCCCTCTGTGAAGGAAGTCAAGTTTCGCCCCAACATTGGTGAATCTGACTACGCACTGCGCATCAAGCGGGCCACTGAATGGTTAGACAAGGGCGATTCTGTTAAGTTTTTAGTCAGGCTACGGGGCCGAGAACACCAGCACCGCGATCGCGCTACTGACCTACTGAATCGGGTTGTAGAAGACCTGAATGATACCGGCAAGGTACAATCCTTTGACCATCGTGCTCTGACCCTCTTTCTGTCGCCTGTTTAAGGGCTTGTAAACAGCAAACGAATGACTATCATTTGTGAATGATGTGTTAAAAGACCTCTGCTAGAAGAGGTCTTTTTTGTTTTAGTGTTTGCTGGTTCATAACGGGTTGGTACAAAGCCGGATGGGGAACTCCGCCCTGGGTGGTAGGCGTTACCAAGCCAAAATCCTAGTCCAAAATCGATCTCCCCCAGGAGGCGATCGCATCCAAATAAATAAAGGGCCAGGAAATCCCGGCCCCGTGAAGGAACATCTGTTATGCCAAAACTAGTATCCCCAGGTGGGCCTACTTGCGCACACCGGGCATCCCCAGATTGAGCCCCAGCGCTGCCAGTGGCAATGCCCGCACCTGGGCTAGCAACTCTGCTAAGCGAAAGGGCTTGACCATGTAGGCATCGGCCCCGGCTTCAAGATCCGGCACATTATCGGTGCTGGTGTCGCGGGCCGTGAGCATGAGCATTGGAGTAGCCATGCCGCGATCGCCTAGACGCTGACACAAACCAATGCCGTTGAGCTTAGGCAGATCACGGCCCAGCCCCATGCGGCTAACCCGATCATCACGCCAGAGGGCATTCTGCCCTTCAAAGTCGATCAAAAGACAGCCCGTAATCGATTGTCTCAACAGCGCCAGGTCAAGCATGCCCAAGGAGAGATGGTCACAGAGACCTATGAGGATCGTCGCACTCGATGGCACAAAACCTCGGGCCAGGTAAATCGATGGTTTATTGAACGCGATATCGGTGGCGATCAGCAGCGCATTACCTCGCAGTCGACTAGCTATAGCGACCAGACCTTTAAGCACCTGCTGCTGCCGGTCTGGATGGCGACCTCTCGGCTTGGGCACTATAACGCAAGCTATAGTGAGTCTTTACCGCCGTCAGGAGAGCTGCCCGTGAGCGATCGCAGCACCATGGTCGAAATTTTGTCTGCCGAAGACATGCGTCGCACCCTTAACCGCATGGCCTCAGAAGTCGTAGAGCGGGGCGGCGATCTCAACCAGCTGGTACTGCTGGGTATTTACACCCGTGGGGTGCCCCTGGCCCACCTGTTGGCCCAACACATTCAACGGCTGGAGGGGTTAACGCTACCGGTAGGGGCGATCGACATTACTCTATATCGCGATGATTTAGACAAAATCAGCACGCGCACCCCGGCTCTGACCCAGATTCCCTTCGATATTACCGACCAGCGTGTGGTGCTGGTCGACGATGTGATCTTTAGCGGACGCACCATTCGAGCTGCCCTGAACGCCGTGATCGATTACGGACGCCCCAGCAACATTCGCCTAGCGGTGCTGATCGACCGAGGCCATCGAGAACTGCCGATTCACCCAGACTTTGTCGGTAAGGTATTGCCCACCGCTAAGGATGAATCGGTAAAGGTCTTTTTGCAGGATGTTGACGAGCGCGACGGAGTAGAACTGTTAAAGCCGGAATAGGGCGGAAGTTATTACATTGGTTGTGCGATCGCGCCTAAAGCCCCCCATTCTTGCCTAGGATGGGGGCGTTGATTTGGCCATTCTGTTGTGACTGTAGTGCCCGCCGCCCACAAGACCCAGGCCCGCAAGGCCGACCACCTGCGCATTTGTCTGGAAGGGCCAGTGCAGTGTGCCCAGGCTACCACCGGGCTAGAGCGCTACCGGTTTAGCCACTGCTGCCTACCCGAGCTCGACTACCAAGATCTCGACCTGAGCACAACCTTTTTGGGTCATACCCTAAAGGCACCGCTGCTCATCTCCTCCATGACCGGGGGCACTGAGCCAGCCCACCAGATCAACCGTCGCTTAGCGGCAGTGGCCCAGCGCTACGGGTTAGCCATGGGAGTTGGCTCCCAGCGGGTCGGGGTCGAAAACCCGGCCCTGATGGAGACGTTTTCGGTCAGGGCCGAAGCCCCCGACATGCTGCTGCTGGCCAACCTGGGGGCGGTGCAGCTCAACTACGGCTACGGCCTTGACCAGTGCCGCCGGGTCGTCGATAACCTAGCCGCCAACGCCTTGATTTTGCACCTCAACCCCCTACAAGAGGCGGTGCAAAATCAAGGCGACACTAACTTTAAGGGGCTGCTGGCCAAAATTGAACGGCTCTGCACCACCCTGCCCGTACCGGTGATTGTCAAAGAAGTGGGCAACGGCGTTAGCGCTCCTATGGTGCGACGACTCATCGAAGCTGGAGTAGCCGCAGTGGATGTGGCCGGGGCTGGCGGCACCTCCTGGGCTCGGGTCGAAAGCGAACGGGCCGCCGATGCTCACCAGCGGCGACTGGGGCAAACCTTTGGCGAGTGGGGCCTGCCCACGGCGGATTGCATTGTGCAGGCGCGCCGCGTGGCACCTACTTTACCGCTAATTGCCTCGGGTGGCCTCCGCCATGGGCTAGATATCGCCAAGGCCCTGGCTCTGGGAGCCGATCTAGCGGGGCTGGCAATGCCATTTTTGCGCGCTGCCGACGAGTCGGAAGACGCCGTGGCCGCCTTAACCGAAATATTGATCGCCGAGATTAAAACCGCGCTGTTTTGCACCGGACAGAGCACCCCGGCGGGGCTGAGAGCAGCGGGCGTCTTGGAGCAGATAGCAGGCTAAATTTGCCCCGAGTAACGCAGGCGAAATCTCATTCATTAGGCAGAGGTGACAGCTTTTGCCAGGTTGCTAAACTAATACGAAGGAGCACATTTCAGGTTTGTTATTCTGCGCAATGCGAAGTGCCATCGAGGATTTTAGGCTCACGCGGTAAAGCGAGATCCTGGGCCATCGGCTGGCGACAATCACCCATTGCGATCGCGGCCTAGCGCCCTCAGCGCCGCGCCGCCATAAGAATAACCTCCGCAATATTGAGATATATCCGGTACAGTCGACCTAATTCTTGGTGAAGACGATGAGACCTAATTTTCTCAGCGGCCTGGGGCTATTGGCGGGTGCTCTGCTGTGGCCCAGCCCCACCCTGGCCCAGGGGTTTTGCTATATGGTTAATGCCGAAGGGGAGGTAGTCAACCTGGATGCTCTATGTGAAAGCGACAGCTCACCCCCACCGGCAGCGCCTCCGGCTGCAGACCCCGAGGTAGGTGAGGCTTTGGTTGAAACTCAGGAGAGCGAAACTCCCCGGGTGAGAAGCTACACCATCATTGGACCAGTGGTAGGGCCTGAGTCTGACGAGGCCGAGGCGACCACTGACTCCCCCGCAGCCGCCGAAGACCCTGAAACCTCAGGAGAGCCTGAAGCTAACCCCGCCCCGCCTGAGCTCTCCGCCCCCGGCAGCGCGGTGGAAGCTGACCCAGCAACCCCTGACGACTCAGTGGATGAACGCAATCGCTCTGGTCTGCCGGGCGGAGAAGCCAGCACGACTGAGGTGCGGGTGC
This sequence comes from Nodosilinea sp. LEGE 07088, assembly GCF_015207395.1. Taxonomy (GTDB): domain Bacteria; phylum Cyanobacteriota; class Cyanobacteriia; order Phormidesmidales; family Phormidesmidaceae; genus Nodosilinea. The sequence continues at coordinate 15,785 of NZ_JADEWX010000078.1, forward strand.
TGCAAACGCCAGATGGAACCGTAACTGTGATTGATTGAGGCTGAGACGAGGTCATTATTATGGAGTCGCCCAGTGCAGACGCCCGCTTCCCTTTCGGGAGGAATGCACCAATAATTTTCACCGTCAAAGACTACATTTTCTTGAATGAGGGTTAGATCTGAGCGTATTGCCAAGGATGTCCTGATGCTAGGCTTTAAATATCCTGAGTTCATCGAAGACAGGTTCCATGGCTCTTTAATCAACCCACCTACAAGTTTAAGCCTGACGAAACGCTCAGCAAACAACCTATTGCCAGTTGTCTAGATCTTGGCCCCAGCGCTGGGTGAGCTGCAGCCACTGGTCGCGGCGGCGTTCGACATCGGCTGCTGTCCAGATCAGCATGATGCCGACTAAAATGCCCACAATCCATTTAATGAAGGGGAAGGCGGCATTGAGCAGCACCAGCTGATTGAAGGCATTGAGCAAGAAGATGCCGGTGCCGACGTAGAGCCAGGCGCGGGTGCGTAGCAGCAGCCCAGCGGCGATCGCCCCCAGGGCCATGGCCCCCACCGGCAGGCCGGTCCAGCGTTCGGCTCCCAGGGCCGTCAGCAAAATAATGGCGCTGGCCACGCCCCGCAGCCAATGGCGCTGCTCTTTGCGCTCGGGATTTTTGAATGCCGGGTCTACTTGGGCGATGTAGATCAGAACCAGCCCCAGGGGCAACACCCAGGCCAGACTGTCGCGCAGGGCGTGGGTGTCGAGCCAGGCCCAGATCGCCCAGGTGGCGCAGGCGGCAGACAGGTAAGAGACCCGAATTTTGCCGCTGTGCCAGGCCAGCCAGCCATAAAATCCGGCCAGTACCCAGAGGGTGGGGATGTGATCGCCGCCGCCGGTCAGCAAGGTGATCCCGAGGGGTACCGCTACAGCCATCACCCGCCAGGGGCGCTGGGGCCAGCCCTGATCTACCCAGGGTAGCCAGTACAAAGGCACCGCTACCCCGCAGGCCACCACACCCCACCACGGGTCAAAAACGCTGAGGCTGGCAAACAGCGATCGCGCCAGGGCAAACCAGCCGATCAGCTCTAGTAAACCCGCGTAAACCCAGGCGTGCTGCACAGCATCGGTCGCCCCCAACCGCCCCTGGCTGAGGGCGTAGAGCAGTAGGGCAGCGGCAATCGCCAGCCCCAGCCAGCCGAGGGTGGCTGGGCCAAAGCCCGTAGCAATGCCGCCGCCCAGCAGCAGCAGACTGCCGATCAACCAGTGCAGATGCGCCGCCACGATGAGCTCTACCTGGGGTAGGCCCAGGGTGCGGTCGAGCTGCCCGGCAGCCAGGCGGTAAACGGCCATAATCAGAGCGGCGACGCCCGCCAGTACCAGCAGCGCATCGGCGGCGGCACCACCCGGGCCCTGGGAAAGCTGGTAGATGACCAGCTCATACCAGCCCACCGACAGCAGCCCTAAAGCCAGCCAGCGCCCTAGGGCCGACCGGGTGCGCCGTTCGACTTGCAAAATAATCAGCGCGGCTCCGACGACCAGCCAGCCCGTCCAGGCCGTCGCGGTGTAGAGGCGCAGGGCCAGGGCTAGCCCGGCGTAGCCGAGGGTGAGGGTCTGTAGGGGAGCCACCACCTGGGGGCGATTAGCGACCAGGGCTGCGGATAACCCGAGGGCGATCGCCCCCAGCCCCAGTGTTGGTACCGCCAGGGTCACTGGATCTGGGTACTGCGCTACCAGCAGGCCCGCCAGCAGCAGCTCTATGCCCCAGCCAGCTAAATAGATCGCTAGGGGACTCAGGTTTCCCCCATAGCGCAGGCCCAACGCCAGCAAAAATGTCGCCAACACGGCGACGATCGAAGGCTGGGGTGCGCGCCAGCCAAGGTAGTAGAGAGAAATCGCAATCGTGGACAGCGCCAGAACGCCGATGGCCAGAATATGACCCCAGCGATCGCACGTCACCCGGTATAAAGCCACTAACGATGGCGTTTCCCCCTCAGCATTGGCCGCTAGCCACCGCCAGACTACCCACAGCACCGCCATTAGCCCCCCGGTCACCAAGCCCCAATCGGCCAGCTGGCCGGGGAAGTCTAGGCCCCAGTCATACAGGCTGCTGTAGACCCAGCCCAGGGCAAAGCCCACGGCCAAAAATGCGACGACTGGCCGTTTGTAAACGACGCTATTCGCTCCGGTTAGGGCGGTGGCGGTGCCCAGGCCCAGCAGCCGCGTCCAGGGCGACCCCAGGGTAAAGACCAGGGCAATGCCCGTCGTCAGCACGCTGGCCGGGTGGCGACCAATCAGCGCCAGCACCACCGGCATCACCAGCCCCCAGAGGCTCACCCCGGTGCGGAAGTCGGGGTCTACCAGGGCACCCCAAAGGAGAGCATAGACGAGAGCCGAAAGCCCCACCCCATAGAGCCAGGCACTACGGCCCCACAGCCCCGATAGAGCTTTGCTGAGCACCAGCGCCAGGGTGGCCAGCCCGACTATTACCCCCAGCCAGCCAGCGATGGCTAGGGCTGGCCAGCGATTCTCAACGGCGGCCACGGCGCTGACTAAAACCAGGCCGTAGGTCACCACAATGCGCCACTGGGCGAGGGGCGATCGCCGTCGCGTTGCCACCAGCGCTGTGATCGCAGCGGCGATTAAATTCACCACTAGCACTGGGCCACTGGCCACGCTCAGGAGCGTGAGCATAGCGCTGCTGCCGAGGGCGATGCCGTCCCCAAACCGGCCTAGCTGGGGTAGACCCCGGCGAAACCATCGGTCGGCCAGGGCTACCATGCCGACGACGTAGGGCAAAAGCGAAATCCCCAGCAGTGCCCAGTTACTGTCTCCGGTGCTGCTCCAGCGGGCTAGCGGAGTGAGCAGTGTTTGCCGCAGCGGGGTCGGCAGGAGTACCCAGCCAACAAAGGCCAGCTGGACGGCGATGCCGTAGGCCACCAGCAGATCGCGCCGCCGCCTGAGTTTCCCCAATGCCTGAATTCGCAGCCCCAGCCCCAGCAGGCTGACGCCAAAGGCCTGAAAGCGCCAGTCGGCGATCGCCAGCAGCCAGCCCCCCAGCAGCAACCCCCGGCCTAGGGTCACCCCCCAGCGAGCAGTGCGATCTCTTGAAAGTTCTGGGTTTGCTGCCGCTGGCCCCGTTGGGGGCCGATGCTGCCCCAGCCAGACCCAGGTGGCACCGTAAAGCCCCAGGGCCAGACCAAACTGCCCCCAGGCTGAGGGCGCAGCTACGGTTAGCCCCCGCATTAATAAAAGCCCCAGAGCCGCGCTGATGACAATGGCCGACCAGCGCCGACCGGGCGATTGCCGCCGCTGACCATAGACCATGGCAGCGGTGCTGCCCAAGACGCCAGCGTAGACCGCCAATATCGGCACCGGGTCTAGCCCCCAGCCAATGTGCAGGTAGGCCAGGCCGAGGGCATTGGCCTGCTCTAGGGGGGTACTTTCCTGCTGGCGCAGCACCTGCAAAGCAGCCAGGGTAAGGAGAATGGCGGCGATCGCCGCCACCAGAAACCCGGCCCCCGGCCAAATCCCCAGCCCATCCAGCGCCCAAAAATTCAGCGGCAGCAGCAGCAGGGTAGTCATTTGCAGGGTTTTGGCGGTGAGTTGCAGATTTGGGCGCTGGCGGCACCACAGCCCTGCCGCCCAAAACACCAGGGTGTAGGTCAGCAGCACCAGGTACTGCCCCGCTGCATTAAACCTGGCCCACTGGGTGGCCGCCAGCACCGCTGACGACAATACCACCAAAAACACCCCCAGCCCCAGCAGCCAGACCACGCTCAGCTCGCCCATGAGGCGGTTGAGCCAACGGCTCGTTGCGGCGGGCGATCGCGCCGGAGTGCGGCGCTGTTGGGTTGGTGACGGGCGCGGCGGGTCGCTAGCCGGGACAAAATCAGGCATGGCCCCAGCGGCAACGGTTGTTTCAAGCGGATCCAAGGCTTTTTCTGTCAGCGCCAGAGCCGCCGCTGGCTCGGCGACCACCGCCGCTTCAGGCAGCCCACAGCTGAGGTGGGTCTGGCACAGATTCTGCACCTGCTGATCAGATATCAACCCCAGTTGTAGCCAGCTATCTAAGCCGTCTAACAGCCCCGGTTGCTCGGGCGACAGGTCGAGCTGTAATCGAATCCTAGGGTCGCGATCGTCAGCCATGGTCTGCCTGTAGGGACGGTTTTTAGAATTATGGGTGCTGGCAAAGCCGGTAGATTCTTGACCCCGAGATTCTTAACCTCATCGAAAGTTTCAGCCCGCTGATTAAAGATCTGGGCGGCGACCAGCGAAGTCTGCTGATTCTACGCTTTCTCTGGTTCTACTCTACATCGGGATAAATGCGCCCGTGTCGCCCCAGGGTCGTGACCAGGGTATAGACCGTGTAAAACCATCCTGCTACAAAAAACAGCCCTCGGCTCACGACTTTGAGCGGGTGGCCGCTTTTGTTGCAGGGGGGGTGCCCCAGCACGTGGCAGTCGAACAAACGCCCGTAAAGCCGCAGGTTTTGTCCTAGGGTGAGGTTTTTCAGCGCCAGCAAAAAGTGGTTGTGGTAGAAGTGCATCTGGTAGCGCAGCGATCGCGTCGTCATGTCGTGGCAGCCCCCAGTCTCTTCGCCCAAATGCACCAGGTGGGCCTCGGGGTCGTACCAGATCATGTAGCCCGTCTGGCGAATGTGCAGGCAAAAGTCAGACTCTTCCCGCACGGCGCTGCCGTAGAACCGTTCGTCAAACCGCAGGCCGTGCTGGTCGAATAACTCCCGCCGAAACGACATGTTGCAGCCCCGTGCGGTCAACACCTGCTGGGGCTGGGTGGTATGCACCAGGTCAATGTGGTACCAGGCAATGCCGGGATCCATGGCCTCGGTGGGCAGGTAGTCGATTTCAAGTGCCGTTTGCTCGGCCAGCTTCATGCGGTCAAACACTCGCCCCGCCACTGCTCCCACCTCGGGCCGTTCCTGAAAGGTTTGGGCGTGGGCGTAGAGGTAGCCGGGGGGCAGCACTACATCGTCGTCGATGAAGAGTACGAGGTCCGACTGCGATCGCTCAATGCCCACATTTCGAGCAGCGGGCAAACTTGCCCAGGGCAAGGGATACCAGCTAATTTCTCCAGCCTCAGCCCAGGCTTCTAAGCATTTCTGGGTTTCTGACTGATGCGTCTGGGTCTGGTCAACCACAATCACCTGATAGTCAGGGTAGTCTTGCGCCAATACACTGCGCAGGGTGTCGCACAACACCGCCTCCCGCTGGTAGGTAGGGATGATTACAGCAATGGTAGGCCAATCCATAGCAACAGAGATACAGAGCTGACACCAGTGTTCCCACCGGCCCAGACTGAAAGCAACCCCATCTCCCCAGCCCCCCAGCCCGCTACGGCAACTCCACCGACGCAGGCTTAGCGATGTGGGGCAGCCCCCAGCCCAGCTTCTCCCGCAGTACGGTAAAAAATTCGGGTGGTTTAAGCCGAATAAACCGAGCGGTATAAGGAGCGCGGCAGGTCTTCACTTCATCTTTGGTCATCACATAGCAGCCCGCATTGCCATCGACAATTAGCACCAGGGGGTCGGGGTTGGCCGAGCGAATAGTCACCTGTTCGCGATCGGGAAACACCAGCCCCCGTGAGGCCAGCGAGTGGGGGCAAATGGGAATCAGCTGCGTGACATCTACCCCTGGCGTAATCACTGGCCCTCCAGCCGATAGCGAGTAGGCCGTAGACCCAGTTGGGGTAGACAAAATAATGCCATCGGCGGCGATATCTACGGGCGAGTGGCAACCAATCGCCACTTCAAAGTGACACATGCTGGTCAGCGGCTCGCGGTGTAGCACCATTTCGTTGAGACACAGCGCCTCCCAGACCAAAGCGTTGCTGTGAAAAAGCTGTACCGCCAGCATACCCCGCTCCTCGACTTCGTAGTCGCCCGCCAGTACCTGGTCGATCGCCTGGGGCAGCTGGTTCAGGTAGGTTTCGGTCAAAAACCCCATATGACCCGTATTCACTGTCAGTAGGGGCACCCCAATCGGAGCCAGTTGCCGAAAGGCTGACAACACTGTGCCATCGCCACCCAGCACCACAGCAAAGCTTATATCGGTGTCGAAGTGGGGAGGCACCAGGCTGTCGAGGGGGGTATGGCAGACTGGGCGATCGGGCTGAGAATAGCCCAAAATACCACCTACACCCGTGGCTAAGCTAACGGAGTAGCCGAGGCTAGTCAGCTTCTCCTCCCATTCGGAAGCGGCCTGGCAAGCCACAGGCTTAACGTCGTTGTAGATGATGCCAACCTTGGGCACAGGCGAGATCCAACTTTACAATCGGTGCAAATGGAGTAAACAAAACGTGCTCTAACACCCGCTGAGATGCCGAACACGCTAGAGAGAATCAGAGTTTACCATCTTCCTAGGCTACCGTTTTTTCGCCTAGGGTTAAACCGCCCTAGTTGAATTGCCCGCTGACAAAAGGCTGGGGCCGTATCGTTGCCAACAGCACCGGGGTAGACCAAGACCTAGGCTACGGTTATCGTACCTGTGAGGGGTTTGTTGACCCTAGTCATTTCTGTAGTGCGTTGCCTTTAATTACTGTGACCCGCCGTCAATCTCAAACCACCGCCTACGTTCGCGTTACCTATCAGTCTTGGCCCCAAGGCCGGATTGAAGGAGAAGTCAGGGCCGGCACCTACGAATGGCAGTTTCAGTGGCGCTTCCATCAGGGGCAGTTGCGGGTAGAGCCGTCGCTGGGGCGAGCGCTGATCTGTGAACCCCTCAGCCGCTTTTTAGAGCGCTTCGATTACCAACTGGAACCCGGTGGCGACTACTCGTTTACGATTCGGGCAAAGCTTTAGCAGCCTGGGGTTTTGGTTGCAGCGGTGCTTTAGTGCCCCGTTGACCAGCTGCTCAGCTTTATGGAGCACAGCCTGGCCGATAGTGCCGTCATGAGTGCTCTGTATAACCGCAACCCTGCCTCAGCCTAGGCAAGAGGAGGTGATCAAAGCCGGGCTGAAGGTATTTCCGACATCAACCGATCGCGCCAGTGAAGCTCAACCCCCAGCTCAACCCCCACCCCGAAGTGATCTGACAGCCCGCGCAAATCATCCAGGCGGGTAGGCCAGGCAAAGGCACCAGTAAACGACCCAGCGGCATCACGGGTCAGGCAAATATGGTTGATATTAGAATGCTGGCCGCCAATCAAACGATGCACCGGGTCATGCTCGCCAGCGGTCAGACAATCTAGCCCAACCTCAGCCAGAGCCTGGCGCAGCGCCTGCTTGTTGCGGCGCGACCCATAGTAGTTCAGCGCATTCAGGTCTTGGTTAAAGTCTCCTGCAACCAGTAGGGTAGCCTTGGGATAGATGACCTGCAGTCGCTGCCAGTCAATACTTTGAGCCTCTAGCGCAGCCGCAAAGGCAGCGCTGGCCCCAGGACGCGATCGCCTATCCTGCTCGGGGCTGGGCAGCACCGTGCCATAGACAACCCACTGACTACCGTTGGAGAAGGTGACTAGGCCCGCTGCCGTATGGCCTCGCGCAGACGTTGTCAAAGGGGTCAGCATTCCATTCCTGACCCAAATATAAACCCAGCATTCACCCTCAACCCCGGGATGCCGGAGGGGACGGCTGGCTATGCCCTGGTAGCCCACTCCCGGAGTCATCCCGATATGTGTTTCTGTCAATATCCAGAGATCGGCATCAATGCGATTGAGCCACGATCGCTGCCGGGCCGCCCGGGCTGAATTGGGCAGGGCACGCTCAAGATTCCAGGTGGCGATTTTCATTCCAGGTCAATTAGCAGGTGCGCGGCGGCACAGTATTGCCGTAGCAGACACTACTAAACCCTAGCGATCAGACCTTTGCATAGATTCTTCGATACAAAGCTGCGATCCAGTCTGTTGCAATTTACTGGCAAATCGAAACAGATGACACAGGCCTAGAGTCAAGTTGGCTTTAGACTATGGCCATCAGTTCTATTTTTTTGGCGGAGGTACTAGGGCAAGCTGTTGCTGAATTAAGCCTGAGGTGATTTAGGATCTGCCTCCTAGATTGAAGCCAATACGTTCTGTTTCTATAGTTCTAAGAGGATCGCTACCATGACTTTATTTGCCAGCAACAACGTTCTAGTTCCGATCGATTTTTCGGATGAGGCTAGCCAGGCTCTCGACAAGACCCTCAAGTCCTTTGGAGACGATACCAATATTCACGTTCTCCACGTGCTTGCGCCCCTAGAACCCATGCAGCCGGGTATGGTTTGGCAGACCATAGATGACCAAACCCGTATTGACCATATCACATCGCATTTTCACGAAAAATTTCCGGGAGAGGCCTATCAAAACGTCAATTTTGTGGTGATGGTTGGCAATCCCAGTTCAGAAATTGTTGATTATGCCGACAGCCACAATATCGATCTGATTGTTATTCCTTCCCACGGGCGAACCGGGCTATCTCGATTTTTAATCGGGTCAGTATCTGAGCGGGTGGTGCGGCTGGCCCCTTGCCCTGTGTTGGTGATTCGGGGCTAGGGTTTTCGCTGCAGGGCAAGACACAAATAGGAGCCCATCCCAGTTTTGCGAACTGGCCCTCATCCCCCAACCCCTTCGCCCAAAATAGGGATCAGGGGAGCCGGATTCAAAGTCCCTCTCCCGTCCTCAGCCTTCGAGTAGTGGAAAGCGATCTGCTGGGTTTAGTTGAGCTGGGCCCGAAATCGATTGACGCTCACCCCCAGCAGCACGATCGCAAAGGCCACCAGGATCAACACCTCCGGCAACAGCACCGCCAGCCCTACCCCCTTGAGAATCAGGCTGCGGGCGATGGTGACGTAGTGGCGCAACGGGTCAAAAAACGACAGCACCCGAAAGAACGCGGGCATGCTCTCGATCGGGGCGATCGCCCCCGACAGCTGAATCAGCGGCACGTTAAAAAAGAACGAGGTCAGCACCACCTGCTGCTGGGTGCGCGAGATCGTCGCCAGCAAAATGCCAATGCTGATGCAGACCACCACGTAAACCCCCGACAGCGCCAAAAACAGCAGGTAATTGCCGCGAAAGGGCAGGCCAAAGACCAGGCGGGCGATCGCAGAGGCCAGCAGCACATCCCCCATCAGCAACACAAACAGTGGCGCAATCTTGGCCCCCAAAATTTCCCAGCCCTGGGCCGGGGTCATCAACAACTGCTCCAGGGTGCCGGTGTCTTTTTCACGAATGACGGTGGTTGACGACACCAGCGACCCGGTCAGGGTCAGCACCACCCCGATCACCCCCGGCACAAAAAACCAGCTGCTGAGCAGGCCGGGGTTGTACAAAAACTGCGTTGACACCGCCACCGGGATTTCAGGAATTTGTTGCAGGGTTTGCCCGTAGCGGTTGACGATCTGCTGCATGTAGCCGCCCGCAATCCCCGCCGTGTTGGCATCGACCCCGTCGATCAGCACCTGTACATCGACGGATTTGCCCGCCGTCAATCGGTCATCAAAATCCGGCGGAATCACCAGCCCGGTGGAAACCTCGCCGGTACGCACCTGCTGGCCCAGCGCCGTCACGCTGGGCTGAAACGACGCCACCTCAAACACATCGTTGGCCACCAGGGCCGCCACAAACTCACGGCTGGCGGGGCTGTTGCCGTAGTCAACCACACCCAAGCTGAGGTGATCGACGGCGGGATTGAGAGCGAGGCCAAACACCAGCAGCTGCACCGTGGGCGGAAACAGCAGCAGAAAGATGATCTGGCGATTTTTTAGAATCTGCCGGATCTCTTTCAGCATCAGCGACCAGAAGCGGGAGGTGGGGAGGGGCATGGGG
>NZ_JADEWX010000332.1 GCF_015207395.1 Nodosilinea sp. LEGE 07088
TGGTTTGGTAGGATGCAGGAAACATATTGGTTTAGGGGAGCTGCACTGAGGCTCCCTATTTTTTGTCCCCTTTATTGTCTCAAAGCCCTGTACCGCATGACGTTGAGTACCCTTGTCACCCGTTAAGCCTGAAATCAAGACAACCGGTGTCGTGAGGAGGAAATTAACCCGAATAGCGCACAATGACGGGGCCGATGGTCTGAGTCGACCCGCAATAACCTGCTGATTTTACCCCTCAGCCCATTAGTACGAGCACTCGGTTAAGATGCAATTACCCTGGGACTATTACCAGTAGAGCCCGCATAGCGCGAGTCATGCCCACAAACAGGGTGCGACGCTCGCGGTTGAAAATTTCCTGGGCGGCTTCTTCGGGGGTGTCTTTGGGCAAGTAGGGGAAGCGACTGTCGATAAAGCCTGCGATCGCCACAATGGGAAACTCCAGTCCCTTAGCGGCCTTCAGGGTGAGCACCTTCACGCCGGTCTTGGTCAAATCCAGCTCTCTGCTGCCCATGAAGGTCGCTTCGAGGCCCAGATAGCTCAGTTGCCCAGCGATGTCTTTTCCAGAGCGCTCGCTGGGGGTGAGGATGGCGCAGGCGTCGATACCCAGGCGAAATTCCCTGGCGGCCATACGGCAAAACTGGGCCAGGAGCTGCCCCTCGGCAGCGGTGTCTGCCACAGCTCGCACCGCTGGGGGTGGGCCATAGTTGATGTACTGGCGCTCGATGGGTTCGTCGTCAATTAGCCCAGCTTGGAGATAGTGGTGGGCAGCGGTGTCAATTTCTGCGGTTGTGCGGTGGTTCGTCCGCAAGATGCCGGTGCGGCCTACAAACTTGAGGTCGCTGTGAACATCACCCCAGCGGAAGCTGCTGCCGTAGATCGACTGGTTGGCATCGGCAGTGATGAATAGCCGATTGGGGGCCTGACAGAGCTGCACCAAAAAGCGCAGGGTGTTGGGTGGCAGATCCTGGGCTTCATCCACAATGACGGCATCGTAGACGGGTGGGTTCTCCAGGGTGCGCAGCAGGTCTGCTCCTCGGCTACGAAGCTGTTCCCAGGTTTCTAACCCCTGGGCGGCAAGGTGCTGGTTGAGGTGTTCCCGTAGGTGCCAGATTGCCTGCCGCTGAACTCGGTTGATGGGCACAATGCGCCCTGCCCGTGAGGTGGCCTGGTAGTCTTCCAGGGTTGTTAGCTCCCGGCTCTCGATAATGCTGCCGATTTCTTCCAGCAGGTAGTCGGGGGTTAGTCGCTCTAGGATGAGTCTCTGGGCCTGCTGCTGGAGCAGGTTGCCGGGTAGAGACTCCAGCACATCCTCCATCACCGCCGCTAGCATCTTCTTCAGGTCGCCACCGTTAGCGATCTTGGGTTTCCCTGTCTCGTGGCAAATCAGAGTGTAGACACGACTGTCGGCGGTTTTCACTTCTACATGGCGGATGTCATCCCCCAGAAGTTGTTTCAGCAGTTGCTCGCTGAAGGTGACCAGGGCATTGGTGTAGGTGGTGAAAAGAATGCGGGGAGACTCGACCCCGGCAGCTTTGAGCCGGTGGAGAATTTCACGGGTACGGTAGAGGGCGACAGTGCTTTTGCCGGTGCCGGGGCCACCTTTGAGCAGGGTGGGGCCTTTGGCGTTGGTGGCCCAGGTGACGAATTTTTCTTGCTCGGGGTTGAGCTTGAGCAAAAAGCCCAGCAGGTCGCCTTCTTTGAAGCGCAATAGGTCGGCGGTGTCTTGGGCGATGAAGTCGGGCTGTTGGAGCACTTCTACCAAGGGGCGCTCAAACAGGTATTCGTCGAGTTTGAGGATGATGTCGTCGGAGATGCCGGGGCAGTCGAACAGGGCCTCGCGGTCTTTGATGGGGAGTAGGCGAGGATGGCAAACTTCGGGAATGCGCAGGCGCTTCAGCAGGTCTACGGTGATGGGCTTGGGCAGTGGGGTTTTAGGGGTCTCTTGAGGCGCGAAGATTTTTTCCCAGTTGGGCTGCTGGGGTTGGGAACCGCCGGTTAAGTCGGGGTCGAGCCCGCCTAGAAATTCAGCGTCGATATCGTCGTCGTAGGTGTCGTCGTCGCGTTTGCGGAGGGCCAGCAGGCTGACGTAGGGATGCTCGAAGGTGTAGAAGATGCGGTAGCGACCGGCCCGCAGGCGGTGAAGCTTGCCCCCCATGTATTTGAGCTGCTTTTTGACTTTGGCGTCTGGGGTAGGGTCTTGCAGCAGCAGGTTAATTTTTTCGAGGACTTGGTGGCTTTCTTTGGGGGGTAGCCCCATCCACTCGGTCATGAAGGAGGGCTTTTGGGTGATGAGCCAGGTATCTGCCATGAAATCTTGGGGCCGTGTTGGTGGGAAGCCTCGATTAGGCCGTTGGTTGCCATTGTGCTTAAGGTTCCCAGGGGTGAAGCAGAATCCCTGGTTTTCTTTATCTGGCCTTTATTGGGGGTTTAGCGCGATCGCTCAAGTAAACGAGACACCATCGGCTCGGGAAAGACCCACCATCCTGACTGCCTGACACATCTTTAGGCAGCCTCCCAGGGTGGTAATTGACAGCACAGGGATTGGATCCTAGAGAACCAGATGCGGTCATAATACCGGGCTTCAGCTCTTTTAGAGGCAAAACAGGGCTC
>NZ_JADEWX010000079.1 GCF_015207395.1 Nodosilinea sp. LEGE 07088
TGGTTTGGTAGGATGCAGGAAACATATTGGTTTAGGGGAGCTGCACTGAGGCTCCCTATTTTTTGTCCCCTTTATTGTCTCAAAGCCCTGTACCGCATGACGTTGAGTACCCTTGTCACCCGTTAAGGCCTATGACGAAGCCACAAAGTTGCTCAGCGACCTGCGAGATTTGGCTGAGCATCAGGGGCAACTGCCTGTCTTTAGCCAGCGCTTTGAGCGGCTCAAAGCAGACTATAGCAATCGACCGGCGCTAATGAAGCGATTGCGGTCCATTAAGGCTTGAAGAGCCGGTGGATCGTCATAGGCTGCTGTGCCCGATACGGTGGACGCGATCACGCTACAGCGTAACCTGTGTGAGGCCGAATGCCGACTGGATGAAACCCTAGCACAATACGATCTTACGTCAAATTGGTTGAGTAATTAACCCTTTCCTTTGACAATACCCCGGACAAAAAATTGCCCTCCATATTACCTGTAAGCCAGAGCCTACGTTGCTCAAAGTATTTAAATCAATGTCAGCCTGAAAACTAACCTTGATTTAAATAGGAAATTGCTAGAGTGATTGCCCTGTAAGCCTTATAGCGTCGTTGCTAAAACTGTCCGGACTGTTGAACATATATGTGGAGAAGAGCAATCCAATACTCAAGCAAACGACTTAGATGAACGCTCACTCGCTGATATGGCTGCTATGAACATTAGTACAGAAGATCTTCAAGAGCTAGTAAGCATAGCCAATCAAAACCCTAGCGCGGCGACAGAAAGACTTAGAAGTATACTTTGTTCTCAAACGTCAGACAGTGAATGTAGTATTTCACTGGCCGAGATCTATATAGATACTGGTTCAAACTAAAGCTATGACACCTATCGAAAATAGGCTTGGAATCGAAACGACAGACATCAGTCAAACTCTTAACTTAATTCAAGTAGAGGTCTCGGAATTACTTCCTATCCTTTTAGAAGTTTTATCTGACAGCTACTCAGTAGATATTCTTTCTGACGATTCCGTGGTGTCAGACAGAGCCAGTTATTTAGCTGTATATAAATTTAAGGGCCATGACTGGACGTTACTTGAAAGATTTGGAGGTTATAGTGATATTAGCGACAAGAATTTAGCGAGACAGCTCTCTGACAAGCTCCATTCTCTAGCGATTACTTTTGAGCAAAGTGATTCTTCCGGGTTTTCAAGATATTTCATTTGGGAGAATAGCTTTCTTGAAGAAAGCTTTAATCTTTCTGCAGAAGGGATCCCTAGTGAAGACGACTTAGAGCTAATTAATAGCTTTAACCAATATTCACTTATGAGTAAGCTATTGATCATACACGACGATGTAATAGAAGATTATGGTGGCAATCTTCCATACGAGTACAATTGCGTTATTTACTCCTCTTCAAGGGCATTAACTAAAAGCGAAGTTGGTGAACCTTATCGTTTTGTTCATAATACGTTTAAGAATATAGATGCTTATATTCCAGCCTTATATTGGAATACACGCGATGGTAGCAATATAGCAGATTCTTTCTCTTATCTTGGCTCTGAGACTCAAACTAGTGATTTTCAAGAGATAATATTTTTACAACTCAATCCATTATGAGGTGTTTAGCGCAAACACACTATATATAAAGTTTTTCGTCAAGGCTCCTTGCAGTTGTGGAGCAAGGTTTGCATAGCTACGCCCCATATTTGGGAAACGCGACAGATTTCGACATTTTTGGTTGAATTCAGCTAAAAACTGCTCACCTGCATCAAGGCTTTGATTAGATAAGCGATCAACAATTTCCTCCAGATCTTGGCTGGCTGTTGGGGAAATGATGAACTGACTCATGAACCTTGGCTACGAGCCTGGCGAATTTTAGCCTGTAGCCTTTTGATGACAGCTTCTCCGTTAAGACCTTCGCCTCGATCTAGCTCATCCATGCCAATAGCAAGCTTTCGTTTCGTTTCAGCTAACCACTGCTGGTAATGCTGATCTGCTTCCTCAAGAAGACGCAGGGCCGTTTCTAAGGCCTCACTGGCGTTTTGAAATCGGCCAGTATCCACTAGGCGTTGCAGTAGAGCCTCTTGAGAGGATGTGAGTGAGGTGGGCATAATTATTTAGTCTCTATAGCAGCGATCACAGCAACCCAATCTAGGCCTAAGCCAGAAATTGGGTTTCTGGGTGATTTCTGGAAAACTTTCTCCCTTTGGCCTTCCATGCCGAGACCCGGTTTCTCGAAGTTAGGCTTCTACCCTTCACTAATCAGCCGCAGCAACTGCTCGGTAGAAACCTTGCCGCTCATGTCGGCCCCTTCGAGCAGACCGTCGGCTAGATCGCGTTTTTGCTTGTGCAAATCCACAATCTTTTCTTCGATGGTGTTTTTGGCTACCAGGCGATAGATGGTGACGGGGCGCTGCTGGCCGATGCGGTGGGCGTGCTCAGGCTACGGCATAGCCCGTATGAGGTCGAACGCTAGCTGGATGAAACCCCAGCACAATGCGATCTTTGGGAATTCCAGCGTCAACGAGTTCGTAGGTGACGCCATCTTCGGTCTCATCGCGTTGCACCCAGACTTTGCCGTCGATGATGTCGAGGTGGATTAGACAGCCATGGACACGGGTTTTGTCATCCCACCCCAGAGTCATGAGCAGATAGCTATCGTGCATCTCATCAAATACGGGGTTGCAAACTATGTCTCCGTGAGAGTAGGGAATCTGAGTGTAAGGGATGAGAGTATCTTTGATAATTTGACGATACTTAATTAGTTCTTCCATTGGACAATAATCTCCTTGTCAGCATCAAATACGATCAGTTTCAATTCTTCGTCTTGAATCATGAGTTGACCGATTGGCTCTTCAAACAGGGATTTAAATACAAAATCGTTAACGGCTAGGTATAGCGTGTACTCTGGGTAAGTACGACGCATCACAGCTCGATAGATAGCGTACTGCCCAATTGCATCGCGAAAAGCCTCCATTTCTGAGGCACTGACAAAGCTTTTGACCTCAACGGCAATATTTTCCTCGGCCCGAGTTGCCACAATCAACCGCTTTGCACCCAAATCGACGTACATGTCTTTTCGCCCCCACCGTAGATGAAGGGGGTCGTGAGTAATGATCCATCCGTCTTTGATCAGCGCCTGCTTGACGGCATCATGGTAGAGGTCAAAAGCTGGCATAGCTTAGGGCGGCAATGTTATGGGGAGCCTAGTGATTTGAGTTAGTTGAATAGCCTTTGGGTTGATCATAGCAATCCATGCCCTATCCTTCGCTGATTAGCTGGAGCAACTGCTCGGTGGAGACTTTGCCGCTCATGTCGGCCCCTTCGAGCAGACTGTCGGCCAGGTCGCGCTTCTGCTTGTGCAGATCGACGATTTTTTCTTCGATGGTGTTTTTGGCCACCAGCCGATAGATGGTGACTGGGCGCTGCTGGCCGATGCGGTGGGCGCGATCGCTGGCCTGATCTTCCACCGCCGGGTTCCACCAGGGGTCCATATGAATTACGTAGTCGGCAGCGGTGAGATTCAGCCCGGTGCCCCCCGCCTTCAGGCTGATCAAAAATACATCCCCTTCGCCCGCCTGAAAGGCATCGACCCGCTTTTTACGCTCCTTGGTGGGGGTGCTGCCGTCGAGGTATTGGTAAGTTACGTTTTGGCCGTCGAGAAACTCGCGCAAAATGCTCAGGTGATCGACAAACTGGCTAAAGACCAGGGCTTTGTGATGATTTTCCAGTAGCTCTTCGAGAATTTCGCCAAAGGCTTCGAGCTTGGCGCTGGGCAGGGCGGTGGTGCCCTTGACCAGCCGCGTGTTGCAGCAGGCCCGTCGCAGCCGCATGATTTCGGCCAGCACTTGCAGGTGCTTGGTGCCCTTCTCCAGGGTGGGGTCGGCCAACTTTGCGATCGCATCCCGCCGCAGCGCCTCATAAAACGCCATTTCCTGGGCGCTGAGCTCTACCTGAAGCGTGATCTCGGTGCGGGCGGGCAGTTCATCCAGTACCTGAGTTTTGGTGCGCCGCAGAATAAACGGCTGAATCAGCTGCTTCAGGCGCTGACGGGTGGGTTTGTCCTGGTTACGCTCAATGGCGTTGGCAAACCGCTGGCTAAACTGGTCTTGGGACCCCAGCAGGCCAGGATTAATGAACCGAAATAGGTTCCACAGCTCGCCCAGATGGTTTTCGATCGGGGTGCCGGTGGTGAGAATTTTGAAGCCCCCTTGCAGCTTCATGGCCGCCTTAGATCGCTTGGTGGCAGAGTTTTTAATCGCCTGGGCCTCGTCGAGCACAATGGTTTGCCACTGCACCTGGGCCAGCATCTCGGAGACCTCATCCTGTTGCAGCAGACCGTAGCTGCACACCACCAGGTCAAAGGGTTGTAGACTCGTCAAAATCTTTTGTCGATTGCCGCTACCAAATTGCATCGGGTTGAGCGTGGGGGCAAACCTCTCGGCTTCGCTCAGCCAGTTCATGCCGACCGAGGTCGGGGCTACAATCAGCGTTGGCCCCGCCGGCGCCCGGGTGAGAATCACGGCTAGGGCTTGCAGGGTTTTACCCAGGCCCATGTCGTCGGCCAGACAGGCCCCCACGCCCCAGTGGGCCAGCCGCGCCAGCCAGTTAAACCCTTCGATTTGGTAGTCGCGCAGCTCGGCCTGGAGGGTCGAGGGCAGCTCGGGCGTGAGGTCTTTGGCGTCTTTGAGGCGCTGGAGGTGGTCTTTCCAGTGCTGGTCGGTGGTGAGCTGCCCCACGTCCTGCAGCCAGTCTTCCATGGCTACCCCGGCCAGGGGATTGAAGCGTCGGCCATTGCCGCTAGTTTCAGAATAGGCCCGCAGATCGTCGAGCCGCTTGCGAAATTCTTGCGTCAGGGCGAGAAACTGACCATCGGCCAGCTTGATAAATCGACCGGAGGAACCTTCCATTAGCTCCATCAGCCGCTGCATATCCATGACGTCGTCGTCGTTGATGTGCAGCTCACCGCTAGCGGCAAACCAGTCGCGCTGGCGCTGAATCTGGAGCTTGAAATTGCCCAGGCTGACTCGGTTGGCGATGCGTAGGGTTTCGCCCTCGGGCCATTCCACCACCGCCTGGTCGCCTAGATCTTGAATTTCCAGCAGCAGTTCCAGGCAGTCTTCGGGGTCGCCCAGGTGCCACTCGCCGCCCTCGTCCTCCAACCGCTGGAGGGTGGGGCAGGCCGCTTCGACGGCGTCAGCTAGCTGCTGTTCTTGCTGAAGATTGCGATGGGTTTGTAGGCGTTTGCCGCCGATGTCGGCGATCACCATTTCACCGCCAGTACCGGGGCTGTAGTAGGGGCCATCGTCACCAAAGGGGCGGGTTAGTAATGAAACCTTCAGCCCGTCGCCCGCGGGTAGCAGGTGCAGGTGAGGCTGGGGTTGGGCCTCGACAGTTTCGGCGTTAGCCACACCCCCGCCAATATCAGAATGTACCGTGACCAGGCCCGCCACGGCATTGATAGCAGCCAGCACCTGCTCCTTAGCGCTGTCGGGAACTGCTAGCGCATTTTTGGGCCCCAGCACTTCGGCAATGCGGCGGTGGCTGGCGGTAAACTCCACCACTTTTAGCCGCGTGGGGGTTTCTTTGACTAGCGCGATCGCATCTTTGCCCGTCGGCTCAGGGGTGAGCGAAATTTCGAGCTGGCCGGGTCGAGCCTGGCGCACCAGCAGGGCGGGCTCCCCGACCACGACATCAACTCGAGTGGTGGGCGAGTCTTCCCAAAACACTAGCGGGTGGCCCGCCAGAGCCAGCAGCGCCCGGTCGAGAAAGGCGTAGTTGTCGTAGCCGTAGCTGTAGGGGTCGGCCACCAGGTGGGTGCAGATCTCGCGGTCTTGGGGGGTGAGGTAGCTAAAGGATTTGGCCTCGTGCTTGAGGCGACGCAGGGCGATCGCGCGGCCTTTGCTCCAGCCACCCTTGACGCTCAGCTTTTGCTCCTTGGGCTGCAGCAGCCAGGTTTCGCTGCTGTAAACCGTCAAAAACCAGGCCAGCCGATACTCGCTGGTAGGGGTCTGGGGCGCTTGATCGGGGTTGAGGCCCATGAGCGCCGTGAGCGATAGCTCCCAGGGCTGTTTGGGGGTAATCAGTCCCGCTAGCGGAACAATTCCTGTGCTTTGCCGCAGTGCCGGGGCTTTTTGACCGTAGGCGCTGTCGGGGTTGACGCGGCTCAGCAGTTCGGCGGCTTCGAGGGCAAACCAGCGGTACCCGGCAGCATTAGCGGCTTTATAGAGCTGTTTAGCCAGGTCGGGCAGGCGCTCCTGGGCGGCGGCGATATCGACCCACGAGAGGCACAGCATGTCGATCAGGGCCTCAAAGCTATGGGCGTTGTCGAGGCTGCTGACGGGGGTTTTGGTCAGGTAGCGCTTGGCCGCTGAGTCGCCCTGGATAGTCTGGGCGACCTTTTCGAGGCAGCTGTAGATTACGCTCATCCAGTGGTGGTAGGTTTGCTCGGCAATGAGGTGGGCGTAGCCTTCGGCCTCTTTAAGACGGGCGGGCGTGCCGTCTTTTAGCAGCGCCAGTACCAAAAAAATACCGGGCAGCGTGTCGAAGTAAACTTTGCGCTTGCCGGTGGCTTTTTTCAGCCGTTTGAGAGCGGCCGTGCCCAGCTCCAGGGTGGTGGCATAGTCACCTCGCAGGCAGCTGAGCCAGCTCTGGTAGAGCAACTGTTCGAGGGGGTCATCGATGGCAAAACTCTCTAGGGCAACAGCCGCCGCATCCAGTTGGCCCCGGGCGATGAGCTGTTCAAGCCAGATGCCGCGCAGGTGGTCGGAGGCGGTGGCATCTGGGCCAGCGCATTCCTGTTGCAGCAGGCTAAATGCCTCCTCTGCCGGGGTCATGGCCATCAGCGAGTTAACGCAGAGGTTGCCCAGGGCGGCCTCAAACAGGTCGGCATCTGACTTGAGGGTGAGTAACCAGTCCGGGTCGAAGGGGTTGTTGCAGATCAGCTCAAACACCTGCGCCATCGACAGCCGACTGGAGGCGTAGGGATGGCTGTAGTAGGCCTCAAACTGCTGCTCGATAAAGTCCCAATCGCGACGATACAGACCAATGCGCACCTCGCGAACAAACTCGTCTTCGTTCTGAAAAAGCCGCAGGGAGCGGTTCCACCCGTGGGCTCGAATGGGGAACTGGGCCTGCACTACCGCTGCCATGGGCTCAAAGGTGCCCTGGTCAACGGCATCGCGGGTAACTAGTTCCACCAGCAGTGGGTGGCAGCGGGGGCCATAGCTGCCCTGGGCGACCAATAGCCGCTGCTCGCTGAGACGGGTAACTAATGGGGTGAGTTGTTGGAGATCGAGACTGCTAGCAAGATTGGCAGGATCTGACGTGCGTTCTACGTAGCGGTTAAAACAGTCGAGCAGCTTGACCTTGGCAATGGGGCTGTAGGCGATCGCATACAGCTGGATGAGTTCCCGCTCGGGTGACGATAGCTCGCGGTAAGCCGCCATCAGGTTGGCGCGCAGAGCGACAGCTTTTTTAGACATGGGCATGGCGCGCGATCGCAGAAAACTGCTGTAGATGCAATTGTATCCGCCTGTCTCCAGTTTCCTTGAGCCTATTGGCAATAAAACAGACCTTATTGAAAATCTGTTGCATTAATGCTGGAGATTAGTTATCGTGTTTTTAGTGATAGTCAGTGGCAATAAGGATCGACTGGTTGCCCAGCACGACTCAGGTGAGCTGAGGTGACATGCTGGAAATCTATAGGGATCAATGCATGGCTTCCTCGGTGCTGCTGGCTTGAAACACAAGCTTAGCCTGTTAAATCAGAGTCAGTTTCAATAAGTTCTGGCCCTTTGGGTCTGCCACTATGGAGAGTCAGTTGAGTTAATATGCCCATTGCAGAGTCAAGCAATCTCGAAGCCAATCCAGCCTCAGTCGATACCGTCAATCGCCAACTCAATACCGTGTTTGAGCTCGATCGCGCCGATCGCTGGACGGTGTACCGTCGCCTTACAGATCTCGGTGTAGTGTGTGAATGCAAGTGCGATCGCTCCCTCAAAGCAGCGATTCATACCCCTGCCGAGGCGCTACAGGTCTGGAGCGTAGTGCAGTCTATTACCCGTCCAAAGTACCTGCTTATCGACCATCTTGAACGCTGCTGGCAGCAGAGGAGCCCCCGATGACGACTCTTTACGAACCCGCTGTGGCTAAACCTAAACCTACGCCAACGCCGCCTGGGCAGGTGCTCAAGGGCCGATATACCGGGGCCTATCGTTCTAATAAAGGCAAAATTAAAGGCCTGCTGCTGCAGGTGGGGGCCGAGGAGTACACCATCAAGCTGCCCAAGTACCTGCGGCCCCTGCTGGTGCGCGAACTCACGCCCGGCGAATTTGTTCAGGTGTGGGCCTATTTAGACGACGACCGCTGGCGGGCAATCAATATTCTGTCTCTGCCCGATGGCGAGGCGGCAGCCCTGCCGCAGGCCTGGGGGGCCACGGCACCAGCGAGAACGGCCCAGCCTCAGCGGCTCTGCGTTGAGGTCTGTACCAAAGGCAAGTGTTACAAACAGGGCGGGCGACAGATCCACAGCGCTCTACAAGCGGCTGTAGAGCGCAATCCCAACCTGGCTCACGTGGCTATTAAAGGCACCGGCTGCATGAAAGCCTGCAAGCATGGCCCCAATTTGCGGTTGCCCAATGGCCGTATGCTGCACCGGGTCACCCCCGCTGAAGCGCTGGCTCAGGTAGAGTCGAACCTGTGAACGGTCAGGCGTTTGATCCCCAGCGATGGGATCACTGGCTCGTCATCATTACTTTCGTAGCGCTGTCAGGTTGGATTATCTGGAAGGTTTATCTCGATTCGTAGGTGGTGAGGGTGAGCAATTGTTGGCTTGAGGAAAACCAGAACCCTGGGAGAACCCCCCTACCCCCCTTAAACCGGGGGGCAATCAATCGCTACCAGCCCAATTTGAGGCTGTCGGGGGTGAGGAAGTGCTCCAGATGGTAGGCCCGTTCTTCGGTTTTCAGCAAAATCTGCTCGTACAGATAGCGGGTGGCGCGATCGCCCAAACTCTCTGCCTGAGCAGCCAACCGCCGAATCAACTCGATCAGCCCCTGCTCGGCCTTCAGGTCGTGGACGATCATGATGCGGCAGCGGTAGGTGTCGTCGCTTTCCATCTCAAAGCAGCACAGCTCGGCGAGTTTGCCAAAGCTCAGGGGTGGAATACCGCCCAGCCCGTGGAGGCGCTCGCCTACGTCGTGGGCGTGGCCCTGGGCCGCCTCGTAGCTTTCCTCAAAATAGTCGTGGAGCATATGATACTCCGACCCCTCCACCACAAAGTGGTGCTTTTGGTACTGCAAAGAGAGGGCCACAAAGTTAGCATAGACCGTCCCCAGTCCATCCACAATCGGCTCGGTTACCGATTTTTCCAGCAAAATCGGGTTGTCGGCAACCTCGCCGTAGACTTGCAGCATTGTCTCAGTAATCGGCATAAGCATCCCCCTTTATCAGCAATACATGCAGCCTTACACAACCATGGCTACTCATTGAGCCTATCGTATTTTTTTGGATTTAGCTAATAACTTTGACCCTCTGAAAAGCATAGATAAATTCAAAATCCAGTTGTCAACATGAATAGCGAAAATGATTTTCAATAACCCTAGATACCGGTATCGAAAATGATTTTCGATAGACCAATTTGGTTGCAAACATTACTTTTTTAAGCATGCTCGCCTCGGCAGTTCTGTCTACAGTGCCCCCGGTTAGATAGCCATGTTCTAGTTTATATGGCCAGCATTACCAATTTCTTTGATGGTGAAAAAAAGACGATGGAACATCATCCAGCTCTGGCTAGCTTAAATCA
Source organism: Nodosilinea sp. LEGE 07088 (assembly GCF_015207395.1). GTDB lineage: Bacteria > Cyanobacteriota > Cyanobacteriia > Phormidesmidales > Phormidesmidaceae > Nodosilinea. Next base: position 9,781 of record NZ_JADEWX010000079.1, read on the forward strand.
AGAGCCTGACCTACTCAAAACCGTTCTCAATAAAGAAGGGTTTCGCTTCACCAGTCAACGACAAAAAATACTGGATCTATTTCAGGCAACCCCTCTGGGGCACCATCTCAATGCCGAAGAAATTCACCAGCAGTTACTAGATCAGGGCGAAAAAATTAGCTTTTCCACTATATACCGAGCGCTGCATGTGATGGTGCGACTGGGGCTATTGCAAGAGCTGGAGTTGGCCGAAGGTCGCAAATACTACGAACTCAATACGCCATTTATGGAGCAGCACCACCATTTAGTGTGCGTCCACTGTGGCGAAGTGCTGGAGTTTGAAGATACTAAAATGACCCAGGTGGGCCATGGCGAAAGCGCTACGCGGGGCTTCTCGCTGCTCAATTGCCAGTTTACGGTCTACGGCATTTGCCCCAGTTGCCAGTCACTGTTGGGCTGAGTCATTTTCGAGCTAGATGGCGGTAGTAGTGCCAGAGTAGGTGAGCCACCGCGCCACGGTATGGATGCAGAGGCTCTGTGGTGGCCAACAGTTCCCTGCGGGTGGGGCGATGCTCTAGATGTTTGAGCCGTTGGTAGCCGACTTGAATGGCTAAATCTGAGGCCGGGAAACTGCTCAACCGCTGGAGGCAGAACAGCAGGTAGACTTCGGCTGTCCAAACCCCGATGCCTTTGATTTGGGTCAGATGTGCGATCGCAGCCTTGTCTGACAGCGTGGCTAGGGTATCTAAGTCGAGATCATGGGCCAGAATTGCGGCTGACAGCAGCTGGCAGGTGGCAATTTTGGCCCGGCTCAGCCCGGCCTGCTTGAGGGTCACCTCTGGGGCAGTGGCGATCGCATCGGGCGTCAGTGCCATGGCCAACCTTAACCGCTGGAAAATAGCCTGGGCGGCCTTAGCCGAGAGCTGCTGCCCCACAATAATGCGCACCAGCGAGGGAAACCCCACGGCCCAGGTGCGCACGGTGAGCGGGCCGGTTTGGGCTGCTATGGTTTGGAAACTGGGGTCGCGATCGCACACCACCGCCACCGCCTGCCTGAGTGCGGGGCTGGGCGGCAATAGCTCGGTGGCGGGGGGCTTGTTGGTGGGCGGCATCAACGTCATGCTTTTGGTGTTGCAACGATAGGGTATACCCCTGGGGTGCCGCAATGGTAGGGTTTGGTAGCTCAGCTTGCCGTCAGGTACTTCGATGCTTGAGGCGATTCAAAAAAAGAGCTTTACAAAAGCTATCCCGCTCAATCTAATTTTGACTGAGCGATTTGATTCAATCTCAAAAATCAGCTCATTGAAAATGCCTGTTCTATTCCTACACGGAAGTTCTGATTCTGTCGTACCCTCCGCTATGAGCGATCGCTTATATGCTGCTGCGCCAGAGCCTAAACAATTGTTCATCATTCCCGCAGCTGATCACGTCAGTATTTATCGACCCGGAGACGCATCGTATTTCAAGGCAATCCAAAAGTTTGTCGAGCAATAGTTATGAATTGACGCTCCTTTATCCTGAAGTGGCATTATGAGGAGAATCTAGGGTTTCAAATGGAAGCTAGCCTCTGGCCCGGCCATCCTGCCCCCAGCTATGGCCCATCGGCTCTCAGGAAATTCTCAGCCAGCTGTGTTTTGGCTAGCTTCCCCAGGGTTTGCATCGCCTGTTCGACGGCTTCTGACCAGACCACTGCCGTATTCAGGCGAAAGCAGTTGCGGTAGCACTGACCCGAAGCTGAAAACATAATGCCGGGGGCGATCGCAATCCGCTGATCCAGCGCTTCTCGGTAGAGCCGCATTGAGTCAAACCCCTGGGGCATCTCCAACCACAGCACATGACCGCCCTCCGGTCGAGTCATACAGGTCTCGGCCGGAAAGTAGTCACGCTCGGCCTGCTGCATACGGATCATTTGATCGCGATAGGCACGCCGCAGCTGACGCAGGTGGCGATCGTAGCCGCCGTTGGCTAGAAAGGCGGCTACCGTGAGCTGCGGGGCGATCGCCGTGTTTTGGTTAATAATCGACTTCATTTGGGCAATGGCGGGGTGGTAGCGCCCGCCGACGCACCAGCCCACCCGTAGTCCAGGCGATAGGGTTTTGCTGACCGAAGCGCAGTAGAGCACCCGGTCTTCGGTATCAAAGGCTTTGATGGCCTTGGGGCGAGCACCTGCAAAGCAAATATCCCCATACACATCGTCTTCGATCAAGGGCGTGTTGTAGCGGTTGAGCAATTCCACTAGCTGCTTCTTTCTGGTGTCGTCCATGCAGCTGCCCAGGGGGTTGCTAAAGTTTGAGACCAGCATCACCACCTTGACCTCGCCAGATTCCAGCGCCTCTTCGAGATGGGACAGGCTAATGCCGTCGCGGGGGTGAGTAGATAACGTGAGGGCCTTGAGCCCCAGGCACTTCATCGCCTCTAGCATGGCAAAGTAGGTGGGTGACTCAATCGCGACCGTGTCGCCGGGTTGGGTGAGCGCCTGCAAGCAAAAGTAAATTGCTTCGTTAGCCCCATTGGTAATCACCATCTGGTCGGAGTGCACCGAGCAGCCCGCATCGAGCATGCGCTTAGCCACTTCGACCCGCAGCCCCAAATCGCCCAGCAGGGTGCCGTAGGCATGGGCCAGTAGCGAATTTTCTCGCAGCACCTTGCCCATTAGCCGGTTGAGCTGCGCTAAGGGCAGTTGTTCTAGGGCGGGTAGCGCCGCCCCCAGCTGAATCAATTCCGGATTGCGCATCAGATCCATCACTTCAAAGGCCAGGGAGATGTCAATGTCGGTGGCCTGGCGGGGCGGGGTGGTGGTCGAGGGTTCTTGGGGCAAATTCAGGGGCGACTGCTTCACGTAGTAGCCCGACTGGGGGCGAACCAAAATCAGTCCCCGGTCTTCTAACAGGCGGTAGGCCTCCATCACGGTAGAGGTGCTGACCGACAGCTGCGATCGCAGCTTGCGCACCGAGGGTAGGCGATCGCCCGGTTGTAGCGTGCCGTCAGTGATCAGCTGCATTAAGCGCTCGGCCACCTGCTCGTAGAGCACCTGGTGGGGAGCAAGGGTAATGGGAGAAAGCGGCATAGGTGTGACCGAGCAGCGACAAAAATTTGGGATTTTGGCCGCGATTAGAACAGTTGAGCCATGCTGCGACCGGAACAGTTGTTGAAAATCAAACTGTTACCAAAACAATTTAGCGCAACTGCCTCTGTTCGGGTAGCGATAGATCTCCGAAGCTTTACCTATGCCGAATCGACTCGTGATTCCGTTGGCCCTTACCGTTGCAGAGGAAAGCCCTATGAAACCGAACAGTTTATACGCTCAGCTAGAGCTGATCGAACAGCCCAGGCTCCGGGCGACAGACTACTCTATCAGCCACGCCTGGCAGCAGGCCAAAGCCCATTTGAGCCCGATCGCCAGCGGGTTGCTGGCTTATTTCTGTGGTGATCAAAATCTCCGCGTGACGGTCAAGCGCGATCGCCAGGGTAACCCCTATTTTGTCGCCTACGACCCGGTCAGCCAGCAGCGCCACACCTTTAGCTCAGAAAACGAACTGCGGATATGGGCAGACACCCGCTACTACCAGTAGCCCAATGGCCACAGCCCAACCGCCACGGGCCAGGTAACCAAGACTCATGCCTGGCCCATGCGATCGCTCAGGGAACCCTCCAGGCAGAGAGCCCCAGGGTTTGCCATGCCTACACAAATCTATAAACTTTGCTGAACGATTTTGAGCTACCCCCTAGGCAAAGATGGCGATTAGTAGGCTTAATCTAACTGGTACTACTTTTGGGGCGCTACTTTTGGGGCGCTACTTTTGGCCTTCAACCACACAACTGGGCAGGATATTACGATGCTAGACCTGATTCAGAGTGTATTTCACACCTACTGGCCAAGATTCACCTGGACGATCTTTCTTTGGCTATCTAGCGCCAGATTAGTCACGCTGACGTTGCTAGGCTTCACCGCAGTGATGGCCTTTGCCAGCGGTCGCCGCTATCGACGGCGCATGGTGATCACCGGGTTGACGCTGCTGGCCAGCTATTTGATTGTGGTCTCTCCTCTGTTTTCGGTGCCGTCTACCGCTTTGTTGGCCCGGTTTGTGCCCCCCGACACTGGCGGCACCGCCGACGCCATTGTAGTGCTGGGTCGTGAGCAATCGGCAGAGGGCGATCGCTACGCCACGACCGTGGATTTAGTCGCCAACAACCGAGCCCCAAAAATCTTGGTGATGGGTGACTACAATGGCCGCCAAGTGTTTCGCGGCCTCGAAAAACGTAATCTGCCCACCGATGGTCTACAGAGCGCCACTTGCATCACCACCACCCAAGAAGAAGCCGACTCAGCCTGGGCGATTTTAGGCCCCCAGGGAGTTAAAAAGATCGTTCTCATTACCGATACGCCCCACATGCTGAGGGCGTGGTTGACCTTCAAAAGTATTGGTTTTGAGGTGATTCCCCACATCGAGCCGATTAGACCCTCGGTGGCCCACCACGAGCGATCGTTTTTGGCCATTCGCGAATATTTTGGGCTAGCCAGCTATGCTCTTCTGGGTCGTTTCAAACCACAACCACCTAGCCAGCTAACCCAGGTTAGCCAACAGGTTGCGGCTGATTTTCCCCTCAACCAGTGCTTTATGACCGCTGACCAAATTAGGCAGTCGTTTTCAAAAGGTTAGTGATTGGGCCTCAGCCCCACCCATGGCGATCGAAGTCACCACCTGGTACCTAGAAATGCGCGATGCCGCCCAGCTGCGGCCCAAACTCAGCGATCGCGCTGATCTAGACATTCGCCAGGCCCAGGTGCCCTGTCCCGAATTCAGCCGATTTTTGTACACCAGTGTGGGGGGGCAATGGCATTGGTACTCCAGGCTCGATTGGTCCCGCGAGCGCTGGCTGGCCTACCTCAGCCAAGCCGATATCGAAACCTGGGTCGCCTACATCGCGGGCACCCCCGCTGGCTACGTTGAGCTGGGGAAACATGCGGCTGGGGAGGTTGAAATCATTTACTTTGGTCTGCTGCCTCAGTTTATCGGTCAGGGCTTGGGCGGTCACCTGCTGACGGTCGGTGTCCAACGGGCCTGGGCCATGGCAACCAGCCGTGTCTGGGTACACACCTGTAGTCTCGATGGCCCCCATGCCTACAAGAACTATGCCGCGCGCGGCTTTGTTTTGTACGACACCCAGGTCACCGTGCAAGACCTACCCGCGCGATCACCGGGTTTCTAAATTGCTGGCCGTTTGCAGGGTGAATGGTTTAGAGCCCGCCCAAATTTGATGGCCATATCATGCCGCTGTGGTGACCCCTCTATGCCAACCAGTCTTTCACTCAGTACCCTGTTGGCCCTGTTCACCGCTTTGGTGGTATTGGCAGCGGTGCCGGGGGTAAGCTCCCTGGCGGTGGCGACCCAGTCGGCGACCTATGGGTTGAGCTATGGCCTATTTGTCACCCTGGGCATTGTGATCGGGGATGGGGTATTGATTGCGATCGCCTTAGGCGGCTTAGCACTCATAGCCACAGCCCCGGGCAACCTGACGGTGCTCCTTCAGGTTGCGGCTGGGGTCTATCTGATTATTTTAGGGATTGGCTTGTATCGCTGGCGATCGCGCTCTATCAACCGTCAGCACAGGGTCTCATCCTCCCGGCTGTCGAGCTTTTTGCTGGGCCTATCCATTACCTTGGGCGACCAAAAAGCTACGCTGTTTTACCTGGGCTTTTTCCCCACGTTTTTGGATGTCGCTGCTCTCTCCTGGCTAGATGCAGCAATACTTTGGGTGACAACTGTCGTTGCCGTGGGTGGCGTGAAGGTAGGCTATGCTCTGCTGGGCGATCGGGCTGGGAATAGCTTGAGCCCGCAGCTGAGGCAGGGCATGACGGCGATCGCCAGTGCCGTTGTGATCATGGCTGGCTGCGTCCTTATACTCAAGGCCTAGCAAGACTGGCACAGCCATGGATCAAGGCCAATATCTTTCACCATTTCTTCAAGCTGTAGAGATCACTCATGCCTGGGCTCTTGACCCGGGCGATCTGACCAGGGTGAGCGAAAGCAATCACAATGCCCTAAAATCCCTAGGGACGCTGCTCATTCATTTCGCCCAGGGGCGTGGTCTTTATGACTCATTCGTCGTCACCTAAACTATCTACCTGGCGACGCGACAGTCTGATCTTGGTAGGGCTGTGGCTGGCAGCAGCGGCGATCGATCGCCTATGGATTTTTATCGACCATGCTCCCCCCGCCTGGGATCAGGGCGATCACCTGGCCCGCGCCCTCAACCACTGGTGGGTGCTGCAAAACCCCAATTGGCTTTCGGGCGACTGGTGGCGCACCCTCTGGCAGCAGGCCCCCACCCAGCGCGCACCCCTCGTTTCGCTGGCGACGGTACCGTTTTTTGCCCTCTGGGGGGCCAGCCCAGACATTGGGGTGACCGTGAATTTGGTCTTTACCGCCGTGCTGCTGAGGTCGATCTATTTAACTGGCAGGCGCTTGTTCTCCCCCAGGGTAGGGCTGTGGGCAGCGGCGCTGAGCCTCCTGGCCCCGATTTTGGCCACCCTGCGCCTAGAGTACCTGCTCGACTACGCCCTGGTCGCAATGGTCGCCTTTACCCTGATGGGGTTGACCTACTGGTGGACGGCCCAAAAGTCCATAGAACAGTGGTTATTTACTCTGCTGTGGGGGGTTGGGGTCGGGCTGATGTTGTTGACGCGCACCTCTGGCCTGTTATTTCTGATCGCGGCCCTGGGCTGGCCCGCGCTACTCAGCCTCTACGGGCGACGCTGGGGTCGGTTGATACAGCTAGCGGTAGGTCTGGGCATCGGGCTGCTGGTGATTTGGCCCTGGTTTAGCACCAGCTGGCTGACCATCATTAGCACCACGGTGGAATCGACTGCCCACGGCGTTATCTATCGCCGCGACCCCCAGGCCAATACCCTGGCGGGGTGGCTCTATTACCCGCAGCAGCTGCCAGCGATGGTGTCGCCGCCTGTGCTGTTTCTAGCGCTAGCGACGGGGTTAATAGCCCTGGTGGCGGAGCGGCTGGGGAAGCGATCGCAGCCCTCAGCCCCCTCAACGCCGCCCGCACAAACCGCCTGGCTCTGGCTCGGGGGCATTGTGATTCTCACTCTGGTGCTGGGGGCATTGGGGTCAAACAAACAGCCCCGGCTCATGGCCCCAGTTTTGCCGCTGCTGCTAGTGGCCCTGGCCAGCCTATTGGCGTGGCGGCGGGCCTGGGTGGTGCAGTGGGTGGCCGCGATCGGGGCGGTGGGCCTGGTGCTGTGGACGGTGTTTCCGCTGCCGGGGGCACCCCTGGGGCCGGGGCTATTGTTTCCTGCTAGTTTTTTCCCTTACACCGGGGCAAGGTGGCCCAATGAGGACATCGTTGCCACGATGACCCAAACCACCCCGCACCTGGAGAGTAATTTGGGCATGGCGGTGAACACCCAGCAGCTCAACCCCCAAAATATGGATTTTTACGGCGGCTCGGCCGATTTTCAGGCGTTTGCCCGCCAGCTAGCCTGGAACCCCGATACGGCTGAGCAAGATGCGGCGGCCCTCGACTGGTATCTGACCAAAACTGGTGATCAGGGGGCCTACGAGACGATTGAAGCCGGTCAGGCGCTGCTCAAAGACTCAATCCTCAACTCTCCCGATTTGGAGGTGGTGGCGACCTGGCCCCTGCCCGACGACAGCGAGGCCCAGCTCTACCATCGACGGCGACCGCCGATCGCGGTGATGCCGGCAGAGACTGCGATCGCCCAGGTAGAACTGCAAACCGTAGAGGCCCCAACCCAGGTATCGCCCGGACAAATCTATCCCGTCACCTATCGCCTCGCTGGCCCCTGGGATGCGTTGAAGGAGGGGCTGCTGCTGCTTACCTGGCAGCCAGAATCGGGGGACGCACCCGTTTGGATTAGTGACCATGCCGTTGGCTGGGGCCGTCTCTATGGCCAACACGGAGCCGATCCCTACACCGTGGAAGAGCGGTTGACCCTAGCACCGCCTGCCGATTTGCCCAGTGGCCGTTACACCCTAGCCGCAACGTTGTTACAGCCCGCCACGGGCGATCGCTACGACGTTACGGCTCCAATCACAGTCGTGCAGGTGCAGCCTAGCGTCAGCACGCCAGCGCCAGTCTCAGCACCACCGCTCGATTTAGTCACCTACCTGCACCAGCTCGCCCAAGGGTTGGCCGTGGGTGAGCTCGACCCGATCTTTGCGGAGGTGGGCCGCATTAACCAGTACGACCCCCGCCAGCAGTATCTCGTTCACACTGAGCAAACCCTAGGCGATCGACTCCAGCGATCGCCCGATCGCCTTGACTGGCTCTACGGCAAGCTACTGGCCCAGATCTTGCAGCAGCACGCCCAAGATGCGATCGCCACCCTTAACCAGATCACCACCGTTGCCCCCGACAACCCCTACCACTGGGCCTATCTGGGCTTTGTGCACCTCTACGCCTGGCAGCCCAGACAGGCCCAGGTGGCCCTCGATCAGGCCGCCGCCCTTGACCCAGACCTGCCCAATTTAAAGCTTCTCCAGGCTGTCGCCGCCGCCATGCAGCTACAGATACCCAGAGCAATTTCTCTCCTACAGGCCGAGGGCGTTCTATAGCCATCCAAACGAGAATAGGCGGGCTAACGATCATCAGCTGAGTCGGCTGAATTAGGAGTCTCATCTAGACCGCTGTAGATCGGGCCAGCCTGGCGATCGAGCCGGAGGGCCTGGGCCAAGGCCGAGCGCGCCTGGGCTTTCTGCACCAGCGGCTCGAGCTGCTCCACCGACAACCCACTCAGCAGACTCAGCTCCTGACGGCTCAGCCCCTTGAGCAGCATCTCGACACACCAGGTGGCCCGGGCCTGCTCCAGGCCCAGGGGTGCGCCCGTGGGCGAGATCATGTTGGCCGTCACGTCAGCCCACAGCTGCCGCACTCGCAGGGGTGTAATGGGCTGATCGTCTGGCCCCAAAAACAAAGCCGGGGAATCATCGCTGCGGCTCTTGAGCCAGCGAGTCAGCGGATTTTTGGTATAGGTGCCATAGCGCCGCCCCATAATCCATTGATTGAGGGGCACCTGGCGCTGGTTGGGGCCAACCAGCAAAATATGCTGGTTGCTATCGTAGAGCGCGCTGGCTCGGGTCAACAGCGACAGTTCTGCCGCCGCCACGCCTGCGCCCCAGAGCACGTACACCAAAGCGTAGGTCTGAGTGCCAGCCTTGCGAGCCACCTGCATGACCTGATGCACAATGGGCGCGGGGAGATCCATCCAGGTTTCAGTATTCAGTGGATCCGTCACCAGGCTGGGTTGGGCCGCACCCAGGTCATCGACAGCTGCCTGGGGCCGCAGGCTCAGCAGCCAGCTCACCAAGCTCTCGATCAAGTCCGTTCGGCTCGACCACAGACCATGGGGTTCTACGCTGTCATCCCCCTCGCCCCCGATCGCAGCGTCAATCGCAGCCGAGCCGAGCAGCAGCGCCATCACCAATCCCGCCACCTCTTCGGGGGGCAGCCCAGGGGCAACAGTCTGGCCCAAAACCGCCTCCAAATATTCGGCCATAAAATCGCGAATAGCGTGCAGCCCGCGCCCCATGACCTGACTATTAGCGGCGGAAAACTGCCCGGCTTCGCCAATCACCGATCGCACCAGTTCCGATAGCCGGTCCAACGCCTCTAGACACTGGGCCAAAAAATCCCGCAGTGCCTGCTCGACGGGGACTTGCTCGACGGGATTTAGCTCAAAGCGGTGATCTGGGCCAGCTAGCAATTCGGCCTCCGTCATTACCGCTGCAAGCAAGCCATGCTTGCTACCAAACTGCCGAAACAGGGTTACCTCGTTGACCCCAGCCAAATCGGCCACCTGGCGCGTGGTCGTAGCCCCCACGCCCTGGCTCGAAAAAAGCTGAAATGCAGCGTCTACAAGCCGCTGCCGGGCCGATTTACGCTGAGCTGCCATGGCAAAAAGAAAGCGACACTTGCATTTTACCAGAGAAGTTTGCTAGAGTTGATTTGTAAGCGACACTTGCATAAGGCTCCGATCAATCCCCTAGAGGGCGAAAAGGAGTCAGGCCAGGGCTCACGCTCCGACCAGGCAAATAGCTTGGCCCACCGTTTCAACCTGATAAGGAAAAAGGATTTGCTATGACAACATCGATTCAGCCGCCCCTGCAAAAACCGCCTCTGCAAAAACCAGGCATTGCCGATCTAGACTGGACCCTCGTGGGCTTTTTAGGCGTTGTCCACGGCGTTGCCCTGCTCTCCCCCTGGTTCTTTTCGTGGTCGGCCTTAGGGGTCATGGTAGCCCTGCACTGGCTATTTGGCAGCATTGGCATTTGCCTAGGCTATCACCGGTTGCTGACCCACCGCAGCTTTCAGGTGCCCCGCTGGCTAGAGTATGTGCTGGCCACCATCGGTGCGATGGCGCTCCAGGGTGGCCCCATCTTTTGGGTAGCGGGGCACCGCCAGCACCACCTCTACACCGAAGATGCTGAAAAAGACCCCTACGCCGCCAGTCGCGGGTTTTGGTGGAGCCACATGCTGTGGATGATCTACCGCAACCCCAAAATCTTTAATGGCCAAATCTACCGCCGCTACGCCCCAGATATCGCCCGCGACCCCTACTATCGCTGGCTCGATCGCTACTTTCTGTTTTTGCAAGTGCCGGTTGCGATCGCCCTCTTTGCCCTCGGTGGTTGGCCCTTCGTCATCTATGGCGGCTTTCTGAGAATTGCGGTACTGTGGCACTCTACCTGGCTGATCAACTCCGCTACCCACATGTGGGGCAAGCGACGCTTTCATATCGAAGACGGCTCCCGCAACCTGTGGTGGACAGCGCTGCTGACCTATGGCGAAGGCTGGCACAATAACCACCACGCCTACCCCAATGTGGCCCCCGCCGGCTGGCGCTGGTGGGAAGTGGATGTCACCTGGTACGCCATTTGGGCGCTAGAGAAGCTTGGCCTGGCCCGGCGCGTAGTACGTCCCCCTGTCGAAGTCGCGGCCCAAAGGCTGTAGGTGTTGGCAATCTACCACTAACACTCAATGAAATGTCAGCATCTGGGGTTGAGGGCAAACTCCAGGTGCTGACATCGCGGTTGCGCTCAGGCGATTATTTTGGCTAACTTTTTGAGCAAGCTTATCCAGCAAAAATGATGCCTGAAGACAACCAAAGTGTCAGTCAACAAGGGCTACACATTCCCAAGATTTTAGCTACCGTCGCGATGTGATCGGGATGGGCACCAACTGCCCCTCCCACTGCCGCCAGCGATCGCGCAGGATAACTTTCCTGCGTCGCCGATTAGGCGGCCCCGTCAAAATCGCCAGGCTGTAGACCACCAGGTAAACCCCAGCCCAAATGCTGTAGGCGTGAGCCGAGATCCCTAGCTCGGGGCCGCCGAAATATCCCATCAGCGTGGTTGATAAATCGACGCAGTAAATGCCAAAGATGGCCCAGCGCACAAGCGGAAAGCATTTTCTAGCTCGGGGATAGCGCGCCGACCCAATAAACGAAATCGGGTACTGAAGATATATCAATAGAAAGAACGCCATGGCGCACAAAATGCCAATTGCCGCCAAAAGCGTATGGTTTTCCCCTAGAGAGCTGAGTGATAGGCCAATCGCTAACAACGCAGCCGCAGTGACGTTAACCATGGTCATCCCTTACCAGTGCACTGATTAATCTCAGAAGATGTGCTCGGGGTTAGGGTTCCCTTTAGGCAGACTGTTGCAGTCAGACAAGCCGTATTTGTAAATTTGCTGCAAGGCTGTGGGCAACACCCAGGGTGGGAGTCTATGCTGAAATGTGAGCTAACCAAGATTGGGCCAAAAGCTCTGCAAATAAGTGCCAGGGAGGTGACCTATGGCTGAGTCGGTGGTAAAAGGCAACTCAAATATTCTCCGGCAAGGCTAGGCGTCACCCGATTTGACAGCCCGTTTGAAGCTTTGCCCCACGTAGGCTTCATTTGAGGAAAGACTCTTGAACTTAACTGAATTAGGCGGGTGGAATGCCACCTGCGTTCGCGCGTTTGCCCCTTGGGCAGAGGCCGATTTTGAGGCGGGCCGAGTGGCTCTGGAACAGCGTGGTGCATACCAACTCTTGACCCCGGTGGGAGAAATCTCAGCGATCGTAACTGGGCAGTTTCGCCACCAGACAGAGACCGAGCAGGCCCTCCCAGCCGTCGGCGACTGGGTTGTGATCCAGCGGCAGGGCGATGACCCCGCCATCATCCAGGCGGTGCTGCCCCGCCAGAGCGCATTTGTGCGCAAAGCAGCGGGCGGCAAAACCGAGGGCCAGGTGGTAGCGGCCAATGTCGATACCGTGTTTTTGGTGACAGGCCTCGACGGCGACTTTAACCTGCGCCGCATCGAGCGCTACCTGGTGGCGGCGTGGGAAAGTGGGGCCAACCCGGTCATCGTGCTGAATAAGGCCGATACCTGTGCGGATTTGGCCAGTCGCGTTGAGGCGGTGGAATCGGTTGCCATCGCCGTCCCCATTCACGCCGTCAGCGCCACTACCGGAGCAGGGCTAGAGCAGCTCGACCCCTACCTGGGGCCAGGGCAAACCGTGGCGCTGCTGGGTTCTTCGGGGGTGGGCAAGTCAACGCTGACAAATCACTTTCTTGGCGTCCAGCAGCAGGCCATTCAATCGGTGCGCGTGGACGACAGTCGCGGACGGCACACCACCACCGGGCGGCACCTGCTGCCCCTGCCCTCGGGCGCGCTGCTGATCGACACGCCGGGAATGCGCGAGCTACAGCTCTGGACGACCAGCGACGGGTTGGGGGCCACCTTTGCCGATATTGAGGAACTGGCGGAAGACTGCCGGTTTCGCGACTGTCGGCATGAGGGCGAGCCGGGCTGCGCGGTGGAGGGCGCGATCGCAGCGGGCGATCTGAGTAGCGATCGCCTGCACAGCTACCACAAGCTCCAGCGCGAGCAGCAGCGGCTTGGTCAGCGCCAGGATGCCCGCGCCAACCTCAACAGCAAACGTCGCTGGAAAACCATCCATAAGGCGATGCGGGAGTACCGCAAAGAGTGACTGCGGTTAAAGAAGCAGTGCGATCGCAGCCCCAACCCAGTCTGCAACACTGGTCTCAACGGTGGAGCTGACTGGGTTGAGGGCCAAATTGGGTTGCCGTTCCAAGCCCAATTCGGATTACTTAATACGCTGCTGTTGATCAACCACAAACCTGCGGCGTTCAGCGGGCGGCAGCGACTAATAGCGGCCATATGACTAACCAAAGACTATCCTAAAATCAGCAAGCGACATTGCTTACTGATTTCGCTAAAAGTTTAGGATTCTATTCTTATTTGCCTTAAAGCCTAGCCATTAATAGCTCTAAAGCACAATCAGTTTTCTATATCTGAAGCTTCGATCTTGTTTTCTGGCAATGTTTCAATGGAGCTCTCAGGCAAAAGCTTGATCTCACTTTCTTCTATTTTTTCTTGGAACAGAGAAATTGCACCCTCAATCCCTGACTCTTCAAAATCAAGATTCTCTAGAATCTCGATATTAGTTTGATATTGCTCATACTTTGGGAGGATATAGTTTTCCATATCATTAGCAAAGCCAAGTCCTGCCATTGCAAAGACAACTGGTTTAGCAATAACATTCGCCAGCCCAAGAAGTCGCAGGAAATATTTATTAAATACAGGATGATTCCCAACCTTTTGAACAATTTTTCTTTTGTTTGTAGCTAATGATCCAATATTTGAGTCCACAACTATCCTGAGATATTTTGTACCATAAAATTTGTAGTTTTTTAACGCACTAGTGATCTCAATAATCTGATCTGAGATTAGCTTCTTTATTTCAAATTCAATATCTGAATTCAAGACCTCTTTTTCTAGCGACTCAAATTCTCCAATAAGATTGCTAATTAAATCGCTAGACATCCTAATTTCATTTCCTTCTGCTAGAAGATCTTCACTAAAGCCAGCTAAGGCAGATATAATGCTGCTGGAATTGATAAATTTCTTGAATTCAGAAGATGAATTATTTATATTGACTTCGAGGAGAAAGGCCTTAAGACTATAAAGAGGCTGCAATCTCAAATCCACGTAATCCATGGGTCTTCTTCAATACTTTCGCAATTCTCGAATAGTATTTTCTGCTTCACATATCAAATGATGGATCTCAAAAATCCGATGCTTAAACTCCTCTTGTCCATTAATCCCTATTGCCTCGCCATCTGCTTGAGCTGTTTGTAGATACGATCGGCACTACTGCCCGCCTTTTTTCGATCGCTCTGAACAGTCTGGCCCCTAGATGCCTGAGAACCTGTTTTAACCACCGTCCCACTCCAATGCTAAGCAGATCAAGGAACCATATTTAAATTCTTTACCCCATTTATCCCAGCCCTCACTCGGAGACTCCCCATGCTCACCACCCAACAGCCTGTGCTGCGGCGCTTCTGGTACCCGGTTATTCCCCTTGACAACCTGCTCAGCGGCCCCCAATCCTTCACCCTGCTGGAAGAACCGCTGGTGCTGTGGATTGACGAGAATGGTCAACCGGCTGCCCTGCGCGATCGCTGCTGTCATCGCTCGGCCCAGCTCTCGAAGGGCATGGTCAAAGACGGCTGCGTGCGCTGCCCTTACCACGGCTGGCAGTACAATTCCAGCGGTACCTGCGTCGACGTGCCCCAGCTCGATGCCGGGGCGGCGATCCCTAAAACCTACCGGGTCGAGGCCTTCCCCTGTGTTGAGCGCTATGGCTATGTGTGGGTCTGTCTCGACAACAACCCCCTCCAGCCGATTCCCGAGATTCCTGAATTTGCCGACAGTAACTTTCGGTTCATCCACGAATTCTACGAACCCTGGAAAGTGGGGGGGCTGCGGGCGATTGAAAATTCCTTCGACAGCGCCCACGGTCACTTCGTCCACGCTAGCTCCTGGGGCGATATGTCAAATCCTCAGCCGCCGCCGATTGATGATGTGACCGAGACCGACTTTGGCTTTGTGATGAAGCACTGGCTGGAGGTGCTCAACCCCGACCTGCAAAAGAAAAACCTGGGCATCGCCGCCGAAAAGACCATTCGCACCAACACCCGCACCTGGTACATGCCCTTTGCCCGCACGCTCAAAATTCAGTATCCCAATGGCCTAGAGCACCTGATTTTCACCGCCTACACCCCGATCGACGACCAGCATTCCCAGGTGGTGCAGTTTTGCCTGCGGAACGATACTGAGACCGAGGCCAAAGCCGCCGACATCATCGCATTCGATCGCCAGGTGACCGCCGAAGACCGGGTGATTCTAGAAGGCACCGACTACGACGCGCCCCTGAGTTTGGCGGAAGAGCAGCACATGGCCAGCGATCGCCCCGGCATTCTCATGCGCCACCGCTTAGCAAAATTACTGAAGGAGCACGGCGAAACCGAACAGCGGCGATCGGGTGCTTCAGCATCCTCAGCGATGGACAAAATTCTAGAAGAAGCTGTTATTGCTTGATGTCTTGGCTTGGTGGGCGGTGCCCTACAGCTTTTCCCCTCCTAGGAGGGGCAGGGGTGGGTTGGCCCAGGCCTCACTACCCACCCCACCCTACGGGCACCC
>NZ_JADEWX010000080.1 GCF_015207395.1 Nodosilinea sp. LEGE 07088
ACCCCGACCCATCCCGAACTCGGACGTGAAATGCAGCTGCGGCGAAGATAGTGAGGGGGTTGCCCCTTGTCAAAATAGCTCGATGCCAGGTTCCTCTTCCAAAAGCCCTTAGCCTCATCTCGTGGCTAAGGGCTTTTGCTGCTACCTATATATGCTCTGTAATTCATCAATTCCTTCTTTTGAGAAAAATCTTCTGGGCTTGATGCTGGAGGACGAGTTGGACAATGCGCTCACTGGGGTAGCCGTGTTTAGGCAAGGTGCGAAACCAATGCGGGAAGTTCGACCAGATCCATGTGGGTAACTCTAGGGCCAACACCACCGGTGGCGGCTGCGTGTTCAACAGCACGCCCCACACTAACAGGACAAACCATCGAAACGAGGCGTCATGGCTAAAGGCCGGGCGCAAGGCTCCCAAGATTTGCTCTAGGCGTTGATAGAGCTCCATAATAAGTCTGGCTGTTGATAATCACTTCAGCCAGTCTCGGACATGACGGTCCTCTGGGGCGCAGGCGTGTCCGTTTTTCTTCACCCTCCCCGCCGTTGTGCACTTGGCGCATGGAGAGGTTGTGCTGCCCTTTCCACTGCCCGTAGCGGCGACAGAACTGGGCGTAGCTAAACGTCCAGCTCGATTGGTCAAGGCCTTCTTGCCACAGCAGCGCCAGGGTGACCCCTTTGCGTTGGAGCTCTCGGTGCACGTGCTCAAAATCCACGGTCGTGGTGGTGGCCTGGGGCGGTTTCCCTTTCCCCAGCAGCGCTTGGGCCTCACCGTCACTCACCTGCGACAGTTGGTCGTAGCACAACCCTTTGGCCGCAGCCCGGCGTAGGTAGTCTTGCACGGTCGCTCGCGCCACGACACAACTGCGCGCGATCTCGCTTTGGTTGTACCCCAGGTCGTGAAGTCGTAAGATCTCTCGAAATTTCACCATCGGCAGTTGCTCTCCTTGGCGGTGTTGTCCTATCTCGGACCTCCTCTCCCTGGCTCGCGGTCGAGCGCAGTGTATCGGGATCCACTAATGGAGTAGACATGACCTGCCGAAGTTCATGCGATTTAGGTGCCGAAGTTCATGCGATTCACCTGCCGAAGTTGGCGCGAATCAGGTGCCGAAGTTCATGCGATTTTGCACATCGCTGAGAACCACTTGAATAGAGACTTTACGACGACAGAACCCGACCGGGTGCGGGTGGCTGACATGACCTACATTTGGACGACTGAAGGCTGGCTGTATCTGGTGGTCATCATCGATCTGTTTTCTCGAAGGGTAGTGGGATGGTCGATGGCAGAGCATATGCGCACTGAGCTGGTGCTGACAGCCTTAGATGCGGCCTTAGGGCACCGCCAACCGGCTCAAACTGGACTGCTGTTCCATTCTGACCGAGGCTCTCAATATGCCAGTGGAGAGTACCAGGATGCACTTCAGCAAGCTACGATAAGGGTCAGCATGAGCCGTCGAGGTAATTGTTGGGATAATGCGGTGGCTGAAAGCTTCTTTGGCACGCTCAAAACCGAGTTGATTCATCCTAGAATCTTCTCGACTCGAACGGTTGCCTGCACCGTTATTGCTGAATGGGTTGAGGTTTTCTATAACCGGCAGCGGTTACATTCGACCCTCGGATATCTATCCCCAGTGCAGTTTGAAGATCACTATTGGCTCTCTTTAGAGGGCTTGAAGGCCGCTTAAACTACCTGTCCACTTTCTTGAGTCAATATCATTCCTCCTCAAAACAACAACGACCCCTCACACCCCGCTGGCGCCAATGGGGTTTCTTATGGCCTAGACTTTGCGATGGAAGCGAGCCTTAGCCTGCAACTCCCCGGCAAAATCAGGACTAAAAACCACCTACTCGAATGAGCTCTATTTGGCACTCAAAGCCCTCGTCGTAACCCCTGTACCAGCAATGGAATACGCCCTCTGAATCGTCCGTGAACCGCACGGTTAATACCTCTAGGGTGACCCATTGATAAGCTCCGGTGCTTTCCGGCTGCAGTTGCCGTTCCCGACTCAATACCTCCTCCACCTGCGCCAAGGTCGCCCATCCACAGTGAGGAGCCATGGCATTGCTCTCCCACACTTCCGAGATCAGCGCGATCGCATCGGGCGAAAGACTCTGTGGGCACAGCGACTCTGGCAACCCAATCGCTGTGGTCAGCTGCCCGTCCGACCACCAGGCCCACCACTCCTTGCGATGCAGGAGCTGGACATCCCCATCATGTCGAATCTCGGCCCAAGGCGTTCCATCCAGCCCGGCCAGACGAATTGCCTCGGCTCCGGTCACCGCCACATAGCGGCGCGTCAAAAATCGAGCCATGGTGCCCCTACCTCGCTACCGTCCCATCCAGAACACCGGCAACGAGATCGGGAACGTGCCCCAATGACCTGCCCCCAAAACATGGATTCAAATAGCCATTCATTCCAGCCCAGCGACCTTGCGGATCATAAATATCTGGTGGTGTCAGCAACGCCTGTTTGGGGGCAATCAGGTCGTCACTACGTTACGCAAATAAACGCGTAGCAAAAATCACCAATACATCAGCTGTACTAGAGCAAATAGCTCAATCCGGACGAAATGTTGAAACCCGTTCTGAGCTTTATGAAATCAACTCGGAAGCGCCTTCAATCTCCGATTCCATCCGCGAGATGGCCCGCTCATAAACCCGCAAGCCCAGCAGAACAAGGCGCACCAGCATCTGGTCAGGATTGCGCTGACTCGCCTCCGCCAGCTCCACAATCCGCTCTGTTGGAATGTGCTCATTAAATAGAACCAGATTCGCTTCCAGTTCATGACTCAGAGGGCGACGGTGCTTTTGGGCACCTTCTCTCAAACTTTGTCCCATCTCACTCGTGAGCAGGAGTTCCATGATTTCAGCCAAAAAGGGCGATCGCTTTCGATTCCCCTCCACCGCACACTGCGCCTCGATCGCTTCTAGTAGTTCAGCAGTCATGTAGAACGTCGGGCGACATCCACTCTCTGAGGCGTCAGACGGGGATTTATCTTGAGGCACAGGTGACTTGACCATAACGGATAGTGACAAGACCAACTGTCGCTATCCTAGCCTCCTACTCAGGTTGCCGAGAGTCAGCGCATCATAGGTTTACAGAACCCTAAGACGGATGAATCAGATCCCTTCTCCGCTTTACATCACCTTAATCAAGAATTCCTCCTACTTGTACCCATCCACCGCTCATGCCAGAACAACCTGTCTAAGGCACAAAAGTCTAACTCACATGGACATTCACGCCTTGTCTCATAAGATCGTCCCTTCTCAAAATGTAAACGTGACAGGCTCATCGACGATGACCGCAGACAGATGTATCTGACCAATGCAAATACGCAACCAACGAAGCTCCAGGGCTGATGCCTGTGGCCTGCCCCCGCACTATCGATAACCGAGGCATCGAACTGATCACCCGCGATGGTCAGATGCTGGTCTACCTGGATTTTGTGAATCAACACCGGGGGATGTTGGTGTTTGGGGAGACCCGCAGTGGGAAGTCGGTGCTGGCGGCAGAGATCTTTGTATGGGCGTTGGCGAAGCCTGTCTGAAAGACAATCGCCAACGGCATGAACGTCATCTCCCTCGACTACCCCAAACCCGATGGCACCACCACCTACACCGATCTGGTCAAGTTCTTCGGCGACCAGGGCGCCTACTTCGACATCGGCTCTGAGAGCAACAACCTCTTCCAGATTCCTAATCTCAAAGACTTGCCCGTCGCTCAGCGACAGGAACGCCTGGACGACTACAAGGAGTTCTTGGTTAAAGCCCTCGACACCATGGTGATGGGTACTGAGACCGATAACCAACTGGGCAAGCGAGTTCATACCGTGCTCTGGCAAGGCTTGGCCACATTCTTTGAAACTCCCCAGATCCTGGCCCGGTATGAGGCTGCTTTTGAAGATGGTTTTGGCAGCCCCGCCTGGCAGCAAATGCCCACCCTGGCTGACTTTGTTGAGACCGTCGCCTCTAAATCAAGGGGTTCAGGGGTTTTGGGTTGTATGGGCGATACTGGTTTCGAACCAGTGACCTCTTCCGTGTGAAGGAAGCGCGCTACCACTGTGCTAATCGCCCATGAGGTTCCTAAGATAGCACATCATTTGAGCTTGCATGGACGAAAAGATCGGCTACCTAAGCCATGTCTGGAGGCACAGGGCTAGCCTGCTGCGCCTGCTGTAACTGTGCCTGAATAAGCGCTTGGACGTCTTGGCGACGAATCTCGACTCCCTGGCCAGCCTGGCCAGGGGTCTCCATAAAAATCAGACTATCGATGGGTTGCATCGCTAGTAGCTGAAACAAGATATGAACGACCGGCACCGGTAGCGCCATCACCTGGGGATCTTTAGCCGACTGACCAGTAGCGGCATCCTGCAAGGTGGGATAAGCATAGACGATATTTTTTTGGGTATTGGGCTGGGTGCGATTGCTGAGGGTGGTCATCATCCAGCCCTGTTCGAGGGTTTGCAGCACATAGTACTGTTCATACTTGAGCTGACCTGCGATCGCCTTAAGGGTCGGGGCAATGGTCGTGATGGCATTGGCGGTCACCCCATCGTTGGGGGCACTTTGCTGTAGGGAGGCGACTTGGGCGTCGAGATCCATGGGAGTTACCAAATATCGGTTAGGGGCTAGTAGGGCCGACAACAAATAGTTCTCGACTTAGCAAAAGCAGGGTGCAGGGAACCTACTTAGAACCGGACAATTCAATATAATTACGGACAAGTGTTAGAATACTCCGTAACCTATAACTTGAACTAATCTACTGATTGCGCCAATTATGGCTCTAATGTCTGATGTTAGCGTCTAACGTTAATGGATGGCCTAAGGCTGCGCGAATGGGTTATGGGGGGTTGCATCCACCACGTCACATACCTGAATATCGCTTCACTTTCTGTGTAGCTTTTAGAGGATAGTCAGTTTGAGTCAGGGTATCTGTACGTTGAGCGTGGATTCGCTTAGTCAGCTTTTCTACCAAGAATTAAAAACTGCCACCGATGCACCAGATTCGGGGTGTCGACCTTTAGCTCAGCGGCTGGCCACTGAGGTGCAGCGCATTTGTAGCCAAAGCGATCGCATTCAAGCCTCAGGCGATGTCGAAGCCTGGGCTAAATCGTTGGGCAAGCACCGGCTGGATCAGTGTCTTAAGTATTACAACCTGGGGTCGCGCCAGGGGCGTGTTGAGCTGCATAGCACGCTAAGTGCCATTGTGTATCGCTACATTACACCACCCCAGGTGCAGACCAGCTACCAAGCCCGGCTAGCGCTCATCGAAGATTTCTTGCAGGGGTTCTACGTTGAAGCGCTCAATGCCTTTCGACGCGAAAACGAGCTCAACGAGCGTTTTCAGCCCCGTACACTGCTAGAGCTGGCCGAGTACATGGCCTTCTCAGAACGCTACGGCAAGCGCCGCATTCCGCTATCGGGGCGGCGCAGTCAGCAGTTGATCATTTTGCGGGCTCAAACATTTTCGCGACAGCAGCCTCCTGAAATGGCCGTTGACATTGAACAGGCCGTTGACTATGGCGGTGAAAGTGATGACGTCCGCCCCGCGGCATCTCACCAGCGAGTGCGCGAAGAAATGGTGGCCCAGGCCGACCCCCTCCCCGAGAGCTCCCTGCGGGGGCGCGTAGTTGAGGAGTTGTTAGCCTATCTCAAAGAACGTAACCAGGACGAATGCGCCGACTACTTTACCCTGCGGCTGCTCGACTTGCCCACCCAAGAGATTGAGGCATTGCTGGGCCTGACTCCGCGCCAGCGCGATTATTTGCAGCAGCGGTTTAAATACCACCTGCTACGATTTGCCCTGTCGCACCACTGGGAATTGGTGCATGAATGGCTAGAGGCAGGGCTAGAAACCAATTTGGGCTTGACCGTCCAGGAGTGGCAGCAACTGCAAGCTACTCTTAGTCCTAAGCAAAATAAACTGCTGACTCTCAAACAGCAGGGTGTTTCTGACAGTGAAGCCGCTAAAATTTTGGCTATGACTCCCACCCAGTTCCAAAAACAGTGGTCTAAGCTGCTAGAGCAAGCTTGGGACATTCGTAACGTTTAAACATCCGGACAGACCATACCAGGCCATGAATAGAGATTCAGACATTCGCGAAGACATTCTGCTCAAGCTTTTGCTAGAGCCCCTTGCAGCGGATGACTCACCATCAGGAACGCGCTTTTCCCCGGCTGCTGACGCTGATCGCAAGGAGCTGGACGATGCACCTACCCCCTCGGTCTATTCTGGCTTTGAACCATCTACGCCGACGCCAGCAGCTCCAGGCGAGGTCGCAGCCTCCCACAACCCTGTCTTTGACTCTGGAGACCTATCCACTGTGCAATCCCATTTCGAAGCCCTTCTAAAGCGCCGCCTGCGGCAAGAAATTTCCCACCGCCCGCCTCTATTCCCCTGGGAGAAGAGCGTGCAGGAGTATCCCGATGCGCTGCATCCCGGTGCGGCCTCTATTTGGCTAGACCACTTGAGTAACCTTTCAGTTCCCGCAGAAGTTCCCCAGAAAGTGTTGCGGGAATTGTTCAACCATTGCCAGCAGACCCTGCACGACATTAACCAGACCGGGCGACGGCTGGTGGTGGCCGTAGAGTCACTGTTTCCTGACCAGCCTCAAACTCTGGAGTACATTGCTGGGTTAGTGGCTCGTCCGGCCTACCGTTCGGCCCAGGCCGAAACCCTAGAGCAGCTCGACTACGAGACGGCCTCGACCCCGCAGCAGGTAGCCCTGGCCATGTTGGCCGCCCAAAATATTTTTGAGGCCCTATCGCTAACGCTATCGGCGGCTAGTCCTACCCAGACGAAGACCTGGCTAACCTCAGCGGGAGCAATCACGGTACAGGCAACTTATCTGGCTGCCCCTGTGCCGCAGCTCGAGATCAGCGTGAGCCTGCCCATGGGTGGTCACTTATTGCTGAGTCACTCAGGCGAAACCCTAGGTTCTGAGCGTTCTAATGCGGGTGAGTTAGGACTGCGGGTAGCCACCGAATCCGGTGCAATTCACCGCCTAGACGTTAGCTTAGGCCCAGATCAAACCTCTCCCTTGAGTTTCCAGGTTGCGATCGCCGCTGACTAGGCTGGGCAGGGGCTGGTGCAGCGGTTAGCATGGATGCAGCTTTCATCATGTTGGTGCTATGGTTGCTCTGCGCTGGCTGGCCTCTTCTCCCCTGGCTAGACCGATCCCATCCCAGGAGATTGAAGATTCGCTGCTGCTAAGGGTGCTGGTGCAGACACTGGTTACCCTTGGCATCTGTTCTGTGGTAGTGGCGGCCGCTGGTGTGACCCAGGCTTCTCTATGGAACTTGCTGGCGGTTCCTTTGAGCACGCTAGGAGCTGCTTTTAGCTGGCGGCAGCGGCGGGCCCGGAATATAGCCGTAAAGTTTTTTATCGCCATTGGCATGCTGATGACCCTGGCGGTGTTTTTTACCCGCCTGATCGAGCAGCCAGGAGATACTCGCATTATCTTGGCAGAGCTGCTAGTGCAATTGCAGGTGCTGCATAGCTTTGATCTCCCCCGGCGCAAGGATCTGGGCTACTCGATGATGATTGGCCTGATTCTGTTGGGGGTAGCCGCCACCATTAGCCAAACCCTGGTCTTTGCCCCGCTGCTACTGCTGTTCTTGACAGTAGCGGTGCCGGTGCTGGGGCTAGATTATCAGTCGCGACTGGGGCTCGGGCCTGGAGCCTGGGGTGAGATCAAACTGCGGCCTGCCCTGGGTCGGTTTCTGGCCCTCGTATCGCTGGTGATCGGCTTAGGGCTGCTGATATTTTTGTTTTTGCCGCGTCTGCCGGGGTATCAGATTCAAAATTTTCCGGTCAGTTCGGTGGTGGATACCCCCGACAACTTTTCCGGTGAAAGCATTGTCAACCCCGCCTACACCGGCAATGGAGACGAAGACGGTGAAGGTTTCGAAGCGGGGGAGGGCGGTGGCACGATTCAAGGCAGCGGCCCTGCCCAAGGGCCTGGGGTGGTTGACTTTAACTCGTACTACGGGTTCAACCGTCAGATGAACCAAAACCTGCGGGGCACGATGACCCCTCAGGTGGTCATGCGAGTGCGATCGCAAGCCCCCGGGTTTTGGCGAGTGCTCGCCTTCGATACCTATACCGGCCAGGGGTGGGATATTTCTCGCAACGACGATACCCAGCGGGTGCAGCGGTGGCGGTTTTCGGCTCAAATGTTCTTACCAATGACCCCTAACCTGGGTCGATACCGCGATATTGTGCAGACCTATACTCTGGTCAGTGAACTGCCAAACCTGATCCCAGCCCTTTATCAACCCAAGGAGTTATATTTCCCCACGCGCGAGGTAGCCATTGACCCCGAGGGCACCCTCAGATCCCCAGTCATTTTGCAGGAAGGGATGACCTATTCGGTGGTGTCGCGGGTGCCCTACCGCGATCGCACCCAGCTGCGACAGGTCGGTACCCTCTACCCTCCCGGCATTCGTTCCCATTATTTACAGGTGCCCGAAGCGGTTCTGGAACCGGTGCGAGCCAAGACCGAAGAACTGCTGGCTACCTCCCCCACTCCGCTCAACGATCCCTACGAGAAATCCCTCTACCTGACCCAGACGCTCAAGCAGCGCTACAGTATTCAACCCGATTTGCCCTTCTTTACCGACGATCAAGATCTGGTTGAAACCTTTCTATTCGAGACCCAAGGAGGCTACCCCGACCACTTCTCGACCGTACTCACGATCATGCTACGCTCTATCGGCATTCCGGCTCGGCTCGTAGCCGGGTTCGGCGAAGGCGAATTTAACCCCTTCACCGGATTTTACGTAGTGCGCAACACCGATGCCTACGCCCTGACGGAAGTGTATTTCCCCCAGTATGGTTGGTTTGGGTTTGACCCAATCCCCGGTCACGAGCTCATCCCACCCAGCCCCAAGGAGTCCCAAACCTTCAGCCTCGTGGGGCAGTTTTGGAACTGGCTGGCTGGCTGGCTACCCTCTCCGCTGGTCGGCCTCATCGACGGCCTGATCACCCTCTTCAGCGATGGCCTCGCCTACCTGGTGAATTCCTTCACGGCCCTGCTCAATCTGGGTTGGATCGGCATCATGGTGGGCATTGCTGTGGTTACCATCCTAGTCTTTTTCGCCTGGCTAATTTTCCTAGGGCTGCGGCAAGGCTGGCGCTACCGACAGCTGCAACGTCTCGAACCCACCGAACGTCTATATCAGCAAATGCTGACCTGGTTTGACTATCGGGGACTGGGGAAGACCCCTGCTGAGACCCCCCTTGAGTACGGTCGGCGGCTCTATCATCAAGCTCAGCCCCAGCCCGCCCAAGCTGCTAACGAAATCGCCCATGCTTACGTGCGCTGGCGCTATGGCGGCGAGTCTCAAAACCTGATCTATCTGCGCGAAAAGCTCAAGGTTATTCGTCAAAAGCCCGCTCGATCGCTGCGGTCAGATCAGGTCTGAGCTGACCAATAGTGTCATTGATTTTCCTGGTGTTTCCGCTATGCTCAATCAACAGTGGGCAATGTTAACAGCAGAGTCCTTTGATTGAGCCAAGCCTGCCAGTCCAGGCCAGCCAGTTATGCCCCCGCGCAGGGGGGTTCTTCAACGCTCTTAATTCCTCATACTCCCCCTTACCCTGATGCTCAAAGCTCTCGTGCAAAACTCCCTTAAATCCTTCAGTGTTGTGTCTAACGGCAAAGGTGCTTTCTCGCCAGCCCAGTTTGATGCTGATGTGATGACCACCTATGGGCGTTTTCCCATTGCCCTCACCAAGGGGCGAGGTAGTTTTGTGTGGGACGATCAGGGGCAACGCTACCTGGACTTTGTTGCCGGTATTGCCACCTGCACCCTGGGCCACGCCCATCCAGCCATGGTTGAGGCCGTTACCAAGCAGATTCAAACCCTGCACCACGTGTCGAACCTCTACTACATCCCAGAGCAAGGGGCGCTGGCCCATTGGTTAGTCGCACATTCCTGCGCCGATCGCGTCTTTTTCTGTAACTCTGGCGCCGAGGCCAATGAGGGGGCGATTAAGCTGGCTCGCAAATACGCCCACACCCAGCGCGGCATCGCCAATCCGCTGATTATTACCGCCCAGGCTAGTTTCCACGGGCGCACCCTGGCCACGGTTACCGCCACAGGTCAACCCAAGTACCAAAAGAATTTTGACCCCCTGATGCCAGGCTTTGCCTATGTGCCCTACAACGACATCAATGCCCTAGAGGCCCTGGTAGCAGAGCTCGACGCCGACCAGCCTCAGGTCGCCGCCATCATGCTTGAGGCCCTACAGGGGGAAGGTGGCGTTTGCCCCGGAGACGTTGCCTACTTCCAGCGCATTCGCCAGCTCTGCGACGAGAAAGGCATTTTACTGATTCTCGATGAGGTGCAGGTGGGCATGGGTCGCACCGGTACCCTGTGGGGCTTTGAGAACTTGGGCATTGAGCCCGATATTTTCACCTCGGCTAAGGGGCTAGGGGGCGGCATTCCCATCGGGGCCATGCTGTGTAAGGAATCCTGCGCGGTGTTTGAGCCCGGCGACCATGCCAGCACCTTTGGCGGTAACCCGTTTGTCTGTAAAGTCGGGCTCACGGTGTGCGAAACTCTGGAGGCTGACAATCTGCTCGACAACGTTAAGCAGCGGGGTGAGCAGCTGCGTTTCGGCCTGCAACGGCTGGTGCAGCAGTATCCAACTCTGCTGGCTCAGGTGCGCGGCTGGGGCCTGATCAACGGCCTGGTGCTTCAGCCAGAGGCGACAGTAAAATCGGTGGATATTGTCAAAGCGGCCATGGGCGAAGGATTATTACTGGTGCCCGCTGGGCCTCAAGTCGTGCGATTTGTGCCGCCGCTTAACGTCAGTGCCGATGAGGTGCAGCAGGCGCTAATCGCAGTAGAAAAAGCTCTAGCGCTTTTAACCAAACGCCAGAGCGAATAATAGCTTCACACGCGTTATGCTAAGGCTATTTTGACGCTGGGCAGGGCGATGATACAGCAGCGGGCATTTTCGGGTAACCCTTGGGAAGACAAAGTCGGCTACTGCCGGGCGCTGCGAGCCGGGCAGCACATTTTTGTCTCGGGCACCTCGCCCAGCGATGGTGAGGGGGGCACCTTTGCCCCGGGCGACGCCTACGCCCAAACCCACCGCTGCTTTGAGATCATTCAGCAAGCCCTAGAAGACCTCGGGGCCGATCTGGGTGATGTGGTTAGAACTCGTATCTATGTCACCGATATGAGCCGCTGGGAAGATGTTGCTCGTGCCCACCATGAGCTATTTGCCGATCGCCCGCCGGTAAATACCACGGTGGCAGTTGCGGCCCTGGCTAATGCTGACATGCTAGTCGAAATCGAAGCCGATGCCCTCTGTGCCGGAAACCCTGCACCAGCTCCCATTCCCCTGTCCCCAAGCACGATTCTGGGTCGTCCCATTCAGCCTGCCGCTTTTCCGCCCGTGACCGCCGCTGACCTCGACGAAGGCTGCCTAGACTAGCGGATACTGTTGAGCCTCCTCTGGCTCCCCAGCCCCCAGGCTCCCTAGATTTACGTCGTAGTTATCAAACCTACATCCGCCGCAGGCGACTACGTCTCTCGCTCAACCGGAATTTGTCCCTGGGCAGCGGCAGCCACGAGCCGATCGTAGTCGCGTTCGTTTTGGTCGGCGTAGGCTTCGGCAAAGGCCACCATAGCATCGGCCAGGGCATGGCCTTTGCCAATATACCCCGCCAGCATCGCCGCATCGCCTGATTTAGCGTGGGCCAGGGCTAAGGCCCAACCGCAGAGGGCACAGTAGTCGGGCAAGTCTGACACTCGAAATTTACCCGGTTCGAGCTTAAAGCCCCCTTTCATATCGCGCAGCTGGCGCACGTAGTAGTGAATGCCATTGAGGCTACCCCAGCCCAAAAATATATCGGGAGACCCCTGGATCAGCTTTTGCCCGATCACCACCCGCCGTCCTGAATGATCATCGGGCAGGCGATGGCCCCGCTTAGCCTCAGTATAGGGAGCTAGCACCGAGGGGCGGGCCTCTTTGACCTGGAGAAAGAGTGGATCACTGGCGTCTTTACCTTCGAGATACGCAACCCAGCAGCGAGTGCCAACGCTGCCCACCCCCACCACCCGGCGGGCCGCATCCAGCAGACGATAGCGGGATAGCAAAAATCGGCGATCGCCGCTGAGCGAGCCGAGATAATCCTGCATCAGCGATTCGAGGGCTGTGGCCACGGCAGGGCCTTCTCCTAGGGTTTCGGCTCGCACTACCAGCGGTGGGTCCTCAACGATGTGGTGGCGATCATCAACTAGGTCGGTCATCTCATCGAGCACCTGTAGATGATTGCGATCGCGGGCCTTAGCGAGCATGCGCTGGGTATGTTTTTCAGCACTTTCAGGCAGTTTTTGCAGCAGCTCAGCCTCAGTAATGGTGTCGTACCAAAGATCGAGATAGCTCATCTCGGCGTAGGTATCTAAATACTGAGAGTAGGCCTCAACCGCCGCCATCACAGCATTTTGGCACAGGGTGCGATCGCCCCCTAAGTAACGTCCCGCCACCACAGCGCTAGCCACCAACCGCTTCAAATCCCACTCCCAGGGGCCGGGGTAGGTTTCATCAAAATCGTTAATGGCAAACACCAAATTGCGCTCAGCCGAGGCAAATACCCCAAAATTGGACACATGCATATCGCCACAGGCCTGCACAGAAATACCTGTGGTCGGAGCGGTAGCCATGTCCGCTATCATCACCGCCGCCGCTCCCCGCAAAAATGCAAAGGAAGAGGTGAGCATGCGCCCATAGCGGATAGGCACTAACTCTGGCACTCGATCGGTTACTTCGGCCTCAAGTCGGGCAACAGGATCGATGCGATCGGTAGGGGGGTGATACTCCCCCAAGGCAGACCGCTTGAGGTTTTGGCGCAGTGCCTTGCCCGCCGCTCTACGCTCGGCCACCGATCGATATGCTGAGTCAGCCAACGGGGGAAAAGGCCAAGAGTCAGAACCAGACATAACCAACTAGCTCCCACAGCCGGGGGGAATATCCACAGCAGTTTGGAAGGCGTCCCAGGCCACAATATCGTCGAGTAGAGCCCGATATCCCGCCACATTGGGATGTAAACCATCAGGCGAAATTAACGGTAGCCACCAAGATGTTCCCCGGCCCAGCCATAGGTTCAGCACATCTAAATAGGGAATGTTATGGCTGCTGCAGGCCAGCCGAGTCGCTTCACGATAGCGCCATTGATCGCTGTGGGTGTAGTACAGCACCTCCGAAAAGGGCATGGCCTGCTCATTGACTGGGGGCATACCGATAAATAACACTGGGCAAAGCTGTCGGGCCTCGGCCAGCAGCTCTTCTATCTGTTGTTCAAATTCGTCAAAGTTGGTGCGATTACGCCCTAGGGGATTGCTGACCCGTGCTGAATCATTGACACCTGCCGATAGCACAACCAGGTCAGGCAAACGATTGCGCAACTCGCCGCGATAGCGAAACTCATGCTCGAGTCGCTGCTTAACCTGACCGACGCCATCACCGCGCACGCCGAGGTTATAAAACACCGCCCCCGGTCGACCCGGCTCCATAGAAAGACGGCGCAAACGCTCAACCCAGCCGCCGCCCTCAGAGTCACCAAAGCCATACACCAGACTATCGCCGATCGCCAGCACCTTTTGGGGGTGGGCTTGCTTAAAGGTGATCCCTGAGGTGGAGCTGAGGTGCGACGCAAGCATAGGGAGTTATGTAGCTAAGGACGATGGATGATCGGGTAGTCGATAAATGAGCGGTTCTAGACTTTGTTTTAAATTGTTTACATATTACCCCCTGAGATGGCTACTACGACGAAATCACCTTTACCCCAGCAGCAAAAAAATGCGGTCATCCCAGACTGAAACCTCAAGCTTTGCCTTAGGCTGGAGGTAGCCATCTAGGCCCTGGCAATTTTGACCTTAGCCAACATGCGAGCAGACCTATGGAGCACGGTGTAGCAAACGGTAGCGACCCTACCCCCCAAAGCTGGTTAGCCCGCTGGTGGGATAAACTCAGCCCCATGTCTCAGTCAGCGCTGGTGCTACTGGCCACTCCCCTGGTGGTGCTCAATGTATGGGCTGTGTCAATTATTTTTGGCTACTTTCGTTCAATCTTAGTGACGGTGCTGATCGCGGCACTGCTGGCGTTTTTGCTCAGCTATCCGATGGCACGGCTCGAAACGCTCGGCCTCAAGCGTGGTCAGGCCGCTATTTTAGTATTAGTGCTGGCTCTCGTAGGAGTTTCGGGCCTAGCAATTACCGTGCTGCCCTTCGTCATTGACCAGGGCCAACAGCTGGTTGTGCGCCTGCCCGATTGGTTTGACTCGGGCAAAACCCAGTTAATGATGCTCGACGGCAAGCTAACCGAGTGGGGCTGGCCGCTCAGCCTGGATGGACTCATCACCCAAACCAGCGATCGCCTCAAACGCGAAATTCAGTCTATTGCCGGGGAAGCGCTGAATCTGACCATCAACGTAGCGGTCTTTACGGCCAATAAGCTGCTCGACGTAGTGTTGACTATGGTGCTGACCTTTTACCTACTTCAGCACGGCGAAGAGGTCTGGGGCGGGGTGGTAGGGTTACTGCCTGGGCAGCTTCAGCAGCCTTTTTCAGAGACCCTACGCCAGAGCTTTCGCAACTATTTTTTGGGACAGTTTATTGTGGCGAGTTGCTTTGGCACCGCCCTCACCCTCCTATTTGGGCTGCTAAACGTGCCGTTTGGCTCGCTGTTTGGGCTGACGGTAGGGTTGCTAGCCCTGGTGCCGTTTGGCGGCACGATCGGGGTAGTCATCGTGACCCTGCTAGTGGCCCTGCGAGATATTAAAATTGCGATTCCT
This sequence comes from Nodosilinea sp. LEGE 07088, assembly GCF_015207395.1. GTDB lineage: Bacteria > Cyanobacteriota > Cyanobacteriia > Phormidesmidales > Phormidesmidaceae > Nodosilinea. The sequence goes on from NZ_JADEWX010000080.1 coordinate 14,806, forward strand.
ATGTTGATTGCCGCCGTCATTGTGCAGCAGCTGGTGGAAAACGGCATTGCCCCGCGAGTGCTAGGTAGCGTTACCGGGCTCAACCCCTTTTGGGTATTTATTGCGATTTTGTCGGGGGCCAGGGTAGGTGGTCTGCTAGGGGTGATTGTGGCCGTACCGGCTGCCGTTCTTATCAAGGAATCGCTGGTAGCCCTGCGGCATGATCGCCAAGAGCCCCCCCTTCACGACACTGGAGGAGTGAGTAACCCCGCTCAGGTCGAGGCCACAGCCCTGCCCTAGAGCCCGTTACGCCGCCCGTTGGGCATCACTGTAGACCAGTTGGTACGAGCGACAGCCAATTGGTCACTAGAGATTAACGCGCCGGTGAGGTCGGCTCCGCAGAGATTGGCCCCGCGTAGGTTGGCGTTAGAAAGGCTGGCCCGAGCCAAGTTAGCCCCTCGCAGGTCGGCACCCTCCAGGTTGGCATAGTGAAAGTAGGCTTTAACCAGGTTGGCGTTGCGCAGACTCGCGTGACTCAAATTGGCACGCCCAAAGTTGGCGTTGCTGAGGTCAGACCCTTGAAAGTTAGCGCTCGGGAGTTGTGACTGGTTAAAGTTGATTTCTGCCAGCATGGTGCGTTGGAGATCGAGCTCTTTGAACCCTTGCAGCGAAAAATCGCGTCGCCCCTTGGTATATTTCTGCTTCACATCATCAGCGGAGAGTGCTTTGGCGGAGGTAGCTCTAGATAAGGGTTTTGGCGATCCGCTGTGGCTGGGTACCAAGGGAGCAGCCTTTCCCCCCGAGTTTGAGCGCTCTCGACGAGCCCGAATTGCCGCTGCCATCCGAGACGAGGGTGAACCACCGGAGTGACTAATGCCCGCTTGGCTACTACCCGCATAGGCCCCAGCAACCGACGCCGGGCCACTGCCATTGGTATTACCGCTAGTGCTGCCCCCCGCCGCTGTTGGGTAGGCCATATTTTGAGCCAGACTATCCATGTAAGGCTCTAGGTCGAGATCGCGGTGGATAGCCTCTACTGTTTGGTAACGATGCTTAACCGAGATCTCGAGCATTTTTTGTAATACACCAGCAAAGTGATCGCTGATGTGTACGGCCTCAAGCCACAGGAGCTCACCAGTATTGGGGTCGTAGCTGAGATCTTTGGGTGCCTTGCCCGAAAGCAAATAGACGCAGGTCACCCCAAGGGCATAGATATCGCTGGCATAGACCGGGCGCATGGCCATCTGCTCGGGGGGGGCATAGCCGGGAGTACCAATGGCATAGGCCGTCAAGGCAGTTTGGTCAGAGTTAGCGGCCTGCAGCGGGTTGACTTTGTCTTTTACAGCGCCAAAGTCGATCAGCACCAGTTTCTTATCCTGGTCGCGACGGATGATGTTGGCAGGTTTAATGTCGCGGTGAATGACTTGGTTATTATGGACGTACTGCACCATTGACAAGATTTCGCACAGGAATTGCTTCACCCCAGCTTCGGTAAAGGGGCCGCCGCGCTTGACTTCTTGCTGTAGCGTCAGGCCGTTGATGTACTCCTGAACGAGATAGAATTCATGCTCGCTTTCAAAGTAGTCGAGCAGGCGGGGCAACTGGGGATGATTGCCGATCATTCCCAGGATTTTAGCCTCTCGCTTAAACAAATCCCTGGCCATATCGAGAATGTGAGGAGCTTCGGCGGAGGGACGCAGCTGCTTAATGACACAGGGCGGCTTGCCGGGCAATTGTTCATCCCGGGCTAAGAAGGTGGCTCCAAACCCACCCCGACCTAAGGCGCGAATCATGCGGTAACGGCCTCGCAGCAGCAATTCTGCCCCACAGCACTGACAATGGGTGACCGTGGGAGCATTCTTAGGCTTTGAACAATCGGGGTTGATACAGTAGCTCATACGGCCCAAGAGGGTGGGTAGTCAGACGGTGCCCAACGACAGCATCTGAAACTAAGTCAGTTGGTAAAAGAGCGATTACCGAGGGTGCCGTAACACCGCTATTCTGCAAATCAGAACGGCTAACCCTATTTGGTAATGCCACATTACCCCAATTATTCCCCGTTTCGGAGAGGGGTTATAGCATTCACCCCAAGGGATATATACTTACGAGCCAAAATTAGGTGAAATGTGAAAAGTCAGTAAACCCACGCTCCCCACGGATGGAGTGAGGTATGGAACATGCAGATCGGCGCTGACGGTTGAGTTGCGACATAGAGAAGTAGAGGCAATGGCCGCAGGGTAGAATGTTTGGGCAGTAAATCACAGCATTCTCAACGCTCTAGCGGTCAACTTAGCCCCACCATGCGCATATCTCTGAACTGGCTCAATGAATACGTCACTATCCAACTTTCTCCTGAGGAGTTGGCCGATGCCTTAACCATGGCCGGGTTTGAGGTCGAAGATATTGAAGATCGACGCACCTGGGCCGAGGGGGTGGTTGTAGGGCGCGTGCTAGAGCGTAGCCCGCACCCCGATGCGGATAAGCTTAGCGTTTGCCAGGTGGATATTGGCCAGACCGATCGCTCGACCATCGTGTGTGGGGCCGCCAATGTGCGGGCTGATATTTACGTGGCGGTGGCTACGGTTGACACTTACTTGCCGGTGGTGGATTTGACTATCAAGCCGCGCCAGCTGCGCGGCGTAGCGTCTTCGGGCATGATCTGCTCATTGGCAGAGCTGGGGTTAGCCAAGGACTCGGACGGCATTCATATTTTTGAGGCTGACGCTCTAGAGCTTGGTCAAGATGTGCGCCCCCTGCTGGGGCTGGATGATGTGATTCTCGATGTTACCTCTACGGCCAATCGGGCCGATGCCTTGAGCATGGTGGGCATTGCCCGGGAGGTGGCGGCGATTACGGGCGCACCGCTACATCTACCGGCTGCTGAGACCTTGGCGGTAACCGATAGTGCCGCCGCCCCGGCCATTGCCCTGCCTGACGAAAAGGCCTGCCCCATTTATATCGGTACGGTGCTGGAGAATATTGCGTTGGCGCCTTCACCACAGTGGTTGCAGCAGCGGCTCCAGGCGGCGGGAACGCGGCCAATTAATAATGTGGTTGACATCACCAACTATGTACTGTTGGAGTGGGGCCAGCCACTGCATGCCTTTGACCGCGATCGCCTGTTAGCTACCGGCAATAGCCTCGCCCTCGGCGTGCGCTATGCCCAGCCCGACGAAACCCTGGTGACGCTAGATAGCCAAAAGCGCCAGCTGGCCCCCGAAACGCTGCTGATTACCGCCAACGACCAGCCCGTGGCTCTGGCGGGGGTGATGGGCGGCGAAGCCACGGAGGTGCACGACGGCACGGTGGCGGTGATGCTGGAGGCGGCCTACTTTGACGCGGCGGTGATTCGTCGGTCGGCTCGCAGCCAGGGTTTACGCACCGAAGCCTCGGCCCGCTACGAGCGGGGGGTAAACCCTGCCGAGTTGGGTCTGGCCTGCGATCGCGCCCTGCAGCTCTTGCAAGCGCTAGCGGGAGCTACCGTGGTGGCCCAAACCACTGGCACCACTGATTTGGGTGCTGCTATACCTGAGCGGGTGATTACCCTGCGGCTGAGCCGGGTGAACCAGCTATTGGGTAAGGTCATTAACTTAGGCGACATTCCCCAACCGCTACCGGCAGAGACCATTCAAACCGTGCTAGAAACCTTGGGTTGTCAGGTGGCCCCCAGCCACGATCCCGATGTGTGGACCGTGACGGTGCCCCCTTACCGCGATCGCGACCTGGAGCGCGAGGTCGATTTAATTGAAGAAGTCGCCCGACTCTACGGCTACAACCACTTTGCCGACACCTTGCCCCAAAAGGCCATCGGCGGTCGGCTATCGGTCGAGGCCACCCTGCACCGCCGCCTGCGAGAGGCCTGTCGGGCTGCGGGGCTAACAGAACTGCTGCACTACTCTTTGACTAAGCCGATCAGCGATCGCCAGGTGACGCTGGCCAACCCCTTATTTCCCGAATACTCCGCCCTGCGGCAGGATCTGATCGATGGGCTGATCGACGCCTACGAATTTAACCTCAACCAGGGCAACGGCCCCCTCAACGGGTTTGAAATCGGCCATATTTTCTGGCAAGACGACGATGGCATTCACGAAGCTGAAGCGGTGGGCGGCATTGTCGGCGGCGATGGCCGATCGAGCCAGTGGGTCACCAGTGGACAAGATCAGCCTGTCACCTGGTATGAGGCCAAAGGCATCTTAGACAGCGTGTTTCAGCGCCTGGGTCTCACGGTGGACTATCGAGCTGACGGCAGTGACCCGCGCTTCCATCCAGGCCGGACGGCGTCGCTGTGGGTACGGGGTCGGCTAGAACTGGGGCGCTTTGGGCAGCTCCACCCCCAACTCCGGCAGCAGCGACAGCTACCAGCAGAGGTATATCTGTTTCAGCTTAACTGGTCGGCCCTGGAGACCTGCCTAATGCCCACGCTGCAAAAGTCAGTGAAGTTTGCCGCCTACTCGACTTTCCCGGCCAGCGATCGCGACCTCGCTTTCTATGCTCCCCTCGATGTTTCTGTGGCGGATCTAGCCACCACCATGACCAAAGCCGGGGGCAAACTGCTGGAATCCGTGGCTCTCTTTGATGAGTATCGGGGCGAAAGCGTACCCGATGGACAGCGCAGCCTCGCCTTTCGGCTGGTCTATCGCTCCCCCGACCAAACCCTCACCGACGACACTGTAGACCCGGTTCACCAAAAGGTGCGCGCCACCCTGGAGAAACAGTTTGGGGTAACCTTGCGAAGTTAAAGCCAGGGTACACAGAATGTCAACCACAGATTTTCTACTCTACGTGGATGCTCAGTTCATTAGCCCCTACGCTCTGTCTGCCTTTGTGGCGCTGCAGGAGAAGGGCCTTGCCTTTGACATCCAGACGGTGAATCTGGCGGCTGAGGAAAACAAAACCCCGCCGTTCACAGCGGTATCCTTGACTCAACGGGTGCCGACCCTGAGACATCAGGGCTTTCGTCTGGCTGAATCGTCGGCGATCGCAGAATATCTCGAGGATCTGTTTCCAGCGTCGCCAATTTATCCCCGTGAACTGCGCGAGCGAGCCCAGGCCAGGCAACTCCAGGCATGGCTGCGCAGCGATCTCACGCCTCTACGGGAGGAACGCCCCACGGAGGTTGTGTTCTTACAACCCATTGATCCCCCCCTGTCTGCCCAGGCAACAGCCGCCGCAGACAAACTGTTTGCGATCGCCGACACGCTGCTTCCCGCCGATGGGCTAGAGCTGTTTGGCAACTGGTGTATCGCCGATACCGATCTGGCCCTGATGCTAAATCGGCTGGTTCTCAACGGTGACCCAGTGCCCGAGCGGCTGGCCACCTACGCCAGGCATCAGTGGCAACGCCCCTCGGTGCAGCTGTGGGTCAACCGTCAGCGCTGAGCAATTTGAATCGTTGGGAGATCTAGCCATGCTCAGGTTCAGTTGTTTCTGGCTGCGCCGGGCGATGATGCCACAGCCGATAGCCACCGTAGCCCGCTGCCGCCAGCAGCGCCCAGTAGGGGCTAAAAGCCAGCAACCACAGGGCCAACTTCAACCCGCTAACGGTGACCGCTTTCATCGACTGGGTCGCCGCTTCCCAGGTGTTGCCCAGGGTTTCGCCCACGGGGCGCAGCGGGGCTACTTGGGTAACGGGGCTTTGCAGGGTCAAGTTAATTTGCGAGTAGGCCACCTGACGCTTGAGATTTTGCTGCTGGGCGGTCATGCGCTCGATCGACTCGCGCACGGTGCTGAGTTCCCGCGCTACTTCCAGCACGTGGGAGATTTCCCCCGATCGCTCCATGATTTTTTGCAGGGCCGTCTCAGACTGGCGTAGATTCTTCAGTCGAGCGTCCAGGTCAACCAACTGGCTAGAGACATCCTCCGCCGCCAGTGACTGCTGCTGCACCGTGCCCAAACCCCGCAGAGACGCAACTACCGAATCTAGCTTGGCCTGGGGCACCCGCAGGGTGAGCGAAACCTGTTGAGCGGCCCCCTGGGGCGACCGGTAATCCTGGAGGCTGAGCATATCCCCCTGGGCCTGCTGAAGGATAGACTGCACCTGGTCAATCGCTGGTTCGATGTCGGTGAGCACCAGCACCAGACTGGCCTGTTTGACTAACTGGGGGGTGGGCTGACCAATATCATCGCCGGGCGGGGGCACAGGTTCACTGCTGCGGGCCACATCACCACCAGCCACTTTAGTGTCTGGAGCTTGACTTTCGGACTCCTCCAGGGCCGCTGCGCCGACATCGGTGGGCATGGCTTCTTGCTGAAGACCAATTTCGGCCACGTTGGCGCAGCCAGCTACCAGGGCCACGCCCAGGGCGATCGCCAACAGCGGAGAACGACGGCGACGGGTCAACGCAAAGGCAGAATGGGTCATGGGATTACCTCAGCCAAATTCGATGCCTTTACTATCGCCTGGGCTCAGTCGGGCTCAGGGGGCGTTGCAAATATTGAAACCGAGGGGAGAATCTTAAGCTGTGGCGGTCTCTGCGCGCTGGGGAGGCTTTGGCCTAGAATTTAAACCATAGCGGGAGTGCCTATGACGACGACCCCTGATCGAGAACCCACCCTGGCCGATGTGGTTGAGCAAATTGTTGCCCTTAGGAGCGACCTGGGCCAGAGTCGTCAGGAGCTGAATGACAAGCTAGAACAAAGCCGCCAGGAGCTGAATGACAAGCTAGAACAAAGCCGCCAGGAGCTGAATGACAAGCTAGAACAAAGCCGCCAGGAGCTGAAAACCGAGGTAGAACGCTGGGATGAGCGCTTCTTTCAGTTTCAGCGAGACAATTTGACCACGGCGCGCACGATAATTATTACGGCGGGAAGCGTGGTAATTTTGTCGCCGGTACTGCAGGCGTTTGCTCCAGCGATTCAGACGGTGGTGTCTCGCCTTGCGGGTGTCGATCCGCTCCAGTAGCGCTGGGCCAGATTTAAGAGATTTAATCATAAGAGATTTCATCAGAGGAGCGATCGCACCCCGTGGCAGACCCCATCACCGTAACCGTCAAGCTATTTGCCATTTACCAGGAGGCCTACGGTCTGCCCGAGGCGCAATGGCAGTTTCCCGTGGGCGCAACGGTAGGCGATGTGCGCGATCGCGCCCTCACTGAGCATCCAAAATTAGAACCTTGGCGCGATCGCACCCGACTGGGCCTCAACCTCCAGTTTGTTGCCGACAGCACTCCGATACAGGAGGGCGACGAGGTGGTGCTAATTCCCCCGGTGAGTGGTGGTTAGCGCTAGTACAAAGACCCTATTCTGTAAAAATAACTTCAAGAAACTTTAAATTCTCCTGTACCTTAGGCCAGATCAGCGATCCCCAGTTTTGTGGCCTCAGCAAGATTGCCAATAGCTCCAAAAGGTTCCCCCCGACCCGGACAATACCAGACCAATAGCGTACAGTAACTTGTATAACCCCCATATGTAGCGTCTGCATTGGAGTGCCCGCTATGGACTGGTTTTCTCGCCGCCATGCCGTTGTGTTAGCCCGCAGCAGCCCTGGTCGACTCGCCTATCTCGAAAAAACAGGCATTATAGTGCCCCAGCGTACGGGGCAGCCACCTCGGCTGGAGGTGCTCTATTCCTGGGAGCAGATTCTAGAAATTCGCGCCATTAGTCGGCTGCGACAGCACCTCTCGTTTCAGACGATTCGCAAGATTCTGCAGTATTTTGATGACCATAGTGTAGGGTGCACCCTGCGCGACAAGCACCTGGTTATCAGCAGCCAGGGTGTCAGCTGGGTACGCTCTGACACCGCTGCACCCCAGGTCATTCATTTAGTAGGCCCTGGCTGTAGCTCTATGGGGCAGTTTGTACTGGCTCCCCTCGATATATCAGAGCTGGGTTCTAGCCAGGCCATCGCCCCGTCTAACGCACCCAAAGTAGTGAATATTGAGCAGTTTCGGCAAAAGATCCGCCCCCGGTAGGTTGGGGTTTGCCTGACTCCCTCCGTTAGCTGAGCGGGTCTTCATACATCCCTTGGGCTTGGGCGACTCGCTGCAAAAACTCTTCTGCCTGGATAGCCGGCATTGGCGGCTGAAACAGGTAGCCCTGCACCTCATCGCATCCGATCGCCCGCAGATAGGCCAGTTGGTCATCAGTTTCGACGCCTTCAGCCAATACCCGCATGCCCAACCCATGACCCAACTCGATAATGGAACGGGCAATGGCCTGGGCTGTCGGCGATGTGGACAGCGGGGCAATAAAAGCCCGATCGATTTTTAACACCTTCAGCGGAAAGCGGCTGAGGTAGGCTAACGACGAAAAGCCGGTGCCAAAGTCGTCTAGGCTCAGACTAAGCCCCAAATCGGTGAGCTGATGCAGCCGTGCCTGGGCGTAGTCAACATCTTGCATCGCCGCTGTTTCGGTAATTTCGAGCTCCAGCAACGATGGGGGCAGATCAAATGTGGCGAGCAGTTGTTCGAGTTGGGCCAGTAGGTCAGCCTGGTAGAGCTGTAACACTGATAGATTGACGGCGATTGGCACTGATAACAACCCCGCACGTCGCCAGACCTGGCTCTGACGACAGGATTCTCGCAAGACCCAGGCTCCCATAGTCACAATTAGCCCAGTTTCTTCTGCAATGGGAATAAAATGCCCTGGCGATAGTCGGCCCAACTCAGGGGAGTCCCAGCGGAGCAGAGCCTCTAACCCAGTCACCTGGCCCGTTGCTAGACTGATTTTGGGTTGATAGTAGAGCGAAAATTCCTCTTGTTCTAGGGCCTTGATCAGAGCGTTTTCGAGTTGTAGCGTTGCCCTAACGCGCTCTGAGAAAACTTGGCTATAGACCTGGTAGGTGTTGCGCCCCTGACTTTTGGCTTCAAACAACGCCAGATCTGCTTTTTGCAGTAAAGCCCGCAAGTCTTCCCCATCTTCCGGGAAAATGGCTACTCCCAGGCTAGCGCTAATGTTGAGGTTGTGGGTTTGGAGTTGGAACGGCAATTTAAGCGATGCCAATATCACCTCTGCCATAGCCACTCCGGCAGCTAAATCATGAATTCTAGGCAACAGCAGAATAAATTCATCGCCGCCCCAGCGAGCCAGTAGACTGCCCTGGGGCGTGAGTTGTTGGAGGCGCTGACCGATATGAACCAGGAGCGTGTCACCCAGATCGTGCCCCAGCACATCGTTGATATATTTGAAGCGATCGATATCTAAAAACAGCACACACAGCAGGTGATTGTGTTGGCGGCAGTAGCCCATCCACTGGCTGAGCTGCTGCTCAAACCGCCGTCGATTGGGCAACCCGGTCAGGGTGTCAAAGGAGACGTAGTAGTCACTCTGCTCTAGCACCTGGCCACTCCACCAGGTCACCAGGCTCAGCATGAGCACCACCGACACACAGAGCAAAACAACCCCAAAATCGCTGCTGTAAAGCCCCTGGCGCTGCCCCATTAAAATCAGTCCACACAGAGTTATTGGCACCAGGCCAACCGCCAGCACCAGCCGTCTCACCAGGGCACCCCCGGCATGGTCAGCTTTTAAAATAGCTACTATGCCGCGATCGGGGTAGCGGAGCAAGACCGCTAGAGCCAGCAGCAAAAAAGCTCCGCTGGTGGGCAGCGACATGGTCGAATAAGACCCCAGACCGTAGAGCGGTTCAACGTCGTAAAGGTAGCCCAGGAACCCCACTAGCGCAATGTAAAACATCCCTAGCGCCATGACCTGAGCTCTGTGGTACTGTCGCCGATACAGCAGCCACATTGACCCACTAAAGAGGATGAAATTAAGCGCTGTGTTAGGGGCAAGGCGTCCCCTAGATACGGGGTTTACTTGTGCGGCCCACTGGGGAAACAGTCGCTCGCCCAGCCCGGTATCCCAATGCAGAAAGAATTCCAACAGGTTGACACTGCCCAGCCCTAGGCAAACTAGTGCTAGTCCTAAGGAAAAGGATGTTTGCCATGCGTAACGTCGACCCTGGGACTGTTTGTCGGTCTCTAGCCAAAAGGCGACACCTGCCAGCAGCAACCCCAAGGCTGTATTAGGTGTCATTGCAGGCAAGCCCGGCAGACCGCTTTTCAACCAGGGAATAGCCGATCCCCAACCCACTAACACCCCAACCGCAATGACGATAACGATCAGACAAAGGTGTCGCGAAAAATGCTTCAATCCAGAGTGTATCTCCTGCCGATAGGGTGCTAAGCCTTGGAATCTAATCGACATCTCAGAATCCTACCGTGGACGTGATGCCATTTTAGATGGCCAGAGTAAAGCAACTGGGCAGTCCTAAGTTCTTGATTGGATTTCTAGGCCGCCAAGTCAGGTGCACCAGCGCTGGGGCAGGAGTCTAGCTTAGCGGCGATGAATTTAGACAAAAGTAGAGTGGGCGGACTGTTGGGAAAA
>NZ_JADEWX010000081.1 GCF_015207395.1 Nodosilinea sp. LEGE 07088
TGCGATCTCGCGGAATCGCCAACTCTAGCTCGCCTTGGGTTGATTGCACCGTCTTTTTCGAGTAGCCGTTGCGGCTATTAGGGCGTGCTGAGTTGGCCTCATCGTCAGCCTCAGCCTGGCTCAGGTGGTGGTTGAGTTCTCCGGCTAGCGCACGCTCAACCAGGCGCGCACTCAGCTGTTTGAGTAAGCCGGACTCCCCCAGAATATCCTCGGGCCCCTGGCAGTCCGCCAAGAGATCATCCAGCATGTCATCGATGCGGTTTGGTTCTTTCTTCTTGCGTACCATGATGCGGTCTCCTGAGTTATTGGGATTCTAGACCGCTTACACAAAATTCTGATCAGTCTCGCTTTCCGCTTTACGTATCCTGACTAGAACTTTTGACCAAGCTTTCTAACTTTTGGATTTTATGCCTCAATCCGTTAAGACTCTCATGATCCCGACGGGTTACAGTTTTCAATGATAAGCCCTCTTTAAGTAATTCTTTGGCCCTGAAAAAATTGCCTTCTTCTATCTCTAGCTCAACCAATGAAATACAAGATGCCATGTTAATCTTTTGCATCAAAGAATTCTCAAAACACTCGCGAGCCTTATTTTTTTCATTAAGAGCATCACAATAAAATCGGCCGAGTTCATGCCAGTATAATTCTTTATGAGCTTGACTAATATTGATAGCCTTTTGAAAATTTTCTACCGCCTCTCCATAAAAAGAGATGCCTCGCTTCCAATAAGATTTAGCAATAATCCAATAAGCATCTGAATTTCCAGGATCTAGTTCAAGTACGACAGATAAACGATCTGCAATCTTTCTAGGAGATCCAGACATTAGTAAAGCACGAGCAAATCCGAGATGCGATGAAACATAAATATATTTCAATAAATTCTGAAACTCAAGCTGATCGCTATCAACACTTATTTTTGGTTCGACCAAAGCAATAAGTTTTTGATATATGCTTCTAGCAGTTTCTGTTTGGCCATACTCACAAAAGAAATTCGCAACACGAACGAGATCCTTGTAATGATAAGTCCTTGGTTTTTTGTAGCTCTTATAGATAAAATTAGCTATCTTAAAACAAGTATCTAAATCTAAGTATTGTTCAAAAAGCGAGAAAATCTTACAATTAATTTTCTTATCTTTAGGATGTTCTTCTAAAGCCTTTTTGATAGCAGATGAGATAAAACTTGAATCGTCACATATTTGGAGAATAGTCAGGAAAGTGTACCATAGCTCCAAATCTATTTGGCCTTGAATCTTCATCCAAGACCATTGCTCATTTGCAACAGCCTGAATTTCTGAATTAGAAACATTGATTTTCAAAATAAATCTTAAATAATTTTTGCGGGCAGCCAAATCTTCAGGATGTGTTTGCAACCATTTCTTCAAGAAAGCAATTGCACCTTTTTTGTGCTGACTGCTTCCAGATTGAGCAATCAGGTCAAGATACTTGAGAAGAACATCTTGCCCAGCATTTGGATTTTCTAAAAGCCATTCGCTAGTTTTATCAATTGCTTCTTGCTTTTGTTTTTCGGTGCCTTGCTCTTTGATTAATACTAAACCTGAAACTCGGACATTAGAATCGTCTGGATAATCCTCCAGCCAACTAACTGTTTCTTGAATCGCTTTTTGTATTTCCTCAAAAGTTCCACTTCTCTTTGTCAGAGAAAGGTATTTAATGAGTAGCTCTCGATCGCCTTCACTCTTATTAAATAAATCGGTAACTTGATTCTTGAGTCTTTGTTTTAATATATTCTGCTGTTCTGGAAGACCATGATCCCTTATCAAGGTACGGAATTGCTTCAGCATATTTTGATCTTCAGGATAAATTTGAAGCCAACCGGACATCCACTCAATCTTGTCAGTTATCAGTTGGTATACTTTATCTTTTTCTCCCATTTTATCTAACAAAATAAAATAGGTTTTACAGACCTCAAGAGCATACGGGTGATCCTGTAACCACTGGTCAGTAAGAGCTACGGCCTGTTGCTGTTGCTCAAAGCTCCCATGTTTCCTAACAAAAGCTAAGTACTTGCTGTATAAGTCGCGGTTTTCCTGATGACTCCTCAACAAACCTAGTATTTCAGACATGGCTTCTTGCTTTCTTCGAAAATCACCATTCTTTTCTACTAGTGATAACCAATACGTTCCTTCTGCAGAGTTGACAGGCAAAGCGCTTAAAATTTCGTTCTGACATCTTAGCTGTTCGTCACACCAGTGAAGTTCTTCATAGATCTTTTTCCAAACCAGCCAATTAGTTATCGTGTTTTTGTTCTGTAGCTCCGTCACCTTTTTCGTATGCTTAGTTAAAATCTTTCGGACGGCCTCAGCATCTCTTTTAACAAGCAAGAAAAGAGCATTGGATAGCCAAATCCGATGATTTTCATTATATGGATTAAGAAACTCAACTATTTTGCAAAAATGCTGAAACAAACCTGGATAAGAATAAGGAGGATTGTCGTCATGTCGGGGCTTATACCTAAGTTCAAGGGCTTTTTGGGCAATTAGTTCATGCATTACTCCTAAATTGAAAGATTCTTTTTTATATGACCTACAAACCAGTCCCGATAATTCTCCGATTTCAATAGAATCAATCACTCTATAAACAGCTTCTTCACTAGATTTATCTAGACAAGGAAGTAAAAGCTCAGAAGGGACAGAAATCCCATGCTGGTAAAAGCTACAAATCAATCCAAATATTTGATAAGCAGGATATTGAGAGCTATTAGGTAAACTTTTAATTATTTCAGCAATGACCTGTTCGAAGGGCTTACCCTCAGTTAATTGAAGCATCAAAACCAACATTGATGGAGCGTTCATCAACATACTTTTATCTGCTGATGACATTCGTGCTAGCCTAGCATTTACTTCTGGATCTTGGCTAACCTTGAACACGATCCGACGTTTTTCTGATTTGCTAGGGCGCTTGATATTAATTAACTTGATTTGATAGCCTAATCCAATTAGATTTTCATGATAATCTTCACTTGGTCGTGTTGTTCCAATTAGTGTGAAAGAAAAAGGAAGCGGGGATTGCTCTAGTCCTTCTAAAACTGACTCATGGCGAAAAATATTATCAATGACAACATAAAAGTGCTGCCCATTAACTTTTTTTGAAAACTCACGCAAAATCTGTAGCCAGTTTGAGTTCTCTTCCTGCTTTATTAGAATCAAATGTTTCTCTTGCAACAATTTATAAGCGATCCACTTTTGCAAGGCTGTTTTTCCTGAACCTGGCTCACCTCGAAGTAAGATTAATGATATTCCTCTAAAATCTCTCAGTTGTTCTGCAGCACCCATTAAATCATCTTGTTGATCCCGATCAATATAGTTGCCTTGCGTGATCAAGGCCCAAGTAGCTGTTCTCAATTTCAATATTGATGCTTCTTGTCTTTCTCCTTGTTGTCGCAAAAAATCTTCATCAAAAACAATATATGTAGAGTTGCCATCATCAAAAAGCTTTTTTGCCTCTATGTCAGATGATTGTGAAGACGTTAGACTACTCGCTGTGTTGAAGGGCTTTTGCTGAAAACGGATAATTTCTAAGGAGCGTCCAGCGCCATACCGTATAGGTTCCTGGCTTGTGCCTCTTAATGCTTCTCGTAATTGGTCTAATAATCTATCTCCCGTAATACAACCATGCTCATTAGCCTTTTCCGGCTTTAGAGCTTCAAGTACTGCTCCTGTAAAAACACTATGTTTCTCACTTCGTTTTGCTTTAGCTTCTTCAAAGTTACGACATGCTGTGATTAAATGATAATCTTTTTTATTTTTGAATTCCGAAAAGCCGTTTTCTACTAATTCTCGTTCGATCAAATCTCCGCTATGGCAAGCATCAATCAGCATCAAAAGATTACTGAGTTGAGAGCGTTTAACAAGATCATTGAGGCTACTGAAAGAAATTGCTCTTTGCTGCCCCACAGGTTGACCATTTTTCAAGGTTACTTCACAATCAGACGTAGCCAAGAAGCCCTGAGACGCTCCTAGTGCCTCCTTAACTGTGATGCCATGCCCTGTGAAATAAATTCTAACCTCATTATTTATAGCTTGTTTAAGCAATAAGGTCTGTAGGGCTTCCCCTAGCTCATAGGTTGTAACTCTTCCCTTTAAGACCGTGACCTGCTCACAATTCCCATAATTCTCAAACAGGGTTGCTATTGTTTCTGCATCCTTCTCAGGCTTACTCAATTTTTTTAGGTGAGGGTCGTCGTATTCTGAGATACCGATTATGAGAGCGTATCGAGCCATAAGCTTAAGACTTAATCAGGAAAAACAGTAAATTCGAGCTTATCAACTAAGATAGCGAATAAATCTAGCAAGAGCTACAGAGCAGAGTCATGTCTGAAGTCGAACGTCTCATTCTGCAAGATGATGATGGTAATGAGTACACTATTTTTGTTGAATCCACCGAAGCGATTGCACTTCCTCAGGCCTCGGTTGGTGAGGATGATGAGTATGAAACATATGGCATCAGCAATGAAGTCAAAGTCAAGCTTAAGGATATTCATGAAACTCTCCAAGCTTACGCTCGGTACTCTATTGGTGCTTTCAGAAACGTTGCATTTGCGGATGTTGAAGAAATGACGCTGAGATTTCACATAAAGATTGCAGGCAAAACTGGATTACCTATACTTGCTGAAGGTTCTGCAGAAGGGGCCTTTGAAATTGAGGTTAAATGTAAATTTAGAGACAAATAGAAGAGTCATGCTAAAACGTTATGAAGCTAAGCAAACCCTAAGAGACTGGAATCCTTGAATTACCAGCCTTCTAAATTTTGAGCTATATTCATCTCCGTAGGTAACATGTACTATGAATAACTGTTATCGTACCCTATGATCCAGGCATAGTCTTGCTCACGCTTCACCCAAGTCGGCTAGTGAGAGCAGGTCTAGATATAGTGACAGGCTTCATACAACTGCTCAATTCCGTGCAGGCCGGGCGAGTTAGCTAGATTTGAAAACTTTTATATTATGCCAACACTCAAGCGTTGACACAGCCTCCCTGGATGCTCCAGCGTCTCCTTAATATGGGGCGCAGGAGCGCTATCGTGGGCATTCTACGCAAAGCGTAGGAATGATAAAGACAAACCGTTGATCGCCCTGCATTAGTCGATCGCGATAAACTGAGCAAAGCTAATCTTCGCCCACAACACCACGCAGGGGAGCCAGAGCAACAATGGCACTCGCAAGCGATCGCCCAACACAAAAAATAGAAGCGCTTTTACCCGCCATCCTTGACAAAGCTTTTAAAGGTGAGCTGTAAGCAGCCATGAACCGAGAAGACTTTGAAAACAGTCCTGCGGGCAATCTGCTACTCATCGAGCAAGGCGATCCCCCCTGCTATGCCTTTGTCCCCAATCCATTGCCCCCGGCTACCCAACTCGACAACTCTATCTGGCGTGCCCTCTCCGAAGCCGATCGCGCCTTGGGTGAGCTGGCAGGCTTAGGCCGCACCATGCCCAACCCCAACCTGCTGATCCGCCCCTTCATTCGCCGAGAAGCTGTACTGTCTTCCAAAATCGAAGGCACCCAAACCGAAATCGCCAACCTGTATGCCTACGAAACTGGGCAACTTTCGCTTCCTGGCATCAGCCCCCAGCCACCAGAAGCAGACCTGCAAGAAGTGCTGAACTACGTCAACGCCCTGGAGTACGGCGTTGAGCGATTAGCAACCTTACCGATCTGCAAGCGCTTCTTCTGTGAACTCCATGAGCAGCTATTAGACGGAGTACGCGGCGAAAATCGCGCCCCTGGTCAGTTTCGGCAGACCCAAAACTGGATCGGCTCATCCAGTACCCTCATTCAAGATGCTCGGTTTGTGCCCCCACCCGTGCCAGAGATGAACGAATGCCTCAACGCCTTTGAGGACTACATCAACGGAGAATGTGACTTTCCGCCCCTCATCCGCATTGGGTTGATTCACTACCAGTTTGAGAGCATCCATCCCTTTTCTGACGGCAATGGCCGTATCGGACGGTTGCTCATTTCCCTCCTACTCCTGAACTGGAACTTGCTCCCCATCCCCCTGCTGTATCTCAGCGTCTTCTTTGAACGCAATCGCCGCGAATACTATGACCTGATGCTAGAGGTTAGTAAGTCAGGCAACTGGTCTGAATGGCTCTCATTCTTCCTGCGTGGCGTTACTGAACAATCCAGGGATGCTCTCATTCGTGCCAAACGACTCCAAGATCTACAGATAGAATGGCGCGATCGCTTAACGCAAGCCCGTGCCTCGGCCCTGCTCCCTCGCCTTGCCGATAGCCTATTTGAGTCTCCGGTGATCACTATTCCTCAAGCCGAGAAAATTTTGGACGTTACCTACCGATCAGCTCAACTCAACGTGGAAAAGCTGGTCGAAGCAAGCATCCTGATCCAAATTGATGAGGCTTCCTACAACCGTGTCTTCATCGCTCCAGAGATCTTGAGGATTGTCGGTGAGTAAAGCATTCAAATTATACTTAAAGCCTTAAAAGTATAATTCTAGAGAAGCAAATTGTACTTGAGTGTAATTCCTGCCAAAGCCCTTTAGCGAAGGAATTGAGCTCTCAAAGGGACCAACCAATTCTGGCAAACGCAATCAGGGGCGTGGTATTGCAGATAATGTTAGTCACGGTCTACTAATTCAGCGATGCCAGCCAGATCCGTCGCAAGGGCAGACTCATCGTAGTCAAAGACCACAATGCCCCGTTGAGTTAGAAGATCCATAAACGTCAGGCGATTTAAGCCCGCCAGCTCAGCGGCTTTACCCAAAGAGAGCTGCTTCTCCTGAAAAAATGAAATAGCAGCCAGCAACCGAATCCGCTCCCCCAAATCGGTTGCTCCCATCTTCAGCGCAGCCAGCATATCCTGCGAGACTTCGAGCGTAATTGTTTCTGTACCCGAGGATGCGTAGTCCATAAGACCCGCTTTATAAACAATCGGGATGGCGGGATTCGAACCCACGGCCCCTTCGTCCCGAACGAAGTGCGCTACCAAGCTGCGCTACATCCCGTCTTTTTATTCAACCAGGTTAACACGAGAACCCCGAGCTGCTAGCTTAGATCACCCGATGAAAGCCTACCTGGCTACTCTAGAAAGGGCAAGCCCAGAGCGACATAGCTTGCTGATTGACAACTGTGATGTCCACGCCAGGATAATCTGATATTTTTTCAAAAACTTTCAGCGCAGATAGAGGTTGGGTAAATTGTCTGTGGTGCGGCGGCTGGGGTCGTGACGCCGTTAGAGTAAGCAAGTAAACTCAGAGAAAATTCCGCTCTCTCGCCCTAAACCTATCGTTTGGACTATGTTATGGTAGCTTCCTCTGCCCCGATTCCAGCTCGCCCCAAGCCCATCAAGTTTGGTACAGATGGATGGCGCGGCATCATTGCCGCTGACTTCACCTTCGAGCGCGTCGCGCAGGTGGCGGCGGTGGCGGCCCATGTGCTTAACCACTGCTTTGGGGCCGAGACCGGCAGCCGCACTGTGGCCATGGGCTACGATCGCCGCTTTCTATCGGCTGAGTTTGCCCGCACGGCAGCAGAGGCCATTGCCAACCAGGGGTTTAACGTACTGCTCTCCCAAGACTATGCTCCCACCCCCGCCTTTAGCTATGTCGCTAAGCATCGCGGGCTGCTGGGCGCGGTCGTCATTACCGCTAGCCACAACCCACCCGCTTACTCGGGGCTCAAGATCAAGGGCGCTTTCGGCGGTTCAGTGTCTCCTGAGGTGACCCAGCAGGTCGAAGCGCTATTGCCTACTCCCCCTGCCCCCATTGGCGATCGCGGCACCATCGAAACCTTCGACCCCTGGCCCGACTACTGCGCTGCCCTCCAGGCTGGGGTAGATATAGCGGCCATTCAACGGGCGATCTCTAGCGGTAAGCTGACGGTGTTTGCCGATGTCATGTACGGCTCAGCCAGCGGTGGGCTACCCCGCCTGCTGGGAGAAGGCAGTATCCATGAGCTGCACAGCAACGCCGACCCGCTGTTTGGCGGCAACCCCCCCGAGCCCCTGCCCAAGTACCTGGGCGAAATGCTAGAGACCGTGAAGGACTACACAACCTCGGGGGTCAAGGTGGGGCTAGTGTTTGATGGCGACAGCGATCGCATTGCTGCCGTTGACGGCAACGGCAATTTTCTCAGTTCTCAAATTCTCATTCCCATTCTGATTGATCACCTCAAGTCGCGGCGGGGCTACAGCGGCGAAATCGTTAAAACCATCAGCGGCTCTAACCTGATTCCGGCGATCGCTCAGATGCACGGACTAGAGCTCTATCAAACCCCCGTGGGCTATAAGTACATTGCCGATCGCATGCAGGCGGCCAAAGTACTGCTGGGTGGCGAGGAGTCGGGCGGTATTGGCTACGGTCACCACATTCCCGAGCGCGACGCGTTGATGTCGGCGCTCTATGTGCTAGAGGCCGTCGTTGCCTCCGGTCTCGACCTGAGCGACTACTACCGCAGCCTGCAAGAAAAAACCGACTACTTTTCTGAATACGACCGCATCGATCTGCCCCTGGCCAGTATGGAAGTGCAGGCCAAGCTGCTCGCCTCTCTCGCCCAGGCTCCCCCCACAGAGGTGGCCGGTAAAGCCGTTAAGGATATGCTCGATATTGACGGTTACAAACTCACCCTGGCCGACGACAGCTGGCTACTGATTCGCTTTAGCGGCACTGAGCCGGTGCTGCGCCTCTACAGCGAGGCCAAAACCCTAGATGAGGTTCACAAGCACCTGCACTGGGCCAAGGATTGGGCCAGTGCGTTTGGATAGGGTTCGCCTATCCGTAACCTAAACCCACCGCCAGGGCTAATCCTATAAGCCCATGTAACAACACCTCAAAAAACATTAAGACATTGTCTTGGCACTGGTGTAATCCTTAACACTGGGAAATTAGCAACGATTTTTCAGTCTTGAGATTGCCATGGAACAGCAGAAAACAGTCATTGTGACCGGGGCCTCCTCTGGGGTAGGGCTTAATGCCGCCAAAGCGTTGGCCGATCGCGGTTGGCATGTCGTCATGGCCTGCCGCAATTTAGATAAAACCAAGCAGGTTGCCGACGAAATTGGCATGCCCAGCGGCAGCTACAGCATGATTCGCCTCGATCTGGGCTCTTTGGCCAGCGTGCGCCAGTTTGTCAGTGACTTTCGGGCCACGGGGCGCAGTCTAGACGCATTTGTGGGCAACGCTGCCGTCTACTATCCTCTGCTCAAAGAACCGATATACAGTGAAGACGGCTACGAAATCAGCGTAGCGACCAATCACCTGGGCCACTTTTTGCTATGCAACCTCCTGATGGAAGACCTCAAGGCTTCCCCGGCAGCCGACAAGCGCCTGATTATTCTAGGCACCGTCACCGCCAACCCCAAGGAGCTGGGCGGCAAAATCCCCATCCCTGCACCGCCTGACCTGGGCAATCTAGAGGGCTTTGAGGCCGGGTTCAAAGCGCCAATCTCGATGATCAACGGCAAAAAGTTCAAATCGGGCAAAGCCTACAAAGACAGCAAGCTGTGTAACGTGCTCACCATGCGCGAGCTACATCGCCGCTACCACGACGAAACCGGCATTACCTTTAGCTCGCTGTACCCTGGTTGTGTGGCCGATACGCCCCTGTTCCGCAACCACTTTAAGGCGTTTCAGACCATCTTCCCCTGGTTCCAGAAGAACATTACCGGCGGCTACGTCACCCAAAAGCTGGCCGGAGAGCGAGTGGCCGACACGGTAACCGATCCTGAACTCAAGGAGTCGGGTATGTACTGGAGCTGGGGCAACCGCCAAAAGCCCGGTCGCCGCTTCTTCGCCCAGGAAGTCTCGAATGAGGCCCAGGACGATGCCAAAGCCCGCAAGCTGTGGGAACTGAGCGCCCGTCTGGTGGGGCTCGATGACGAAATGGCTCAGTCTGTGCCCGCCACCGCTAGTTCGGTGTAGATGATCTCTACATGCAGTCCCTTCCTGGGCGGGGTGGGTCGTCTTACACCAAATCCTGCCTGAATACCCCCGGTTCGTAGGGGCATAGCATGCTATGCCCCTACGAGGTTCCTGATTATGAATCGGGGTTTCCCCAATCGGATTTCGTCTCACACATCACTCTCACGAGTGAGAAGAGTTAATCGGGTTCAGAATTAACTCACCCCTACCTCGCCCAAGACGGAACCTAAGCCTAAAAAAACGCCCTGGTCAGTCGTTGATCAGGGCGTTCTACTATCCGAAGAATCTTCTGTAGGGGCACAGCATGCTGTGCCCCTACGGGAAATCTACTTGGCTGCCGCTTGCCGTTCCTTGGCTTCCTTAATCACTTCCTCAGCTACATTGCTGGGGCAGGGGGCGTAGTGGGAAAACTCCATGGAGAACTGGCCCCGGCCCGAGGTCATGGTGCGCAGGTCGCCAATGTAGCCAAACATTTCGCTCAGGGGCACATCGGCCTTGACCCGCACCCCAGTTGCGCCGGGGTCTTGGGATTTAATCATGCCCCGACGACGGTTGAGGTCGCCGATTACGTCGCCCATGTAGTCGTCGGGGGTGAACACGTCAACCTTCATAATCGGCTCGAGCAGCTGGGGGCCAGCCTTGGGCAGCGATTGACGGTAGGCAGCGCGGGCGGCAATCTCGAAGGCGATCGCCGATGAGTCTACCGCGTGGTAGGCGCCGTCGGTGAGCGTCACCTTCAGGTCTACCACCGGGTAGCCCGCCAGAGGGCCCCGATCGACGCTGGTTTCAAAGCCCTTTTGCACCGCAGGCCAAAACTCACGGGGCACGTTGCCGCCGGTCACCGCCGACTCAAACTGGAAGCCGGTGCCGGTTTCGCCGGGCTCGATCACGTAGTCGATCTTGCCATACTGACCCGAACCGCCGGACTGCTTCTTGTGGGTGTAGCTGTCGACCAAACGCTTGGTGATCGACTCGCGGTAGGCCACCTGGGGTTTGCCCACTTCGACTTCAACGCCGTGGGTGCGCTTGAGAATATCGACCTTGATGTCGAGGTGCAGCTCGCCCATGCCCTTGAGAATAACTTCCCCGCTCTCTTCGTCGGTCTCCACCTGGAAAGAGGGATCCTCGGACACCATTTTGCTAATCGCCATCCCCATTTTCTCGTTGTCGCCCTTTTTCTTCGGCGACACCGCAATGGAGATCACCGGGTCGGGGAAGACCATGGGTTCTAGGGTGGCGGGGTCTTTGGGGTCACAGAGGGTGTGGCCGGTTTGCACGTTCTTCATACCGATCAGGGCGACGATATCGCCAGCCTGGGCCGACTCGACCTCTTCGCGATCGTTGGCGTGCATTTCGACCAGGCGGCTCACCCGCTCAGTTTTGCCGGTAAAAGTATCGAGAATGGTATCGCCCTTCTTCACCTGACCCGAGTACAGGCGGGTGAAAGTGAGCGCCCCAAAGCGATCGTCCATAATCTTGAACGCCAGGGCCCGTAGGGGCTTGTCGGCATCGGCGTAGGCCACTTTGCCGGTGGGGTGGCCCTCTAGGTCAATCTCGGGCTGAGGCGGCACTTCCAGAGGGTTGGGCAGGTAGTCAACCACCGCATCCAGCACCAGCTGTACCCCTTTGTTCTTAAAGGAGGAGCCGCAGTAGGTGGGGAAGAAGGCCAGCTCGCGGGTGCCCTTGCGAATGCACTCCTTGATCTCGTCAAGGGTGACCTCTTCGCCTTCGAGGTATTTTTCGAGGATGGTTTCGTCTTGCTCGACGGCCAGCTCAACCATGGCCTCGCGGTACTCTTCGACCTGATCTTTCATGTCCTCGGGGACATCTTGGATGGTGTAGTTTTCGGGCAGGCCCGACTCATCCCATACCCAGGCTTTGCGGGTGAGCAGATCGACGACGCCCACAAAGTCGTTTTCGGTGCCGATGGGCAGCACCATCACCAGCGGGGTCGCCGCCAGCACGCTTTCAACCTGCTTGATGACACGATAGTAGTCGGCCCCAATGCGATCGAGCTTGTTGACGTAGATAACGCGAGACACCTTGGAGTCGTTGGCGTAGCGCCAGTTGGTTTCAGACTGGGGTTCAACCCCGCCTGAGCCACAAAACACCCCAATGCCGCCGTCGAGCACCTTAAGCGAGCGATACACCTCAATGGTGAAGTCAACGTGGCCCGGGGTGTCGATGATGTTGAGCTGGTGCTCTTTCCAGAAGCAGGTGGTGGCCGCCGACTGAATCGTGATCCCCCGTTCTTGCTCTTGCGCCATAAAGTCGGTGGTGGCAGCACCATCGTGCACCTCACCCATTTTGTGAATGCGGCCGGTGAGGGCGAGAATGCGCTCGGTGGTGGTAGTCTTGCCTGCGTCTACGTGGGCGAAGATACCAATATTGCGATAACGGGTGATGTCTTTAGCCATAACTGCTTCTCCGGATTCTGTGCGATGGGCCGCTGGTGACCATCTTCATGGGTAACTCAAGCGGGATCTAGGTTGTCTTGGTAGCCTTGACAACAGAAAACTCTATCATGAGACCATGACGGGGAGTCTGAGCTGAGGCTGCGGCAACAACACCTAATTATGAACTATTGTAAAACCCCCGGACGCATCCGTGACAGGGGGCCGTCTATATACTTAAGTTCTTGCTTCCAGCATAGCGGGCATCGGGGCTGGAATGTGCGTCAAAAACACATCGTTCGCCCACAGTAGAGAAGCTGCCCACAGACAGGTTAAGCCTTTGGCCTCAGCTGTTTGACTGCCCCAATGGGTCTGCCCAAGGGGTAGCTAGCCGCAAACCGTTCGGCCTGGCTGGAAACTGGCTAGTACTCTGAGGCGGCCATAACCCAGCTGTTTACTCACGCGGAAACCCTTATGAGACCTGGGGTTCTCGTTCTGCCTTCTGCCTTCTTACTTCTGCCTTTCGGTACTAGTTCTTCTTGATATCCAATTCTTCTTACAATAGTGCCGATGTAGTGTTCCTAAGGGAGCTTGGGCCATGGGCAGCGTTACCGGTACAGACAGCCACACCGCTAGCGGTTACGTGGGGGCCGCCATTGTGGGCAGCAGCATTACGCTGTCGTTTAAAGATTTTGTGACGGCTGCCGAGGGCGACGCTCTAGAGGCGTATCTCACGATCAGAGGCAACATGGCCAAGCGCCCCATCGCTCTGGGAACCCTGCCCGCGACCAGCGGCGCGTTTGATCTGTCAGTGCCAGAGGGCACCGATATTAGTCTGTTTAATACACTCATCATTCGCCCGGTGGGGTCTGAGGCGACGGTGGCTAAGGCGTCGGTGCCCTAGCCGGTTTGCAGCGCGTTGAGAAGCCTAAGCAGGCGTATCGGCTGGCCCGGGAGGACAGGGCGCCGGGTAGAATTAAACGAAAATGAGGGTATAAAGTCTCTCGTTGGTAAGATTGCTGGCATGTTGTGGCCCATGCTGGCTTTTTTGCGGTGCCCATAGTGGCGATCGCAGGCCTTGCGTTTACTCAGTCGCGTTTACTCAGTCGCGACGGTTGCGGGGCGTACATTTTGGCTGACGATACCGTATTCGATTTTAAATGTGGCCCACCTAGTCGTGGATCTGGCAATTCCGCCGGTAGGCTGGTATCGGGTTGCTGGCTCAGCCAAGACCAGCCTACCCAACATGCGTATCTCCTTTGCTCCCTAATGAAGTACCTTTTGCCCCTTGCCCTCTGCACTCTTGGTCTGGTGGCCTGCAACAGCCCTAGCCCCGAAGCTACTACTCCACCCGCACCGGAACCGGGGCCAGCCTTAGAAATTGGCACCTTTACCTTTGATGAGATTGAGCTGGCAGGCTGCGGTATGACGCTCTGGCCCACCGACGGTGACCCCCGCGATGGCGGCGTATATCTGTTTAATGGCATCGCGGGTCAGGATGGTGACGCTGTGGACACCATGCGCATGAAAATTGACGGCAGCATCGTTAAGTTTAAGCGCGTCGCAGGCGAGGGCGACGAGTTTTATGGCCAGTTCAGTCAGCAGACATTTGCAAGCCTGGATGGTGCGGTCACGGCTGAGGTAGAAGCCGCTATTACTAGCGCAGGCCCGGACCCTGAAGTCAATGGCGTCGAAGGCACGATTACTGTCACCAGTGGCGAACAAGAGGTTACAGTCGAGGCTGTTGGCGATGCGGGATGTTAAGGTTTGCCGTTGACTAGTACTCTGAGGCGGCAATAACCCAGCTGGTTACTCACGCGGCAACCCTTATGAGACCTGGAATTCCCGTTCTGCCTTTCGGTACTAGGGCCTGGAATCGCTCGTCGGGGTATCAACTGAATTCGCGGGTTTGATCGTCATACTAAACTTTTGCAGTACCCCGAGGGCACCCACTGGCGAGCCGTTGCCGTCTACCCCAGAGCCGCGATCGCACCTTAACCCAGCCAGCCCTAGGCGTTCTCACAATCCCTACTCCACCACACCGTCCGACTGCATATACCCCAGCTTCGCAGAGCTAGGGCTCTGATCAAACTCGACCTGGCCGTAGTCGAGCTTGAGGATGCGATCGCCCATATGAAAATAGTGATCGTCGTGGCTGATCACAAACACCGTCTTCCCCTGGGCCTTTAGGTCAGGGAGAAGCTGAGTGTAGAAAATGTGCTTAAACGCCGGGTCTTGATCCGCCGCCCATTCGTCAAATAGGTAGATGGGGCGATTTTCCATATAGGCGCTGAGTAGCGTCAGGCGTTTGCGCTGGCCTTGGGAGAGATCCACCGTCGAAAACCTGCCGTGCTCAAGATGTACCTTATGGCTTAATTGCAGCTTTTGCAGATAATCCTCGGCTTTGCGATCGGCGCAGCCGTGCCAGAGGCAATCGTCCTGGTCGTCGCTGAACCCCAGCAGCCGCTCAAACAGGTAAAAATCGGCGAACACCGCCGAAAAATGCTGGCGATACCACTCCTGATTGGCCTCATCGATCGGCTGCTGGTCGAGCCAAATGGCCCCAGACTGAGGCCGATAGAGCCCCGTGATCACCTTTGCCAGAGTCGATTTGCCGCTGCCGTTGCCGCCAATGATAAAAATCAGCTCACCGGGCTGCACGGTCAGATTCACCGGCCCCAGGGTAAATTCGGTGCCATCCCCCCGATAGGTGTGGGTCACCCCCTTGAGCTCTAGCCGCTGCCAGGGTTGAACGGGCGGCGGCGCGAGAGCCGCAACGGGCTGATTGATCGTCAGCCCCAGGGCGGCAAGCTTGTCGAGGGCCACGCTGGCCTGGCCCAGCAGCGGCAGCTTATTCACCAGGTTTTCCATTGGCCCCAGCAGGTAGGTAAAGGTGAGCACGTAGGCCACCCGCGTATTGGGGCTAATGCCAACCCAGTTGGGCAGGGCAAACAGCACCAAGCCCACCGCAAAAAAGTAGATGAACTTGCCCCAGCTATCGAGAATGGCAAACAGGCTCAGCCCCTGCTGGTTGTATTGCTTGACCTGACGGGCGGTGGGTTGCAGATCCAGCTCAAAGAAATCTTGGCGGCCCAAGTAGTGCAGCTTGAGTTCTTTGATGCCCTCAATCAGACTGCGGAAATGCTGAAACAGCCGATCTTGCTGTTCGCGCGCGGCAGCCAGACCTCGCCGCCCCGCCCCTAAGAACCAGCGACAACTCAACGAGGCTACCAGGGTTATCAGCAGCACCAGGGCCAACACCTGCCACGACAGCCACGCCACGTAGACCATGCAGCCTACGGTACCGGCGATGTTGATCATCAGCACGGGCAGAATGCTGGCGGCGGCGGCGATCGCCTGAATGTCGTCGGTCAGAATCACTAGCAGGCTGGGCAACCCTAGGGTTTCTAACGACTTCAGCTCGGCAGCGAGAATCTGGCGACAGAGCTGGAGTTGCAGCTCAAACACCGCCGCCTGGGAAAACCGCACCAGCAAAACGCGGGACACCATCGCCAGCAGCAGGGCGATCGCACCCAACCCCACAAAGGCCACCGCCACCACGGCCCCGGCAGACTCCTGGGCGATGGCGTAGCTGATCAGCGCGATCAGCCCGGCGCTACAGCCGCCGCTCACCAGGCCCGTCGCCAGGGCGATCAACAAAATCGGCCCCGAGGTCTGCCAGAGAAACAACAGTAAGCTCATGACTGTTCCGCCAATCGGGTGTGCATCAGGGCGCTCTTAGCCGCGCTGGCGCTAGGGATGACAGGCACTGGCATTGGCATGGCTCTTGGCTGATTAGTCTATTGAACAAGTTATGATGACTGCGTTTCTACTCGCCGACTAAATTGATGCCTCGCCCCGACCTCAGCCAACTGCGCGAACGGTTGAATGTCTCTCGCTTAGCCATTCAATATTCTTGGCTGACGGTGTGCTGCTGGATTGTGATTGGGGTGGCGGGGTTGTTTGCGTTTAGCTCTCTGAAGTATGCCTTGTTTCCCGACATTACGTTTCCGGTGGTGCTGGTCAATGCTACTGCCCCGGTTGAAACGGCGCTGGAAACCGAAGCTCAGCTCACGGTTCCCTTAGAAGAACAGCTTCAGCCCCTAGCCGGGTTGACCAAACTCAACTCCACTACCACTGCCGGACAAGCCATTCTGCGGCTGAGTTTTGCTGTCAATGCCGACCTGGGGGAGACGACGGCTGAGGTCGAGCGGGCCATTGCCCAAACCAACCTGGCGGCGGGGTTTGACTACGATATTATCCCCCTCAACCTCAACGAGGCGACGGCCATTAGCTATGCCCTGGCCAGTGAGGCGCTATCGCTGGACGAGCTAGCCGATGTGGTGGAGGCTGAAATATTGCCGCCGCTCCGCGACATTCCCGACGTGCTACGGGTCGATTTGCGCGGTACCGGTATTCGAGCCGCCGCAACTGGCGGCGGCAGCTTTCGGGCAGACTTGCAGAATCCCCCCACCCTGATTCGCTTCAATGGGGAAGCGGCGTTGGCGGTGCAGGTAGTGAAACAGGGCGCGGCCAACACCCTGGATGTGGTCGATCGCGTTGAAGCTGCTGTCGAGCGCATGCGGGCTGAGCAACCCCAGGTGCAGATCACCCTGGCGGAAACCCAGGCCGACTTCATTCGCTCGGCTACCCAGGCGACCATCGATGCGCTGATGGGGGCGATCGTGCTGGCGGTGCTGGTGATTATGGTCTTTTTGCGCAGCTGGCGGGCGACGCTGATAACGGCGCTAGCGATTCCGCTGTCGCTGCTGGGCACGGCGATTGTGATGGCGGTCTTTGGTTTCAACCTCGAAACCATTACGCTATTGGCTCTGGCGATCGTGATTGGCATCATTGTGGACGATGCGATCGTCGAGATTGAAAACATCATTCGCCACATGGATGAAGGTGCCTCACCCCGCCAGGCGGCCCTGCTGGCGACCGACGAAATTGGCCTGACGGTATCCGCCTCGACCCTGACCATTGTGGCTGTATTTCTGCCTGTAGCGTTTATGGGTGGCAATGTGGGGCAATTCTTTAAACCCTTTGGGCTGACCGTTTCTGCGGCGGTGCTAACCTCACTGCTGGTGGCGCGCACCCTGACTCCAGTGCTGGCGGTGTACTGGCTGCGGGCTAAACCTGCCGACCCCAATTCGTCGCCGCTAGACCGATCGGCCTCCGAAGCCCCCAGCCAAGCTGAAACCGTTCCCGAATCTTGGCTAGAGCGAGGCTACAGCCAAATTCTCGCCTGGGCGATGCACCATCGCTGGCTGGTGGTGGGCTTGGCGATCGCCAGCCTGATCGCAGGTATTGCCATCATTCCCCTGATTCCCAAGGGGTTTATTCCCCAGCTCGATCGGGGCGAGTTTTTGCTGAACTATACTGCGCCCCTGCCGCAGCGCCCGGAACTCTCCCAGCTTCCGCAGGGGGTGCCCACCGCTGCGACCGCGCCACCCATAGCCGGAGACCTGCAAACTGACAAGTCAGCGCTTGCGCGATCGCAGCTCTTGCAGCAAACCCTCCAGCAGGTCAATGCGCTAGAAGACACCGTGTTTGCTCTGCCCGAAGTGGAGTCGGTGTTGACCACCGTGGGCGGGCGGGGGCGACCCAACGAGGGCAGTCTGTACATCAAGCTGCGGGCCGATCGCGATCGCGACACCGCCGCCGTGCAGGCCCAGCTGCGGCAAGATTTGCCCGAACAGGAGGGGATTGAAACCAGCGTCGAAGCGATTCAGTTTGTCGATACGGGGGGCGAAAAACCGCTCCAGATTGGCCTGGTGGGCGACGATTTGGTGGCATTGCAAACCGCCGCCACCGCCATTCAGGCTGAGGTGGAAGCCC
The DNA here is from genome assembly GCF_015207395.1 of Nodosilinea sp. LEGE 07088. Classification (GTDB taxonomy): domain Bacteria; phylum Cyanobacteriota; class Cyanobacteriia; order Phormidesmidales; family Phormidesmidaceae; genus Nodosilinea. The sequence continues at coordinate 18,131 of NZ_JADEWX010000081.1, forward strand.
TGCCTGGTTTCGCCGATGTGCGCATTTCGGGAGACCAGAACACCGCCGATGACATCGTCGAAATCAACCGCCAGAATGGCGCGCGAATCGCCGTCATCAGCGCTAACCTGAGCGACGGCAAAGCCCTGGGCGACGCCACCGCTGAGGTGGTGGACAGGGCTGAATCGGTCATTCCAGCCGGCATTCGCATTGACCTGGGTGGCGACTCGGCGCGGGCGGGTGAGGTGCTGGATAGTTTTAGCCAAACCCTAGTGCTGGCGGTGATCTGCATGCTGATTGTGCTGATGATTCCCTTTGGGCGGTTGCTCGAACCAGCGGTGGTGGGTCTGTCGCTGCCGCTCTCGATCGTGGGTGCCATGCTGGCCCTGTGGATTACCCGCAGCGATTTTGGCGTGGTTTCGCTGCTGGGGCTGCTGTTTTTGCTGGGCCTGCTCGACAAAAATGCCCTGCTCTTGATGGATTACATCAACCAGCTGCGCCACGCCGGGCTCAAGCGCTACGACGCGATTATGAAAACGGGCCAGGTGCGACTGCGGCCCATTCTCATGACCACGGCTTCGACGGTGCTGGGCATGGTGCCAATCGCCATCGGCCTGGGGGCCGGGGCCGAGCTGCGGCAGCCCATGGCGGTGGCCATCATTGGCGGCTTGTTGACTTCGACCCTGTTGAGTCTGGTGGTGGTGCCCGTGCTCTACACCCTGCTCGAAGATGGCTGGCAACGGCTGACGAGGCGGTCGGCCTGATGGCGATTCAGGTGATTTTGGTGCCCGCCGGGGCTGAACATCAGGCGGTGATGCGGGGTCTCAAAGGCGTGCGATCGGCTCCTCCGGTAATTCCAGTGCCAGCGGGGCCAACGGCGTTTCGGGCCTGTTTGCAGAGCTGGGAAGATCGGGCTCGCTTTGCAGACCAGGAAATTTTGCTCATCGGCCTGGGCGGTAGTCTTGCGCCTCGGCATCGGGTCGGCGACGCCATCCTGCTGGAGCAGGTGTTGAATGCCGCTGGGGAATTACCCACTGAATCTAGCGATCGCCCTAAATCCTCGTTAAAAGGAGAGACTTTGAGTCAGACTCAGCCCCTCTTTAAAGGGGGTAGGGGGGATCGCCTAGCTCAGTGCGATCGCACCCTCACTGAATCCCTAGCCCAACGCCTGAAGATCCCTATTGGGACGGGGGTGATGTGCGATCGCATCATCACCACGGTGGCCGAAAAGCGGCGGCTGGGCGATCGCTACCAGGCCGACGTGGTCGATATGGAAAGTGCCGTGCTGCTGGAGGCCATGCCCCAGGCCAAAGTCGCCATTCTGCGGGTGATTAGCGATGACTGTAGCCACGATTTGCCAGATATTTCGGGTGCGATCGGGCCAGATGGCAGCCTTCGCGCTGGTACCCTTGCCCGCAGCTTTCTAAAACGCCCCATGGCAGCCTTAAATTTTATTAGCGGCTCTCTCCAAGGACTCAACGCCCTAGAGCAGTTCACGCTTGCTCTTTTTGGCCCAGCGTCTGGGTAGCTTGGGTGGCGCCGCCGCAGCAACCAATGTTGATCGCTTGCAAGGCCGTGGAACGGTAAAATTAGCAGGCTTGGCAGCCTTGAACCAGGTTTTGTAACTACTCGTTGTCAGATCACAGCGGCTGATGGCTGCCAGCCTATGATGAAACTACCTAAATCCCGTAATTTCGATGAAATACTCTAAAACACTCCATCTTTCGCTCATGCTGGCGATCGCAGCTACGCTCACCACCAGTCTGGCCTCCGCCCAGGAATCTGCCAGCTCAGCCCCTGGGGCCTCAAACTCGGCAGCGGCGTTGGTTAAAAACCATGAAAAGTCGTCTCAGCAAGAACTCGACGCCTTTTTTAGCAGTGAATACACCTATTGGGATGCCGCTGTACTGGCCGACTACTGGGGGGCCAGTCTTGAGGAGACCAAAGCTCGCATGGGTCGCAAGCTGCTGTGGGGGCCTGCCGATGTTGCCATTTTAGAGCAGTTTTTGCTCGATGCCCGCCTAGATGCGATCGCAACAGCTGATGAATTGGAGTTCTACCGTGACAGCAGCTACAGCTATGACGATGCCGTTATGCTGGCCGAGTTTTGGGGCGATGCCAGCCCCTATGATGCCAAGCTGCGGATTGAGAGCAACCTGATCATGGGTAATGCCGACGAGATTGCAACCGCGCTGCAGTTGGCCCAGCCCTAGCCCCCGACGGCACCATGATGTTACCCGGCAAAGTTGGCCTTGAGATTGAGCTGATGGCCCCTCGGGGGTCGAGCCGTCAGGCGCTGGCAGAGGCGATCGCCTTGGCCAGCGAGGGTAGCGTCAGCCGCATATTCTATCCCCAGTCGGAACCCAGCCAGATCCCTGGCACGCCTGTTTTAGAAAACCTCACCCTCGGGTTTGAGGCCCGAGATGCCCAGCACCAGGCGATCGCCTGGTGTGTCGATGATTTGACCCTCCAGGCCGACTGCGATCGCACCTGCCCAGCCCAGCCCGGTTGGTATCGCATTGTCGGCGACGACATTCGGCTGATGCAGATTGTCGGCCGCCTCACCGATGCCAACCTGCCCTTGACCGAAGTGTTGCAGCCCGTGGCCCAAACCCTGGGTCTGGAGCTAGACCAGGGGCCAGAGGGGATGGTGAAACTGACCGACGACCTCGGCCCACCGATCGCCGTTGCCGCCCCCCTGCCAGGAGAGCGGGAGCGCCCCTGCGAATTAATTACCCCGCCCCTTACCGCCGAGCAGCTACCTCAGCTAGGTCGCTATCTAGACCTAGCCCGCCAGCTCAACTTTTTTGCCCCGACGGAGGGAGCTACCCACCTGCACTTCGATGGCCCACCCCTTTGCTCGGCCCCAGCCATTCGCAACCTGGTCAACCTGCTGTGGACCTACGGCCCTACCCTGAAATGGTGGATGGGTACCAACTCTCGTTGTCAACGTCTGGGGCAATGGCCCTTAGATCTGCTTGCCCTGGTGCAAGACCCCGATTGGGAAGCTTTACCGTGGGAGCAGGCTCGTGAACGACTCAAGACTATCCCGCTGACCAAGTACTGCGACTTTAATCTCAAAAACCTGGTCTATGCGCCGCGTCACAAACACACCTTTGAGATTCGCATTTTGCCGGTTTATCTAGAACTGCCGCCGCTGATGGAGGCGATCGAGGTGATGGCAGGCGTGGTCAGGCGAGCGATCGCGCCCCAGCCCGTGCTGCCTCACGAGCCCTGGCCCGCTAATCTAGATGGCGTTAACGCTTTGCTTTCTGAGCTCAATGCATTGAGTAGGTGATCTCCACTATCGCAGAATGCTCTAGGACGCCGCTGGCCCCGCGACTCGGAACCGCTCGGGAGAGTTTGGCAAGGACTCCAATAACCTACACAGTAAGCCGCGAACCACTCGACGGTTAGATGCAGCGTCGAGTCGTTCGCACTCATCGGCTGCAGAGACCTTAGCCCTCAGAGAGGAGTGAGTCGGTGAGGTCAACCTCTTTGCCGATGCCCCACGTCTCTTTAAGAATCTCGCGAAAGGACGTGGTCTGAAACAGCATCGATGCCTTTAGTCTAACCAGCAGGGTCTGAGCATCTTCGCGAGATAGTTGCTCAACTTGCTGCTCGAAGACCTGTAATTCAAACTGTTGTTCGAGGGAAAGTTGCTGACGGATATCCATATAAACTTGAAACCCCATCATGACTTATTACAAATATTAATTTAACATTTGTTTACGGCAATTGCAAATTTATATTGTTTATGCTAATAACGCATGCTTGTGTCTTGAGGATGAGCGATTTGAACGGGTTAGGATCTCCTATAGTCAGGGGTCAACCAGTCAGGGGTCAACCTCTGGGCTCCTGCCATTAGCTATTACCTCGCTTGCACCCTATGAGCATCCCCGACAGCAGCTTTTTACCCGATGCCGGCCTAGAACAGGCGATCGCATTATTGCGGCAAAGCCCCGTGGCCTGGTCAGCATTACCCCAGGCCCTACCAGAGAACGGTATGGGCGAGAACGCCACCCTCGCACAGCTCGCCCCCCATGTCTTTGGCAAAGCGGCCCACTTAGATGACCCCACGGCGATCGCCCACATGGATCCCCCCACGCCTTGGATTACCTGGGCCATGGCCCTCTGGAATGCCAGTCTGAACCAGAACCTATTGCACGCGGCCACATCCCCCTTTGCCACCGAGGCAGAGCGCCTGGTGATCGATTGGCTCATACCCTTCTTTGGTATGAGCGGGGGGCACCTCTGCTCGGGGTCAACCCTGGCAAACTTGACTGCGCTATGGGCGGCGCGGGATGCCCGAGGGGTCAAAAAAATCGTGGCCTCAGAGGTGGCCCATTTGAGCATCAAAAAGGCGGCGCGACTGCTCGGTCTAGAGTTTGTTGCTATTCCAGTCACGCCATCAGGTCAGCTCGACCCTGTGCAACTGGGCGATCTAACCCATGCCTGTCTGGTACTTACGGCAGGAACCACCGCCACTGGTGTGATTGATTCTCTCGCCTTGGTGGGGCAGGCCGCGTGGACCCATGTGGATGCGGCCTGGGCTGGCCCGCTGCGCTTTAGTCCTACCTACACCCACCTGCTCAACGGCATTGAAGCAGCTGATTCGGTGTCGATTTCAGGCCATAAGTGGTTATTTCAGCCGAAGGAATCGGCCCTGGTTTTATTTCGCGATGTGGCGGCAGCCAATGGGGCCATCAGCTTCAGCGGCGGCTACTTAGCCAGCCCCAATATTGGGGTGCAGGGGTCACGGGGGGCCGCTGCAATTCCGCTGCTGGCGACGCTGCTGGCCTGGGGCAAAACCGGCCTGGTCGATCGCATTGACCGCACCATGGCCATGGCCCAGCAGTTGGCCAACAACATCCAGGCCGAAGACAGCCTCACCCTTTGGGCTATGCCGACAACAGGAATTACCGTATTTCGATCGCAGCAACAGACCGCAGACGATATTTTCGCAGCGTTACCAACCGGGATGCTATCCACCTGTGTCTTGCAGGATGAAATGTGGCTGCGATCGGTGATGGCCAACCCGATGGCAGATATTGACGCTATTTGGGCTCACATTCAGCGGGTGATTAGCGCTTAGAAAAACTGCTCTGCCCCCTAGGGGGGATGCAGTCCAGCCATCAGCAATAGCCCGCGCATATTCACCATACCTGGACGATTCAGACTCAGATCCTCGACAGTCGCTTTAGTCTGTTTATGGCCATTGCAGCCGCCACAGGTTACTGGCCCATAGCCATAGGCCAAGGCATTTGAGAGCCAGGGGACTTCGCCTATCAAGTTGATCTGCCCATGCCAGACGGCGACAGCTTGCAACCGAGCTTGATAGCGACACCAGAGGAGGGTGAAACCCAATTACGCTCAATTACGCTACTGTAGCGATTCCAACACGCCCTCTGCCTGGTTGGCAATCTGGCGCAGATCATCCAACATGTGTTCACCCGCTTCAGCCCATAGCCCCCGCTGGTTGGCTTCCAGCAATCGCTCTGCCATATCTCGCAGCGCCCAGGGATTAGACGTTTGCACAAAGGCCTGCACCTGGGGGTCGAGCACATAGGCCCGGGCCACCCCCTCATACATGTGGTCGGCGACGCAGCGGGCGGTGGCATCGTAGGCAAACAGATAGTCTACGGTGGCGGCCATTTCAAACGCTCCCCTATAGCCGTGGCGCATTACTCCCTCAATCCACTTGGGGTTGACCACGCGCGAGCGGTAGACCTTAGCAATTTCGGCTTCCAGCGATCGCACTTTGGGTTTGGCGATCACCGCGTTGTCGCCAAAGTAGGTAGCGGGCTGCTGGCCCTGAAGGGTTCTCGCCGCCACCGTCATGCCTCCCTGAAACTGATAGTAGTCGTCGGAGTCGAGTAGGTCGTGCTCGCGGTTGTCTTGGTTGTGGAGCACGACTTGCAGGTGGCGCAGCCGCTGCTCAAAGGCTTCGGGCATGGCGTGGCCCTGGGCCTGGCGACCGTAGGCATAGCCGCTCCAGTTGAGGTAGGCGCGGGCCAGGTCGGCGTCGGTGCTCCAGTTTTGGGCTTCGATCAGCCCCTGCAACCCCGCCCCGTAGGCCCCCGGCTTCGAGCCAAAGATGCGGTAGCGCGATCGCAGTTCGGCCTGGTCAGCCGTGAGTCCCTGCTGTTGCCAGTGGGCGCTCTCCTGCTTGACCCGTGCCGCCAGCGGGTTTTGGTCGGGCGGTTCTGCCAGATCGGCTACTGCCGTTACCGCCTGGTCAAACAGGTCGATCAGGTTGGGAAAGGCATCGCGAAAAAAGCCCGAAATTCGCAGGGTGACATCCACCCGGGGTCGCCCCAGGGCCGACAGGGGCAGCACCTCAAAATCGACCACCCGCCGCGAGGGGCCATCCCACACCGGGCGCACCCCCAGCAGGGCCAGGGCCTCGGCGATATCGTCACCGCCGGTACGCATGGTTGAGGTGCCCCACACCGACAGGCCCAGGGTTTGGGGATAGTCGCCGTGGTCTTGGGTGTACTGCTCGATTAGCACTGCCGCCGCCCGCCGCCCCACATCCCAGGCGCTCTCGGTGGGGATGGCGCGAATATCCACCGAGAAAAAGTTGCGTCCGGTGGGCAGCACATCGGGGCGATTGCGGGTGGGTGCTCCCGCTGGGCCGCTGGGCACGTAGCCTCCGTCGAGGCCCTTGAGCAGGTGGGCAATTTCGTCGGTGGTGCGGGTGAGGGCAGGCAGCAGGGTGTGCTGTATCCAGTGGAGTTCTGCCCTGAGCTCATCTCCCAAGGGGAGAGGGCTAGGGTGAGAGGCAGTGGTTGTGTGCAGTACCTCATCTATCAACCGCGCGGCTTCGACTTCTAGAGCTTCTACTACATCGCCGACGATGCGGCATGGGGAGAAGTGGATGGGTGAGGGGGTGAGAGGGTGAGGAG
>NZ_JADEWX010000082.1 GCF_015207395.1 Nodosilinea sp. LEGE 07088
AGTTATGGACCGACTGGGCACTCCAACTGATAGCGCTCAAACCCCATAAACATCGCTATTTTCAGCGTGGTCTCTATGCTCTATCCCTGATGCAGCAAGCTCTTTAGGTACGTTGTCACCCGTTAAGGTAGTCACCCGTGGCCTGGAGAAAGCAGCGGGTACTCAAACTGGCCATCTTGCTGTCCCCGACGTAGAGCAACCCGGACTGGCGCAGGGTCTGACGTACTTGCTCGATGGCGGGTATGTAAAGGGGGTCGTCGGCTCGATGCCCGGCAACAATCTCGGTCGCTATCGGCAGCCCGAGTGGATCTAGGGTCGCGAGCATCAGCTTCAGTTGGGGCAGGTCAGGGCGATGGTCTTTGCTATGACCATACTGAAACAGCCCAGCCTCATTGACACTCCAATCGCCGCTGATGCTGGTGCTATCCAGTCGCAACCGTTCCGGGTGCAGGTCATACACCTGAATCTGACGTTGATTCAGAGCCGGTTCAAACAACGCCCAGCCGGCATCATCGCTGAGATATCGCAACACGCTTTCTAATCGGTCGTCGCTCAGGTCAAGGGCGCGAACCGGTTGCTGTATACCCAGTTGCAGGGTTTCTTGATGTCGACCCACCCACGCTTGAACAGGGTTCAAGCGGTGATCCGCTTGGGATAAAATATGGCTCAGCCAGACCACGGCCACCTGCCCCAAGCTGAGTCCTTGCCAGTTCCCGTGGGTAGGAAAGTAGTGGTCGAGTAGGGGTTGCACCTCCATCCGCTGCAGTTGGGCCAGTAGCAGGGGAATATCGTCAACCCGTTCTGTGATGACGGTTAGGGGAGTATTCATAGCCCAAACCTAACCCAATTGGCTAACCTCATCTAAAAATGAGCGAACCAGGAGCGTAAAAGCGCTAGTTCGATAAAAGCCTAGACACCGTTTCCCATGTTCCCAGCGCATAGAGCTGTTGGAGATGATGGGTGACGGTAGCTACAAACGCTGAAGGCTCAGACAAGTTACCAAAGATTTTTTCGATGTTGAGTAGCAGTGTCGGATCGTCTTTTCCAATCAGCGCTTTTTCTGTGAGTAGTGGCGACATTGGGTCATCAATGGGCAGCGGCTGCCCCTGGTCATCCGTACCGTTGAGGTAGCGCAACCAGAGCGCGATCGCAAAGCTTAAATAGGTTATCGATTCCCCCTGCGCTAGCTTGTCCCTCAGGCTTCCAAGTATGAACTTGGGTATCTTATCGGAACCGTTCAGACATAGCCGAGACAGCTGGTCGCGCACCTTCGGGTTGGCAAATCGCCCTTCAGGAAGATTCAGCTAAGAATCGTTCCGCTTCGGCCTCGAAAATTTCGATCAGCTCAAAATCCATATAGTGATACTCGTCTGGTATGTCCAGTACCTCGATGCGTTTGTGGTGGAGTAGTTGCGGAAACTCTGCCCGCAACCGTTGCTGATGTTTGGACTCCATTGCAAAAATGATGTCGGCCCAGTCAATATCGCTAGCGGTCACCGTTCTCTTGGCTTTGGGGCTAGTCCCTGCCGATCGCACGCTGATGCCTGGATATTTGCGCCATACTGCCTCTGCTGTCGGACTGCGCCACTGGTTGCGGCTGCAAATAAAGAGAATATTCATCGCTTAATTGAGCGGAGTGGTGTGTCACATAGCGTTAGCGGCATCAACGGACAAGAATAATCAGGAGAACATAATGACAGAACCTGTAGTCTGCCTGGGCGAGTGCTTAGTTGATCGACTGTTTCAAGTCGGTGTCGCCGTCCAGAACAATACCCAGAACTGGACTGACTATCCCGGTGGAGCACCGGCCAATGTTGCGGCGGCGATCGCCAAACTGGGCACCCCCACTCGCGTGGTCAGCGCCTTAGGCCAGGATAACCTGGGCGACTGGCTGCTCCAAGTTTTGCAGAAGCAAGGAGTGCAGTGTCAGATCCAGCGAGTCGTTGAGGCTCTGACCCGGACGGTACTGGTAACGAGAAACACAACCGGCGATCGCAAATTCATCGGCTTTAGTACCCCCGACCCCACCGCCTTTGCCGACGCCTACCTCTCCCCTGAATGGATCGACACCGTGGATTTTAGCGGCGTAGACTATCTGGTCATGGGTACGCTGGGGCTGGCCTACCCCACCACCGCCCGCGCTATGGCACGGGCGCGAGATCGGGCTCAGCAAGCGGGAGCCAAACTGGTTATTGATCTGAACTGGCGTCCGGTGTTTTGGCTTGTTCTGGAGACCGCACCCAAAACAATTCGAGAATTTCTCGCGGCGGCCAACCTGCTCAAGCTCTCCCGCGAAGAAGCCCTGTGGCTGCTGAATACCGACGATGCCGCCGATATTTGTCGGCAGTTCCCTCGCGCCCAGGCGGTGCTGCTCACCGATGGCGGCAACGGCAGCACCTGCGCCACGCAGCACCACAGCGTCACCCTACCCGCCTTTGCCGTTGACAGCCTCGACACCACCGGGGCCGGGGATGCCTTTCTGGCCGGAGTGATTCACCAGCTTTGTCAGCGGGGGTGGGATTGTCTTCAGCACGCTGAGCAGATCGAGGAGGTTTTGCGCTACGCCAGCGCTGTAGGGGCGCTAACGACGCTGAAACCGGGGGCGATCGCGGCCCAGCCCACCCCCCATGAGGTGGCTGCCTTTTTGCACCTCCACAACCTTACTTCTGGCTGACTGTATAGTGATGGCTAGTTCGCTTAGGACACGGGCAACCGCCAACAGCAAGAACTGGGGCAGCGCACTGGCATGTAGCCATCGCTTTGGGAATCCTGCAACGTCCTAACCCTCCTGGCGATGGCTATACATGGCCTGAAACGGAATTTGTCCTCAGTTGTAGAGATACATAGTAAATGAACAGCTGGTTAGGACAGGCTACAGCCTTATTCATGTTGATTAAGTACAGTCCAAAGGGAACAGGGAGTAGGTGACAGGGAACAGAGCGTACTTGTTTCACTTGCACAACGCTATAGATCGCTAGCAACCTCGGCATAGAGCGCTTTCTTTTCGTTCTTCTGTCTTCTCTTTTCGTTCTTTAGCTATGGCTCCAGCTCCAGCCCAATCTCAAAGCGTCCTATATAGCCCTCCTCAGCCTGGGCAATCGGCAGGGTTAGCTGCTCGCCGCCGCTGCGAAAGATGCCGTCGTTCGAGTTGCGGGTGGGGCGTTGGCCGCGATCGCGGTAGGGAGCCTGGGCATAGATGCGATCGCTGAGGGCATCGTCAAAGTAAAGCTGTGAGGTAAATTCGTAGTTCTGCCCAGCTACCGAACTACCGCGAATTTTGAAATGAATATGCACGGCTCTACCCGGATACCACCCCGGATAAACCGTGATGAACTCGGCTATTCCGTCAGCATTGGTGACTTGAGAGCCGCGCAGAAATTTCTGCCCTACGGTGCTGGCCCGGCGATCGGCCACGTCTGAGTAAACCCCGGCGGCGTCACAGTGCCAGACATCGACCATTGCCCCCGCCAGTGGTAGACAGGCATTGCTACCCACCTGCGACACCCGAAACTGGAGCGTCAGGGGTAGGCCGGGTTTGACCGCACCCGTCGTCGGGTCAGGGCGAATATCAGAACGATTCAGCCCTTCATCCACAAAGAAAGGGCCTGCCGTCTGTTGCGGACGCACAGTGCAGGTTGGTTGCCCCGCCGCCTCTGGCGAAGCTTGGGCAGAGGTGTCGCTCATGGCAGCAGAGCCACCAGCAGAGCCAGAGAGCTGACGGAAACATCCAAACAGCGAAACGAGCATGGTGCCGCCGATGAAGCCCAGCAGGTCTCGTCGCCTAGGGCCGCCGTCATTGATATCTGGTCTTGGCATGATGGCTCTGTAATTGGCAGAGGCGATCCCCTTTACTTTATCGGCTCGGCTGGGATGGCGGCACCATAGGCTCAATGACTTAGGGTAAAGAGAGTCACAAACGCGATGGGTAGACCATGACCATGGAACAGGACGGGCAGAAGCGGGTAGTGGTGGTGGGCGCGGGCTGGGCAGGCTTGGGCTCGGCCTACCATCTGGCCCGCCAGGGCTACGCGGTTACTTTACTTGAGGCTGGAGCCTACCCCGGTGGCCTGGTGGCAGGCTGGCAAACCGCCCAGAGTCGCGCTGTCGAGGCGGGTATTCACGGGTTTTGGTATCCCTACCGCAATATTTTCGCCCTAACGGATCATCTGGGCATTCAGCCCTTTACCCAGTGGACGCGATCGGCCCAGTATTCGCCCCAGGGGCTAGAGGTCGAGTCGCCGCTGTTTCAGGCCCAGCCCTATCTGCCCACGCCGCTGGGGACCTTTCTCTATACCGACTTCAAGCGGCTGCCGCTGATCGATCGCCTGTCGGCTCTGCCGCTGCTGCAAGCGCTGATTGATTTTGATAATTCCGACGAGGCCTGGCAAAAGTACGATCGCATCACCGCCCGCGAACTGTTTCGTCAGTACGGCGTATCGGCCCGGCTTTACCACGAATCGTTCGAGCCCATGCTGCTGGTAGGGCTATTTGCGCCGGGGGAACAGTGCTCGGCGGCGGCGGCATTGGGCATGCTCTACTACTTCATTCTGGCTCACCAGCCCGACTTTGACGTGCGCTGGTGTCGGGGTACGGTGGGGGCGCAGATCTTTCGGCCCTGGACGGAGGCGATCGAGCGGGCCGGGGGCAAGATTCTGGCCAACCATCGGGTGTCAGATGTGACGGTGGAAGATAACCAAATTACGGCGGTGGTCTGCGGTGACGAGGTGTTTGACGCCGATGCGGTGGTGTTTGCGGTGGGCATTAGCGGGCTGAAGAAGATTGTGGAGCAGTCGCAGGCATTGAGGGATCGCCAGGAATTTCGCGATATCCGTAACCTGGGCGCGATCGACGTGCTGGCCACGCGGCTGTGGTGCGATCGCAAGATCGATATCCCCCTGCCCTCCAACGCCTGCTTTGGCTTTCACCCCACCACGGGCTGGACCTTCTTTGATCTCAACGCCCTCCACGACGAGTACCGCGACGAGCCCGGCACCGTGGTCGAGGCTGACTACTATCACGCCAACCAGCTGCTAGCCCTGGATGATGACCAGGTGCTAGGGCAGGTGCAGCAGGATTTGGCGGGGTGTATTTCTGCCTTTGGTGACGCAAAGATTATCGACCATGCCGTGGTGCGCATTCCCCAGGGGGTGACCCACTTTGCCCCCGGCAGCTACCGCTACCTGCTGCCCGCCACCACCAGCTTCGACAACCTGTTTATGGCGGGCGACTGGATTGTGACTCGCCACGGCTCTTGGTCGCAAGAGAAAGCCTATGTGACCGGGCTAGAGGCGGCGAACCGGGCGATCGCGACGTTAGGCCAGGGACAGCCTGCGGAGATCTTGCCAGTGATTCCGGATGAGCCCCATATTCAGGCGCTACGGGCTGCCAACCGCTGGGTGCGGCAGGGGTTAAAGGGGTTGCCCGACTTCTGGCTGCCCTAGGCTTCAAAATCTGGACTGGAGAACCAAAGCTCCAGAGGGCGACAGAAATCTACTGGGGTTTAACACGGAAGGTAGATATTAGTGCCGGGATCTTCAATAAAATTTATATTGCGTTATAATGATGTTACACATCGTGGAAAGTCAACTATGGATATTCGTGAACAACTGACTTTAGAGCAGCAGTTTGAGCTTCAGGTCTTTGAAACTCAGGTTCAAACTCTCTCCCCAGCAGATGCCAAGACTCTCCTTGTCCAGTTGCGAGAAGCCATGCTGTACCAAACCACCACGTTCCGCGAAATTCTCAAGGAAGCCTGGGGTATCGGCAAAGATATCGACTTCACCTTAGAAGCGCTCATAGAAGAGTAGCTTGACCGGGATGGAGTCATGAATACGTATGGTCAGTCAATGGATATCTCGCCACTGCGGCAGCTTTAATCAGGCTCACTTGAGCCTCTATTGGGCTAGCTTGATTTTACTAATGTGGTTCGTTAGTTTGGCAGGTGCACTTACTCTGTTCAATGTCCAAACCCAGGCCACCTGGTTGCTTTTTGGGGTTTTTGTTAGAACCTTCTTGCACACGGGTTTATTCATTGTTACCCACGAGGCCATTCATAACAATATTTCTGGCTATCCCAGGCTTAACGATGCCTTTGGGTACGTAACCTCATGTCTATACGCACTGTTACCCTATCGGCTACTGGCTAAAAACCACCGACTTCACCATCGCTTTCCTGCGACCAAACGAGATCCTGATCATCACAGTAGAGAGATAAAAGGTTTCTGGGCTTGGTATATCAAATTCATGGTGACGTATCAGGCAGATGGACAGGTTTGGGTATCTTTGATTGGCATTGGCGCAATTTTCTGTGCCTTCATGACGTGCCACGTCTCAATGGCTAATGTGATGCTTTTTTGGATTATTCCCATGGTAGTCAGTTCTTTGCAGCTGTTCACCTTTGGTATTTTTCTGCCCCATCGACAGGGTGGTAATTCATCTGAATATTGTCACGGTATTAAGAGCATTAATCTGCCAGTTTTCTGGTCGTTCATCACTTGCTACCATTTTGGTTATCACTTAGAGCATCATCTACATCCTCATTTGCCCTGGTATCAACTGCCTCAAGTTTACAGGAGCAGCAAGGCATAGTGTTTACTCAGCTTTTCTGCATCTCAATTCAATACGTGACATAGAAGCATTTCAATGAAAGTGCGACTTACCGATAACTTTCCTAAGTATCAAAATATCTTGGCAAGTGTTACGTACGGGAGATAAGAGCTTTGCGCCCTGGTAACTTTGAATAGATTTTGATGTCTCCTTAGAAAATTCTCTATCGTCAGAAAAGAGAAAACCATGAATAACTTGGTAAAGGAAAAGGAGTGTCAAGATGTATAATGTCAACAAATCCTATGCTTACTTAAAATCTCTGTATCAATAGAGTTTGCTTTTGCATAGTCTAGATTTTGATAGATTTCCTTAGCTTTTAGCAGGGTTGAGGTTTAGTTATAGCCCTTAATGGAGGCATAATATGCCCTTTACAATTGATTCAGCTCGGTCCATTTTTCCCAGCACCCTGAGTGCCGATGCTGTACCTGCAACGATCGCCCGATTTAGTCAGCTCAATGCTGAAGACCAGTTAGCCCTGATTTGGTTTGCTTATTTAGAGATGGGTAAGGCTATCACGATTGCGGCTCCCGGTGCGGCCAGCATGCAATTTGCCGAGCCCACCCTGGAAGAGATTCGGAAGATGCCCTTCCAGCAGCAGTCGCAGGTGATGTGCGACTTAGCCAATCGGGCCGATACTCCCATCGGTCGTGCCTATGCAGCATGGTCTCCAAACATCAAATTAGGGTTTTGGTACCGTTTAGGTCAGTGGATGGAGGAAGGAAAAGTTGCCCCCATTCCGGAAGGCTATAAGCAATCTGCCAACGCCGCAGCCGTGCTGCAAGCGATCAGGAACCTAGAGTCGGGCCAGCAGATTACGGTACTGCGTAATGCTGTGGTAGATATGGGCTTCGATACGAGCAACTTGGGGTCGTACCAGCGAGTGGCTGAACCCGTGACGCCCCCTCAGGATATAGGCCAGCGCACGAAGGTCACCATTGAAGGCGTTGATAATCCAACCGTCTTGTCCTACATGAATAACCTCAACGCCAACGATTTTGACGCTCTGATTGAGCTATTCGTGGCCGATGGCGCATTACAGCCCCCCTTCCGCAAGCCTATCGTAGGCAAAGAGAGCGTTCTGCGGTTCTTTAAGGAAGAATGCCAGAATTTGAAGCTGATCCCTGAGCGGGGGGTATCTGAACCAGCCGAGGATGGCTTTACCCAAATCAAGGTGACGGGCAAATGCCAAACCCCTTGGTTTGGGGCCGGGGTGGGCATGAATATTGCCTGGCGGTTTTTGCTCAACCCAGAGGGCAAAATCTTCTTCGTCGCCATTGACCTGCTGGCGTCTCCTAAGGAACTCCTGAATCTAGCCCGCTAGCCCTGGCTGATTGAGGTTGACAGGCTGTTGATTGGCCGCCCCTTGCGGAGACAAGGGGCGGTTTGCTGGTTGGGCTTTGACTAAAACCTGAGGATAATGCAAAGTTCTGTAAAGTATTCTAATATTGAGAGATATTAAAGTAGTTGATTAATTCTCTCAATAATTCATGGAACAGGTGACTGAAAATCGGTGGTCAACTCAGGAAAAAACCATCGCTAAGGCGGCGTTGAGCGCGGCCCAGCAGCGCGAGTTAGAGTCTCTAATCAAGGTCGTGCGCGAAACAGCGGGCCAGGTCACCTCTATTGACGAGGTTTGGCATCTGCATGACTTCTTGAGCGCCCGTCGCTTTGACATCGATGGCAAATACGACGACAGGGAAGACGAGATTTTGTTTGTGCTCGCCAAGCTGAAAAAAGATGGCTGGGTGTTGTCCGAGGACTTGGCTGGGTTAGAATCGGCCAAAATTTCTAAAATAACGGCTCTAACTCGGGTTTTGTAGACTCAGCACAGTCTGGCTGGTACAGCTTTACCATTACCTGGATATGGCATATATCAAAGCCGTGTTGGTTTTACTAACTACTAGGGCATCGGTACAGTATGGCTAAAAACCCGGTTTCTTTGTCACTGCCCTAACGGCATGACTGGCATTCTGGCCGAGAAACCGGGTTTCTGTACCGGCGTTCTAGGCCTCAAGTAGAGCTTGGCTTCGGGTTGTTGTAGACAAAGCGCTCGAAGGCACTCTGGTTGAGCTGGTTCCAGGCATAGATGCGATCGCGAAAGCCGCGCCAGTCATCGTAGATGGCCTTAAAGTCAGCATCGCTGGCGGCAAACTCGTCATAGAGGTCAAAGGTGACCTCCTGGGCCGCGGTTAAAATCTCTGCACTGTACTCCCGCAGCTCTACCCCGCCCTCCACTAACCGCTGGAGCGCTGCATTATTGCGGGTCTCGTAGCGCGACAGCATTTCTAAATTGGCTTCAAAGGCCGCCGTTTTCACGATCGCCTGGTATACCTCCGGCAGCTTGTTCCACTCGTCGAGGTTAATCTGCACCTCCAGGGTGCTGCCGGGCTCCCACCAACCGGGATAGTAGTAGTACTGCGCCACCCGATTGAGGCCCAGTTTTTCATCATCGTAGGGGCCAACCCACTCGGCGGCATCAATTGCCCCGGTTTGCAGCGCCTGAAAAATTTCGCCTCCGGGCAACGTCTGCACCGTCACGCCCAGCTGGCTCATCACCTGGCCGCCCAGCCCCGGTATCCGCATTTTCAGCCCGGCCAGGTCGCTGATGCTGGAGATTTCGCGCCGAAACCAGCCCCCCATCTGCGCCCCGGTATTGCCCGCCGGAAACTGGATGACATTGAACTGGCCCGCATAAAATTCCTGAAGTTTCGCCAGACCACCGCCATCGTAGAGCCAGGCGTTTTGCTGCTGGGGAGTCAACCCAAAGGGCAGGCTGGCCCCAAACCCCATCACCGGGCTCTTGCCAATGTAGTAGTAAGACGCCGTATGGCCACAGGGCACCGCCCCCTGAGACACCACGTTCAGCACCTCTAGGGGCGGGGCAATCTCGCCCGCCGAGCGCGGCGAAATGGTAAACCTGCCGCCGCTCATAGCGCTGACGCGATCGGCAAAGGTCTGGGCTCCACCTAAAATGACATCGAGGGCCGCAGGCCAGCTGGTGGCCATTTGCCAGTCGATGCGCGGCAACTCGCTGTCACTGGCCCCATCTACCGCTGGATCTGAGCCCTGGGCACAGGCGGTGAGGCTAGCCGTCGCCGCTGCGGCAGTACCGTAGGCTGCCGTCTTCACTAAATTGCGACGCTTCATATGCCTACCCCCAGCACAACAAAAACTGGAGATAATTGTCGTACACAATGATTCTCGGCGGTAAATCCAGTAGGAAATCGTAAACTGACGCCCGGGTTGAGGATGCTTCCTGGATCATGGCTCTCCCTCTGCCGCCATCGACCCCGAACAAGCTGTTTTATGATGGCAAGATGCAAGAACTCACCATCACCCGGCCCGACGACTGGCATTTGCACTTGCGCGACGGCGCAGCGCTCAAGGCGGTGTTGCCCCACACGGTGCGTCAGTTTGCCCGCGCCATCATCATGCCCAACCTGAAGCCACCCGTGCGCACGGTGGCCGATGCCGCCGCCTACCGCGATCGCATCCTTACTGCCGTGCCAGCGGGCCAATCGTTTGAGCCTCTGATGACCCTCTACCTCACCGATAACACCAGCGCCGAAGAGATTGTCGCGGCCAAAGCATCGCCGTTTGTCACAGCGGTCAAGTACTATCCGGCGGGGGCCACGACCAATTCAGACTTCGGCGTGACGGATATGAGCAATTGCGATCGCGTATTTGACGTGATGCAGCAGGTAGACCTGCCGTTGTTACTCCACGGCGAGGTGACCGATCCAGCGGTGGATGTATTTGATCGCGAAAAAGCATTTATCGAGAAACATCTGATTCCCCTCAAGCAGCGCTTTCCCAACCTGCGCGTGGTGCTGGAGCACATTACCACCACAGAGGCTGTGGAGTTCGTCTTAGCTACCCCCCAGATCGCGGCCACCATCACTCCACAACATCTCTTGTTTAGCCGCAATATCCTCTTTAAAGGTGGCATTCGCCCCCATTTTTATTGCTTGCCAATTTTGAAACGAGAGCGGCATCGTCAGGCCCTGCTACAGGCCGCCACCTCTGGCAATCCCAAGTTTTTTCTCGGCACCGACAGCGCTCCCCACCCCCGCGACAGCAAAGAAAGTGACTGTGGCTGCGCCGGGTGCTATTCGGCGCTGCACGCCATGGCGCTATACGCCGAAGCCTTTGAGAGCGCTGATGCCCTGGACAAGCTGGAGGCATTCGCCAGCTTCTATGGGCCAGATTTTTATCAACTACCGCGCAATACCGAGCAGATTACCCTGACCAAAACGACCTGGCGGGTTCCTGACGAAGTGCCGTTTGTTGAAGCAGGGCTCGTGCCTCTCTGGGCAGGGCAGGAGCTGACGTGGCAACTCGCTTGACCGGAGGTGGACTGACAAAACGGCTAAGATGCCCGTTGAGGCCACAGCAGCAACCAAGCCGTCTATCGAAACTCTGGTGGCTCAAAGTGTGCTCAGTAATCTTCCGCCTTCGGATGAGAATGCACCTCTTAAATGAAATACAAATACGCTAGAATAAAGGGTTGGATTATGGTGTTGATTCATACAAGGTAGACTAGTATATAGAGGGTCGAACGTCGGCTTCATGCCGTGTGTCTGAGTGGAAACCCTACTTAGACCTAGCCCCTCTTAGCTTTTCCAGTGTCAATGGATTACGATCGCTGTACCACTCTCCATAAGGTTTATTGCGCCTGTCGTCCAGATCCATAATCAGCCTGTACTTTTGGGCAAGCAGGCTAAAGAATTTTTCTTCCTCTCGCTCATAAAGGCGTTGCAGTGCCCAAAGGTAGTAATCAACGATCTGCAAACCTGCAACCTGCGATGGATAGACAGTTTCTATTGGGTTTACTTTGTCAACCCAACTACAAGAGATCTGCAATCGCTCTAATCTGAATTCGATATCACGATCGCATTGACGCGCCTACAAAATTGCCTACGGTTTGGGTAAAGATTAAGCTGCGTCTTTGAGGGCATTAAAGCTGTAGCTAACTTCGAAAACAGAGGACAATCGCATCGCAGATGTCAAGAGATCGAATCTCCTATTCTCCTTTACTTTCAGCAGCTTAATAGTACGCAGGCACTGAATTTACATGCATTCCCATCAGCCATTCCTAGCTAGACTATCAGCGCAGTACAATCAACCAAGCCGGTCGGGAGTCTCAAAATCTTGAAAACAAGCATATACATTGGGATCAAAAATGCTGATGGACTCTAAATCATTGATTGGCAAGACTAACTGAAAGTCTTTAACATCAATCATGGCAAAGGCATTAGGCTGCTCTCGAATTGCTTCATAAACAGCAGCGTAGTTAGTTGTAAACACCACTATTTTATCTTCCTTGTCTCTATAGCCCGAAAGCAGAGGCCATAGTAGCAAATAATCTTCACCCTTCAGAGATTCGTTAAGCTGGGAAATAAAACCGACGTATACTTTGCCGCTATTAAGTGTGATTGATACTTGTCGGTTTTCCGACAGCGCTTTTGCTTGAAAAACCTGAATTGGGCTACCAAACTTTTGGATATTAGTAATTGTCCAGCCTTCTTTCTTAAAGCGATTAATAAGCCACGATCCCAAAGGCCCTAGCAAAAAAGCTAAGGCTGCAGAGTCTAAATATGAATAACTGGAAGGAAAGAACCGCCCTAGAAGATCTGCACAACCTGGAATAAAATCTTTGCAAAGAGATACTAGGATGACAGCAAGGGAAAAGAGCACCGCTCCCGCTACAGCAGAATCAAACAACAGGCGATTCCCTGATGACTGTTTAGCTACATAATTTGTGACTGCACAGCGCGTTAGGAACAGATATCCACCCAGTAGGGGTAAAATCAGTTGATTTGCGCCAAACAACTAGCCATTCACCTCCCCTCGTTTTACATTTCGGCTGATTTGGATCCGCGAGGTTGCCTTTATCTGTCGCAATCCCGACTCGCTCTCGTAAATATCTTTAGGGCGTACGTAAGGAGTTCCCTTTCGGTTAATTCTGATCTTAGGCTTAGCCGCTCTGTCTTGCTCGTTCGACTGATCTTGGCCAGTCTCTGATGGCTCATAGCTCATATGTGTACCTATCTGCCTATGTACTCTAATTCTAAACCCTAGCAGAGAACTGAAATTCAATCTGTCCTCAAGAGGAGCGTGATATTGAGTTACGGCAGATTTTACAACAACTACAATATTGCCCAGCCGCAGCAGCTACCTAGCCTCCAACAGCTTAACTCTGGCTTCCACTCGATCTCGCAAATCTTGCTGATAATGAATTTCCAACTCAGCTACTGAAGCCTTGGGTCCTGGCATCAGCCTGTATTCCGCATCCCGGCGGCGATGCCGTTGATGGTCAGCAGTGCCCCCCGCAGCAGCTCACCCTGGCTGTAGCGCGATCGAATGATGCCCGTCGCCGCCTGGTCTTTGTACTGGCGCAGCCGCTTCAACAGCGCCACCTGCAAAAAGCCCAGGGGCACAATGGTGCCGTTGCGCAGGTAGACCGATCGCTGTAGGTCGGGGTCGCCATCCAGCAGGCGTTCGTTGTCGGTAATGCGCAGCACCATGTCCCGCGTCAGATAGAACTCCTGGGAAATGGAGCTAAACAGCTTCAAAAACCGCTCCATATCGTCAGGATGAGTGAGCTCGCGCACGTAGTGCTCGGCAATTTGTAGGTCAACCTTGGCCAGGGTCATCTCGACCTTAGAGACCACCATCTTAAAGAAGGGCCACTTGCTGTAGAAGTAGCGCAGCATCTTGAGGTGCTCTTCGGGTGCTTCGTCGAGAAACTCTTGCAGGGCAGTGCCTACCCCGTACCAGGAGGGCAGCAAAAAGCGGGCCTGGGTCCAGCTAAATACCCAGGGAATGGCCCGCAGGCTGCCCAGGTCTTTCTTGCCGCCGCGCCGGGAGGGGCGAGAGCTGATCTGGAGCTGACTGATCTCTTGAATTGGGGTGACCTGGTGGAAGAAATTGACCAGGTCGGGCTGTTCGTAGATCAGCTGGCGGTAATGGGTGCGGGAACGGGTCGCCAACTCCTCCATGGTGTCTTTCCAGGGCTGGATGTCATCGACGCTGTTGCTCAACAGGCTGGCCTGCATCACGGCGGTGGTGACTGTCTCCAGGTTATAGAGGGCCAGGTCAGAGAGGTTGTACTTGGAGGCCAGCACCTCGCCCTGCTCGGTGATCTTGATGCGTCCCTTAATGCTGCGCCCCGGCTGGGCCAAGATCGCTTCGTAGGCGGGGCCGCCGCCGCGCCCTACCGAGCCGCCGCGCCCGTGGAAGATGCGCAGGGAGACGCCGTACTGATCGGCGGTGGTCTGGAGTGATTGCTGGGCCTTGTGAATCTCCCAGTTGCTGCTGAGAAAGCCCGAGTCTTTGTTGCTGTCAGAATAGCCCAGCATGACTTCTTGCAGGGGGACTGGGGGCGGCTCGGCCACCCACCCTGGCCCCTGGTCAGCAGGTTGAGACGCCCGCCCCTGGAGCATGTTCAGGTAGAGGGGGAGCCGAAAGAGTTCGTCCATTACCGCTGGAGCCCGCTGCAGGTCTTCGACGGTTTCAAACAGGGGCACGGGCTGAAGGCTACTGAGCTCGGTAGAGGGGTCGTAGAGGCCCGCTTCTTTGGCCAGCAGCAACACCTCCAGCAGGTCACTGACGGTGTGGCTCATGCTGATCACATAGCTGCTACAGATGTCGGGGCCAAACTCCTGGTGGAGCTGCCGCACCATGTGCATGGTGGCAATGGTCTCGCGGGTCTTGTCGGAAAAGGGCAGCTCGCGGGGGGTGAGGGGGCGACGGGTGGTGAGCTCGCTGACCAGCCAGGTGATTTTCTCGGCCTCGGGCAGGTCGCTGTAGGGCTGGGGCAAAATCTGCAAGTACTGGGTGATGTCGTCGAGGGCGTCGGAGTGGCGGGTGCTCTCCTGGCGGAGGTCGAGCTGGGCCAGGTTAAAGCCAAAGATTTCGACCTGGCAGATCAGGATGCTGAGGTCTTGGCAGTTGAGCCCGGTAGCTTCGAGGTTGCGCTGAATTAGCCGCAGGTCGGCCAAAAATTCGTGCCCATAGCGGTAGATGGGCACACCGTTGGGGTCGTTGGAGTGGTCGGCAAAGGGGTCGCTCTTATAGAGCCGACGGCTACGATCGTGCGTATTTTGGAGGCGCTGCTTGATGTAGGCCAGCTTCAGGCGGTAGGGCTCTTGGCGGTAGCGAATCGCCAGCTCATCGTAGATATCGGGCATTTTCACCTGGTCTTGTTCCAGGGATTCGAGCAGCTCAGGCAGCACCTCGCTCCAGTGCAGTGACAGACTCAGCAGCTCCACCAGGCGTTCGATGGAGGCAATGTATTTCACCAATACCAGGTTGCGCTGGTAGCAGGCCGTTTTCCAGGTCACTTCAGGGGTAACCGAGGGGTTGCCATCGCGATCGGAGCCGACCCAGGAGCCAAACCGACAGAAGCGGTGGCGGGGTGGATCGAGCTCGGGGAACGTGGTGGCGATCGCCCGTTCAAACCGCTGATAGAGCTGGGGCAAGGCCTCAAACAGCACCACGTTGAAGTAGTGCAAGGTATAGTCAACTTCATCGAGCACCGAGGGCTTAAACTGGTGCAGCTCGTCGGTGCGCCACCAGAGACGAATTTCTTCGGTGAGCTGTTCTTTGAGTTCTTCAATTTCCCACGACGAGTCTAGGCCCAGGTTTTGGGCACTGTCTTCGGCGTGATCCATCTGGCGCAAAATACTGGCGATGCGACGCTGCTTATCGCGAATGGTATGACGCACAATTTCGGTCGGGTGGGCCGTGAAGACCAGCCTGACGTCGAGCTGGTCGATCAGGTTTTGAATCACCTGGGGGGGCACATTCAACCGCTTCAGCGTCGGAAACAGCCAGTGAAAGGTACCGGCTTCTTTGCGACTACCGTGGGGGTCGGCGATGCTGCGGGTCAGCAGGTCAGCCTGAAACAAATTGCTTTGAGGTTCTGGAGAATTAGTGTCGTTTCTGCCCCGAGGCATGCCAGCAAAGGGGCCTTGCTCAGATCGCTGAGCCAGTTCTGACGATTCGTAGGCAGCCCGATACTGCTGCTGCTGCCCTCGCTGCTCGTAGTGCTGCTCAACGATGTTGATGAGCTGAAAATAGAGCGCAAAGGCTCGCGAAGCGCGAATGGCGTCTTCGAGATCTAGCGCCTCGACCACCTCGACCACGGCTTTGACCCGCGCCTCGGCAGCGGTCGGGGCCTGTCCTTCGGGGGAACACATCTGCCTCAGCTGCTGTAGTAGCTTGAGTAGCTGGGGGCCACAGGCATGCTCCAGCACATTCTCCCACAGATCCTCGATCACCCGCAGCCGATGACGCAGTAGCAGATCTTGCCGGGAGGGCTGCTCCGCCACCGGGTCCAAAGGGCTAACGACAGTGGTCTGAGTTGCAGGCCGGGTATCCCCGGAGGAATGGAGCGTTGAACTCATGGGTATGGCAGAGAGAGAACGGGGATATCGCAAAGATTCTATAGGATTACCCTGTTTGGAAGAAGTTTATATAGATGAACATTTTGAAACGTTACAGCGATCGCATCTGCGGGTCAGAGTAGCCAATCGACTAACACTAGGGCGTTTGCCGACTTGACTCAAACCCCGATATCAGGGCTCGTCGTCGGTGGCAGACATCGTCTGCGGTACATTCAAGTTGGGCAGCCGCTCCCCAGCAAAGATTTGCTCACTGGCCAGACCGGCCTGGGTCAGACCATCGGCCAAGGCGCGGCCAACCAGTAACCCCAGCAGCAGCGGCGGCACCAGCAAGCCCACCATAATGTCAGTGTATTGGCCCATGGAGTATTGGCCCATGGACTCGCCTCTGGCCGAGGCTGAAGCAGATTGACTAGACATTGTCATAATGTAGAAAGAGAGCGTCGTCGGAACGAGAGCGCGTCAACCTAGGGTTGGGGTCAGCCCTAGGGGTCATAGGCCTCGATCATCCAGCTAGGCCAACTGCTAGCGTGGAGAATAAAAAATATACTAAATATAGTAGATAAGTAGCCCCCGGCTCGCCCAGAATTATCTAAGATTTCAGGTTTAGGGCCTTGCTCACAATCGAATTAATCCGGCTGAGTTGGAGAAAATGACCTAAAGTTTTTCAAATTACCCCAAAGAAATCGGCTGATTGCCGCTGGAGTTGGTATAAATTAAACCGACTACGCCGACGGGCGCTATTCACAATTCAGGAGCGTGGCCCCAACCAGCCCTTACTGCCTCCTATGCCTGTGTCTCTATCAAATCCAACGCTGAGTTCTAACTTGCCAGCCGCCAATGTTTTGAGCTGGTTACAGGAGGCTATGGGGTTGCCCACGGCAGAGCTGCATGTCAAGCTGCGGGGCAATATTCTGCATGTACTATGCGAAACTCCGGCGGCCCTAGATCAAGCGGCGGTACTGCTAAAGCTGGTGCGATCGCTACTGGAAGGGGGCGACGAGCTGGTGCGTCAGCACTACCCCCAGGTCTACCAACTCTATCTATACAGCCGCCTAGACAACGTCCCCACCCCCGATTGGACGGCCCCTATTTACCTCAATCGGCTAGAGCGCCACCTGGCCCAGCTGGTACTGCAAAACCAGGATGAAGCCGATATTAAAGCCACCCAGTCGCTGCTAGAGCAGTACACCCAGGGGCAACCCGAGCTGTCTTTGGGCGATGGCGGCAACGGTGTCATGGTGCTCTCCAACCTGAGTCTGGCCCGTAAGGGTGACCCCGAGGCCATTGCCTGGTACCTGAGCGAAACCCTCAGCAGCCTTGACGTGGGCGTGTGGGTGAGCATCAAGGCCATACCGGGTACCGCCCGCCTGCACCGCATGGCGATTGCCATCGACAATGAGTCGCCCGCTGAGACCGATGTCGAGGCAGATACCGATACCACGATCTCGCGCCTGTGGGTTCTCTGTGAAGCCACTTACAGTCCTGACCCCTCGCTGATTGCCCGACCCACCGCCGAGCGGCTGCGGCAGCTGCAGCTGACTCAGTTCAAAGATGCGGTGCTGCTGCTGCAGGTGCGGGGCGAAACCAAGCCCGACTGGAGCCTGCGCATCGATCTCACCCCGCCCGAGGAAATGCTGCGGGAGTGGGGCCGCTGGGGCGATACCGACGCGATCGCCCGGCTGCTGTCGGCAGCGGTGGCCAGCTGGCACCTGGGTGTGACCGCTGAGCTGACCAACGGCACCCTGCACCTGATCTGCTCTCCCCAGGGTGGCGACCACGACACCCGCCAGGGCGAAGGCCTCGCCGATCAGGAGGCCGTGCTAAACGCTCTCACGACACCGTTGCATGAGTTAGCGCCCCAGGGCATTCACCGGGCGGTGATCTACGGACAAGTGACCGCCGATGCCACTCCCGCCTGGGTGCATTACCTCGATCTGCCGGCCACCGAGCACAGCGCCCTAGCCGATACGCCCGAATACCTGGGCCAGACCGGCGACCTGCCCGCGATCGCATTTTTGCTCACCCGTCTACTCAACCCCAGCCTCGACGATCGCCTGGCGACGGGGGGTCAGCGGGTACAGCTGCTCCAGCGCGATGGGCTGCTGCACGTTATGGTAGACGGCCCGGTAGCCCCTCGCCGTCGCCTGGTGGCCCCGCCTATTCACCAATATCTGTTAGACCTCAGCCCCGTTGGCATTGAGGGAGTGCGCATCTATGGACGGCGGTCGGGCCAGTCGCAGCCCGCCTGGAGCTATGGTCACGATTTCTTAACCCGCGATCGGCTGGTGCCCGAGGCCACCCCCGAGTTCACCGCCTCAGAGACCTACGTCAACGAGCTGCTGGTGCGCCCCGATGGCCCTGTCACCGCTACCGACCTCGAAGCAGAGGACGACGACCAGGCCCTCAGCGAATGGATGCAAAACCTGTCCGCCCAGGGGCGGAGGCTGCTGCTGCGATCGCAGCTGTGCGCCAGCGTCACCGACGACAATCTGGGCGATCGGGTCGATAATCTCACCAATCTGGGCCGTTCAGACGGCCTTAAAATAGCCGTAGTATGGGCTGCTGTCGGTGTGCTGGTGGCGGTTCAAATCGACTGGCTATTGGGGCAGATCGTGGTGCCCTCAGCCCAGCAGGCCAGTGCCGAAGTGGTGACCCTCGAACCGCCCACCGCGTCTCCAGAAAATGCCTTAGAAAATGACCTGGCCCAGCTCGACTGGCCCACAGCCCAGGAGGAAGACTGGTCAGAGGATAACTTTACTGGGGCCGAGGACGATCCCTTGGCGACTAGTCCCAAGCAGCCCATAGTGGCCGTTGACGCCCTGGTCGATCAGGCCTCATTTTCAACCTTTAACAGCCAGCAGATGAATGAAAAGCTGGCCCTTTACTACCAGCACCTAGAGCAATCTGGCCCCCCAGATGTGATGGTCATCGGCAGCTCCCGTGCCCTGCGGGGGGTCGATCCGGCGGCCCTACGCCAGGAACTAGCAACCCTGGGCTACGACTCTATCAGTGTGTTTAACTTCGGCATCAATGGGGCCACAGCTCAGGTAGTTGACCTGATCATTCGCCAAGTGCTGGAGCCTGACCAACTGCCCAAGTTGATCATTTGGGCCGATGGGGCCCGGGCCTTCAATAGCGGTCGGCTCGATGTTACCTACAATGCCATTGCCGCCTCTCCCGGTTACCGAGAGGTCGCCAATCAGCGCGCTGAGGTGGCCGAGGCTACTTCAGCCGAAGACACTGGCCAGCTCACCCCGACTGGGTCATTGCCCAATAGCTATGCCGCCATGGACGAGTGGATCAGCAGCCAAATTGGCAGTTTTTCGGCAATCCACAGCGATCGCGATCGCCTCAAGAGTTGGCTCCAGCAGCAGTTGATCACCGCTACCCCCCAATCGAGCAGCACCAGCGAAGAAGCGCTCGATGCCCCCATGCCTGCGGGCAGCACCATCGACTTCGATGGCTTCTTAGCCCTGTCGGTGCGGTTTAACCCCGCCACCTACTACCAAGACTATGCTCGCGTTTCCGGCCTCTACGACGGCGACTACGAAAACTTCCAGCTCGATGGTCAACAGTCCCAGGCCTTTGAAAGCCTGCTGAGCTTCACCCAAGCCCAAAATATCCCCCTCGTCTTTATCAACACCCCCCTCACCGACGAATACCTGGACGACTACCGCCAGGAGGCCGAGCGAGAATTTTTGCAGCATATGCTCACCCTATCGACCACCGAGGGAGGCTTCCTCTTCCGCGACTTCGGCCAGCTGTGGCCCAAACGCTACGACTATTTCTCTGACCCCAGCCACCTCAACCGCTACGGCGCTTACCAGGTATCTACCCAGCTAGGGCAAGATCCACTGATTGCCTGGCCGCGCCCCACCACCCCGGTGACGCCATGACCTTACCGTCTCTGGTCTACGCCCTATTTTTAATCAGCGTCGTCGGCGTCTATTGGACGCTGGAGTCGCTCCAGGCGCGGCTGTGGCTGTTGATAGTAGCCAGCCTGATTTTCTATGCCTCAATTCAGGTACAGTACCTGCTGCTGATGGTAGCGGTGCTGCTGGTGACGTTTTTCATCGGTAATGCGATCGCCACCCCCCTCGACTGGCGCATTCCCAACCCCCGCTGGCAAATCGCCGAAAAAGGCTGGAACCGTCGCCGTACCCACCTGCTTTGGCTCGGCATCGTGATCAACGTGCTGCTGCTGCTGGGGTTTAAGTATGCCGAAGGGCTACTGCGCTGGGTGGGCATTGACCTCCCCACCGCCCCCGACAGTACCCTTGTCCGCATTGTCATGCCCCTGGGCATCAGCTTCTTTTGCTTTGAGTGCATTGCCTACCTGGTGGATGTCTACCGGGGTTCCCCAGCGGCGCTCAATTTCTCTGACTTTGCCGCCTACAAGTTCTACTTCCCCAAGCTCATCTCCGGCCCCATTACCCGGTTTCACCCCTTCATTGACCAGGTAGAGCAGCAGACCCTGCCCAGCCTTAATACCGCCGTCGAAGGGCTGTGGCTAATCGCCTACGGGGCCACCAAAAAGCTGCTAATTGCTGACCATATCGCTATTTTGGTCAACCTCAGCTTTGATAATCTAGAGCGGGCGGGCAGCGCCGATATCTGGCTGGCCACCTTTGCCTATGGCCTACAGCTCTATATCGACTTCAGTGCCTACGTCAACATTGCCCGGGGTAGCGCCCTGTTGATGGGCATTAATCTGCCCCAAAACTTTGACGCCCCCTACTTCACCACCAGCCTGGCCGACTTCTGGCGGCGCTGGCACATGACCCTGGGCGACTGGCTACGTAACTATTTGTACTTTCCGCTGGGAGGGTCGCGGCGGGGGGTATTGCGCACCTGCCTCAACCTCATGATTGTGATGGTGATTGCAGGCATTTGGCACGGCAACAACTGGGGCTTTATCATCTGGGGGGCACTCCACGGAGCGGGGCTGGTGGCGCATCGCCTGACCCAGACCTTAGGCAAGGCCCGCCCGCCCGTACAAGAGTTTTGGCCCACCCTGCCGGGCATTGGGCTAGGTTGGCTGCTCACCCAGGGGCTAGTATTCTTTAGCTGGTTGTTCTTTCGCCTACCCGATCCACAGCAGTTTACCCTGGCCCTACAGCGAGCCTGGGGCACCCCCGCCGACGCGCAGTTTGGCCAGCTGGTGTATTTAGAATCCCTGGGCTTTAGCTTTAGCCAACTGCTGCTGCTGCTGTGGGGCGTAGTGGGTCTGATGGCGGCGTCTTACCTGGTCAAGCAAGGGTTCAAGCTAGAGCTGAGCTGGCCGGTGAAGCTCATGCTGGTGCCGGTATTTAGCCTGTTGGCCTGGCTGCTGGCCCCAGCGGAGACGCTGCCCTACATCTATTTCGACTTCTAACCCTGAGATGGCAAACCCAAGCACCCGAACAGCAATCGCATCCGCCAACCAAAGCGCCATACTGCGGCCCCCTGACTTCTACTTGCCCACCACGTCTCGCTGTATTCCCGAGGGATGGCCACCCGCGATATCCAGACCCAGTTACAGGAGCTAACACTGGGGCCAGTCTCTGCCCTCAGCACTGCACCCAGCGTAGATCGTCATCCATAGTCCGATGGTTGTGAGAGCAGAGGGAGAATTGGTGATCTGCTCTAGACTATTGCAGCGATCGCGTTACCAGCCAGCCCACCGTCTGGGGAAACACAATCACCAGTACCAGCACCACCAGCTGAATGACCATAAACGGTAACGCTCCCCGGTGAATATCTTCCGTACTCACCGACGCTGGAGCCACACTTTGCAGATAAAACAGCGAAAAGCCCACGGGCGGCGAGATAAACGCCGTTTGCAGGTTTAGCGCCATTACCACCCCAAACCACACCATATCGATATTGAGCGCCTGGGCCGCAGGCACCAGCAGCGGCATGGCGATAAAGCAAATCTCAATAAACTCCAAAAACACCCCCAGCAGAAAGATCGTGAGATTGGCCACCAAAATAAACGTCAGGTAGCCGCCGGGGAGATTGACCAGCAGGTTGGTAATCAGGGTCTTGCCGCCCAGGGCGTCAAACACCAGGCCAAAGAACGACGAGCAGATCAAAATAATCATCACCACCCCGGTAACAATGGCGGTGGAGTGGGCCGCATCCATCATCAGCTTGACGGTGAGGCGACGGTTCAATGCCGCCAGGCCGCAGGCCCCGACCGCCCCGACGGCTCCGGCTTCGGTGGGGGTGGCCAGGCCAAAGAAAATGCTGCCCAGCACCAAAAAAATCAGGATTACCGGCGGCACAATCGCCTTGATGGTGCGCCCCAAGAGTGCCAGCCCCCCCATTTGGCGCATTTCGAGTGGCAGGGGCGGGGCGGTGTGGGGCCGAAAAAACGCCACCGCCACCACGTAGAGAGCATACCCCCCGGCCAGCAGTAGCCCTGGAATCAGTGCGCCCAAAAACAGATCGCCCACCGAGACCCCAATCTGGTCGCTCAGCACCACCAGCACCAAACTGGGGGGAATCAGCTGGGCCAGGGTGCCCGAAGCCACAATCGCCCCGGTGGCCAACTGCTTGTCATAGCCGTAGCGCAGCATAATCGGCAGCGAAATCATGCCCATTAAAATTACCGTGGCTGCCACCACCCCGGTCGCAGCGGCGAGCAGCGTGCCCACCAGCACCACCGCCAGCGCTAAGCCCCCGCGCAGTGGCCCCAGCACAATGCCCAGGGTTTCTAGCAGCTCTTCGGCCAGACCCGACTTCTCTAGCACCGCCCCCAAAAATACAAAAAACGGAATTGCTAGCAGGGTGAAGTTGGACATCGTGCCAAACCAGAGGTTGGGCAACAGCAGTAGCCGAGCTGGGTCAAAGGCCCCCACCAGCCAGCCCACCAGCCCAAAGATCAGCCCCGTGCCCGCAAAGGAAAAGGCCACCGGGTAGCCGCTCAGCAGGAGCAGCAAAAAGCCCACAAACATGGCGATCGCTAACCATTCGTAACCCATAGTGCTCCTTGACTAGGTCTGCTGTACGGCTACTCTACGGGCGGGAGTTCAGTCTCGACGCCGGGCAACGCAGCCCCTTGGAGATAGCCGCACCAGACGGCCCAGTACTTAATCGCCTGGGAAATACCCTGGGCTAACAGCAGGGTAAAGGCCACCAGCACCATGCTTTTAATCGGGGCGCGGGGCAAGCCATTGGCATCGGGAGACATTTCCCACTGGCCCCAGGTGCCGTCGGGCAGCAGCCCCCACGATTGCAGCACGGGGTTCACCGTCACCCACAGCCCCAGCAGACAGAAGGGAATGAGTAAGAGAGTGGTGCCCCAAAAGCCCACCATGGCCTTGCGTTGTGCGCTCCAGTCGGCCTCTAAAAAATCGACCCGGACGTTGGCACCCCGCAGCAAAACGTAGGGAAAGCTGAGCAAAAACGTCATCGAGAATAGATACCACTGCAGCTCAATCAAGCGGTTAGACGCCAGCTGGAGGCCGACAAATCGACCGATATAGCGGGCCATCACGTTATAAAAGCCCACCGCAATGGTTAGCAACACCAGCCAACTCAGCAGGCGACCGAGGGGATTGATAACGGCATCAATCGCCCTCGCCAGGTGCAGTAGTCGGTGCACAAAAACAGAACTCAGCACGCGTTTAGATCCTTTTACCCAGGGGCAAACATCGGGTGGATTGATAATATCAAACCCGGCTGGGGCGAAATGGTTGATGGCAATTTCACCGCTGGCCAAAATTCAGTGTGTTGAAATCTGAACCATGCAGTAAGCTTATCGGCAGGTTCAGGGCAAGTGTGGCTGAGGTTGCCCCGTGGCGACAGGTTTAGGTCATTGTCGGGAGCCTTGGCTCAGCCAGCCAGTAAGGCATTGCTGCCAAGACTAACGTTGCCAGACAAAATTCGTTTGAAGGGTTTGAGGAGTAACTCCATGAAAAGCTTAGGGCGTTGGATGGGGCGTATGGCATGGGCTTCCATGCTGGCGGTGGCAGCGGCTGCTACCGGGGCGGCGATCGCCCCCGAGAGCGCAGAGGCCCAGGTGGCCTACGGCAGCTACGTCGGTGTCGGTGCTGGGGTTGGCGTGACCAACGATGCGGTCACCGGCCAGGGCAGCGGTGTTCAAGGCTTAGTTTCTGGACGCTATCGACTGTTGCGGTACCCGGTGTCGGTGCGGGCCCAGGGCTTTTTGTTTGGCGGCCAGTTTGCCTTTGTGCCTACCGTTTCCTACGACGTGCCGCTGAGCTGGAACACCGATGTTTATGTCGGTGCTGGCGCTGCCTTTGTCGGCGGCGGTAATAACAATCCTTCCATTGTGGGTGACAAGACGTCGTTTGTGCTGCAGCCGGGGATTGACTATCTCTTCCCCAACAGCAACCTGGTGGCCTTTGGTAATGCCATTTTTGCCTTTGATGCCTATAGCCAGGGTGGCAACATGGCGATCTCGGTGCAGGGCGGTGTTGGCCTTCAATTCTAGAGGACTCAATTCTAGAGGACTCAGCCGACTGCTCTAGCCAGCTTTTCTTAGACCCAATTTAGGTTTCCGGTGCGGTTCGACAAATGAATAGCGCCGGATTTTTATGCGTAACAGGACAAATGTATTAGAATTAGCTGGACTGGTGGGTGGTTCAAGCCGTCTAGTTCAGTCGATGTTGTGGGCACTCGTTGCTAAGGGTCGTCTAATGGGGCTGAGTCAACCGCTGGGGTCGGTTATTCAGGGATCGCTAAGCCAGGGGCTAGAGGTACGTCTGCATCCCGATATCTCGGTGGAGGATATGCGGGTGGGCAAGTTTTTGGTGGTGCAGGGGCGGCGATCGCAGTTTTTTTGCATGCTCACCGATGTCACCCTGGGCACTGGTAGCCAGCGGATTTTGGCCCACCCGCCGGAGCCGTCGAACCTGTTTTTGCAGGAGGTGCTGGCCGGGACGGGCACCTACGGCACGATTAACCTGACGCCGATGCTGATGTTTACCCAGGGGGAGGATGGGAGTGGGGGAGATGTCTCTTATAC
>NZ_JADEWX010000083.1 GCF_015207395.1 Nodosilinea sp. LEGE 07088
TGGTTTGGTAGGATGCAGGAAACATATTGGTTTAGGGGAGCTGCACTGAGGCTCCCTATTTTTTGTCCCCTTTATTGTCTCAAAGCCCTGTACCGCATGACGTTGAGTACCCTTGTCACCCGTTAAGAGCATTTAGAGTATTCCACCTAAAAAAACATCCCGATCAGAAACGCGAACTTGGCCCAGTGGGCCGGTCGCGGAGAGACACCAGATAGGTATTTAGTTGGAACACTCTTAGGCCGATTGGGCTGTGATGATGGTTTCAAACCAGCACTCAAAGCGGGTTGTCAGGGCGCTCAGGGAGTAGTCCGTTTCGGCTTGGTGACGACAGGCGTGGCGATCGAGAGAGTCGATGTTGGCGATCGCATCCACTAGCCCGGGCACATGGTCAGGGGCGACCAGCCAACCTGTTTTACCTGGCTGTACAATTTCAGTCGGGCCACCCCGCTGATAGGCAATCACCGGCACGCCGCAGGCCAGCGCTTCGATCGCCACATTGCCAAAGGCTTCGACCCAGCGGGGTGTCATCACCAGGGCACGGCACTGACGCAGCACTTGCTGCAGCTCGTGGGTAGGCAAAAAGCCCAGATAGCTGTCAACAGCACTGGGAAAGCGCTGGCAGAGTTGTTGCCAATAGTCAGCGTCTTCTAGCTTGCCCAAAATTTTGAGGGGTGCCTGGGCGATCGTCGCGGCCTCTAGAGCGTCCTCTAGCCCCTTCTCAGGAGAGATGCGCCCCAGCCAGGCGAGGGCATTACCCGGCGTGGGGCAAAACTGGTATAGGTCTAGATCAACGGCACTACTGAGAATCTCGAAGGCATCGGCAACTCCAAAGGTTTCTGCCTGGGTACGGGTGTAGGCTCCCAGACGGTGGGGAAACCGATGCGCTACTCGGTGAATAGCGGCATCCATAGCGTCACTGAGGGAGCCCATGGTGACAAAGTGAGCCACCGGAGTAGCGAAAAACTCTGTGAGATAAAACGGTAGCCAGTCGTAGGCTAGATTCACAATCAGATCGTATTGGTCTTGGTGCTGTCGGGCGTGACACCACATCTGCCCCAGCACGCTGTTGCTGGGGAGAACGATGGGGGTATCGCGGCCCTGGGTATGGGCAGTGGGTTGAAGCTGCCCGGCAATCTCCACGATGGGCACATCTCCCAGGTGAGACCCCTCAGGGGCCAGGACGGTGATGTGATGTCCTTGGGCTGTC
This sequence comes from Nodosilinea sp. LEGE 07088, assembly GCF_015207395.1. GTDB lineage: Bacteria > Cyanobacteriota > Cyanobacteriia > Phormidesmidales > Phormidesmidaceae > Nodosilinea. Next base: position 1,208 of record NZ_JADEWX010000083.1, read on the forward strand.
AAGCCCTTATAAAGATTGAGCAGAGTGAGTTCTACGCCGCCGCCTAGGCCAGAGCCCAAAGGCCCAACCGGGGTTGAGACGAGTAAAAGACGACGGGTGGGAAACGGCATGGCTGGACTAGCTGGGAGGAAGATGGCTATTGTCGCAGGAAGACGCCTGGGAGTCAGCGTCTGAAGGCAGCATGCCGGGGTAAGGGGCTGCGGGGCTGCGGTTAAGCTGTCTCAGTGCCCACTGGGCGGTTGCCTGCACTTCAGGATCGGGGTCTTGGGCTGCGTGGGCCAGCATGGGGCTGAGTTGCGCCACCGTATCGTAAACCCGACTGAGGTCACGAATGGCATTTTTGCGTACCTCGGGGCTGGGATCTTGCAAGCCCAGGGCCAAGGCCCGATACATTGGCTTGAGGTTGCGGCTGCTAATCTCGGCCAGGGCGGCGAGGATCAGACTTTTTTCCTGGGAGTCGGCGGCGAGAAGACCGTTGACTAAGGGGGCGATCGCCGCCGAATGCCCCCGCTGCCCCAACTCCCAGATGGCGTGGCGGCGGACGCTGCCATCGAGGCTAGATAGCTCGCCGACTAGGGAATCGACTATATCGACGGAGCTCAGTCGGGTGGTGTCTAACGCCTGATCGGCGGCTGGCTCGGTCTCAATGGGCAAACCTGCTGCTTTCTGGGGAACCGATGCTGCCGAAGCTTGCGTACCGTCGGATAGATTCGGGCCGGATAGATCGGAGTCTGAATCGGTCGCCTGATCTGACAGGCGGGGTTTGGTAGATTTTTGGAACTGCGATCGCGCCAATACCAGCCCTCCCCCCAGGCCACCAAGTAGAACCACGCTGCCTAAGATCCACCCTAGTTTGCTCCGGCTGGTCGGTGCCCTCTCTGCCTGAGGACCGGCAACGGTAGACGATGGGGCAACGGCTTCTGCCAAGAAAACACTGGGAATAGCCATGACAGCGGGTTGCCTCAGACCGGGTTGCCTCAGACCGGGTTGCCTCAGACCGGGTTGCTGGGTTACCGCACCGATAGCGACCAGCGATCGTGCCTTTAGTGAATCGCTTGGTTCTGATTGAGTAGCCACAGCACTAACCCCTGACCTTGAGGGGGCTAGACTCAGCAGCCCAGCCGATAGAACCAGGGTACCAACCCCGAGCGCGGTGTATTTGATGTGGCTTAGCTTCTTTCCACGCGACGGCATGCTAACGCTCATATAGCCTATAGCTGGCGATCAGGGTGCTTCAGTTAGATGCCCCTAAAGTAACTTACCCTGTTCTACATAGAGCAGGGCAGCAAAAGAACGATATCAACCGAGGTTAGTCGATTATTTGGGTTCAGTCGGAGTGCTCTTAGGGGCGGTAGCTGCCGCGTAGGCCAAGACTCCCTGGCGCAGTTTCTGGGTGAGTACATCGCGCTGGTTAATTAGGTAGATGCTAATCAGGGTGAAACCTACCCCAAACCACTGCAAGGGACTCAAAGTTTCACCTAAAAACAGATTGCCAAACAGGAGGGCAAATACCGGGGTCAAGAAGGTCAGGGCACTGAGGCTGGTCAAATTACCTTGGGCCGCCAAGAAGAAAAAGATACCGTAGGCCAGGGCGCTGCCAAACAGAGTCGCATAGGCGATCGCACCCCAGTCTAGCCCCGTCAACCCCTGACAGGGCTGGGCTTCGCCCAAAACCGATAGACCAAATAACGGTAACCCTCCCAGCACCATATGCCAGCCGGTCGCCACTACCGGATCGACGTGGCGGCAGACGTAGCGAATCAAAATTGTGCCCGTTGCCATCGACAACGCCGCCAGCAACATCAACCACTCGCCGCCTTGAAGCAGCGTGTTTAGGGCCGTACCCCCGGTCAGCCAGGCAATATCACCATGGAGCAGCGACAAAATCCAGTCGTCGGGTAGGCCCAGCAAGCTAATTCCGGCGATGCCCCACATTAAACCAATCCAGCCCAGGGCACCAATGTGCTCGCCAAAGAGCCCCCTGGCCATAATTGCCACGGCCAGAGGCTGCGAGTCAATCATGACTGACCCCAGGCCGGCCCCCGTTCGCTGCAGCCCCGCCGCTAAAAATCCTTGAAATAGGGTTCCATCCACCAGGGCAAAGAGAGCCACCCACAGCCACCCCTGCCAACTAATGGCCTGAGGGCGTTTGAGGATCAGACCCGCCAGCAACACCACAACGCCCGCCGGCACCAGCCGGATACCGGCCATAAAAAACGGCGCGGTGTGGGGCATCGCCCCTTTCATCGCTACCATCGCCGTGCCCCATAGAAAAAATGGGGCAATCAGAACGATGGGATGGCGAGAAGCCGGGGGAGACGCAGAGGTCGAAGCCATAAAACCAGAAGAGTGCGATCGCGGCGGTGAAAATTACCTTAAGGAATGTTAACGCAGTTCTAGATGGGGGTGCTGTCTCCCAGGAGGGCTGATGCCCTGGTTGAGCCCTTAGCTGTCGCCCCAGGGTACTGTTGTTTTGGCTACAATAAAACGCAGCCTGAGCGTGCTCAGTTCCCTCAGCGTCTGTGTATTACCGCTAATTCGCCTATATGTGACGATAACCCTATGGTCTGGCCGTTTTCACCCCGTTCGCGTAAGTCTATTGCCCGCATTGAAGTTACAGGTGTGATTGCCGCTGCTACCCGCAAGCGGATGCTAGAGGCGCTTAAAGAAATTGAGGAAAAGCAGTTTCCGGCACTACTGCTGCGTATCGATAGCCCCGGCGGTACTGTGGGCGATTCCCAGGAGATCTACACGGCCTTGCGCCGCCTCAAAGATAAGCTAAAAATAGTGGCCAGCTTTGGCAATATCTCGGCTTCCGGTGGGGTCTATATCGGCATGGGAGCCGACCACATTGTGGCTAACCCTGGCACCATTACCGGCAGCATCGGCGTGATTTTGCGGGGCAACAACCTGGAGCGTCTGCTCGACCGGGTGGGGGTGTCGTTTAAGGTGATTAAATCTGGCCCCTACAAAGACATTCTGGCCTTTGACCGCGAGTTGACCGATCCCGAAAAATCAATTTTGCAGGAGTTGATCGATGTCAGCTACGGTCAGTTTGTCAAAACCGTTGCCGAGGCTCGGCGGCTGAGCGAAGATACCGTACGGGGTTTTGCCGATGGCCGCATTTTTACTGGCGAGCAGGCATTAGCACTGGGCGTAGTAGATCGCCTGGGTAGTGAAGAAGATGCCCGTCGCTGGGCTGCCGAGTTGGTCGACCTCGACCCGGATAAGGCCGAATGCATTACCTTTGATGAGAAAAAACCACTGCTCAAACGGCTGGTGCCGGGCAGTAGTCGCGCCCTGGCTCGTTCTGGGGTTGAGTTACCCTATCCTGAACTGGCGGTACCAGCGCTCAACGCCACGCTGGAGTGGTTAGCGTTTGAACGCTCTACCAGCGGCTTACCTCTGTGGCTCTATCGGCCCTGAATCTAAGGCCCAGATCCCAGGCCTGGTAGGATGAAAGCTGTAAAATGCAGGCAATTCACTGCCCCAGTTGCCTCCAGCGGTGGTGCTAGGGTTTTTGAAGAATGACCTTTGGAGGTTTCAGCGTGGACTGGCGAGTGTGGGCAATTCGAGGCGCAGTGACCGTACCTGAAAATACTGAAGGGGCCATTCGAGAGGCTGTGACAGAGCTGGTTGATGCTCTCGAAGCCCACAACCAGCTCGATCCGGCCTGCATTATCAGCGCCACGTTTTCGGTCACCCGCGATCTAGATGCGATCTTTCCCGCTGCGATCGCTCGTCAGCGCCCCCACTGGGACAATATCGCGTTGCTGGATGTGCAGCATATGCACGTAGAGGGTAGCCTGCCCTGCTGCATTCGAGTGTTGATGCATGTGCAACTCCCGGTTCTCCACGATAAGATTCAACATGTCTATCTCCGTGGTGCTCGCGATCTGCGACCTGACTTGGTAGTCACCGGTTAACCTCGGCGTTGCTTCCTAGGAAGCATGCTATCTAGCCTCTGAGCAGTGGCCCCAGCAGCAGCCCCGCCGCTGCCGCGCCGCCAATATAGAGCCCCTGGCGTGCCTTTAAAACACCCAGTGTCGCCATCTGTCCGTAGGCCAGCGCTCCTCGCATCACGGTTACCCATCCCAGGCCCAACAGCAACGCCAGCTGAGCAGTGCTGAAATTCACTACAATGCCGCCACCACCGTAGGCATTGCTGCCGTCAAACAGCCAGGTTGCCCCCTGCATCGCCACCAAGACTAGACTGCCAAACCACACGGTGGTCTTGAGGGTTTTACCCCAGCTCCAGCCCAAAATGCTGCCGCCTATGGCCAGAGCCACTGCAATGCCCAGCACCACTGGCAGGGTAAAGATCAACACCGCCAGCGAGACTTCTATCGCCACCACTGCCCCCACTAGGCCCAGCGGCGGTACAAACCAGACCCATGCTTCTGACCCCAGGCCCAGCCCCAGGGGGAGCCACGCCAGTAGCCTCAATCCCAAGGGTACCTGTTGTGAACCCAGCGCTAGTCCATAGAACAGGTAGCCCAGGCCCATCATCAGCAGCGAGATCAGCACCTCGCGATGATTGTTTGGGGTAGCGGGGGGAGGGGCAACGGGCGCTGGCTCCAGTGGTGAGAGAGAGGGAGCGATCGCAGCCTCATCCACCCGCGCCACGATCCTATGGCTGTCCCTATCCTCGGCCTCCCCACAGACTGCCTTTGGCCTCTCAACAACGGGCATCTCGACCCCAACCATGCCGTGGGTATCGGCCTGGTGTAGCTGCGCCAGCTCAACTCTGGCCCCGGTCAAATCGGCTCGGCGCAGATTGGCCCCAGCCAGGTCAGCACCGACCAGATTGGCCCCGCTCAAATTGGCTTTAAACAGGTTGGCCCCACTCAAGTCAGCGCCAGACAGATCGGCCCCGGATAAATTAGCTCGGGTCAGGTTAATGCCCGGTAGCTGAGCCTGGGCCAGGTGGGCTTGGGTCAGGTCGGCCCAGCTAAAGTCGCGTTTGCCCTGGCGATAGCGGGTCAACAAAAAGTTTCGTTCCATGGGGCCAATCAACCTACTGAGGTCAAAGTGTGTAGGTTAAATCTTCCCTGGAAACCTATCTAATAGCGAATGCGGGGGTCAATGTAGGCATTCAAAATATCGATGGCGATGCTGATCACCGCCACAATCATGGCAAAAAACACCATCAGCCCTTGAACGACTGGATAGTCGCGTTGGGAAATGGCTTCGTATAGCCGATTGGCCAGCCCTGGCCACGAGAAAGTCACCTCTGTCAGCACGGCCCCCCCCAGCATGGCGGCAAAGGTGAGGCCCAAAATCGTGATTACCGGAATCATGGCGTTTTTGAGGGCATGAACCAGCACAATCCGCCGCTCTGGAATGCCCCTGGCTCGCGCGGCTTCTACATAGTCTGCCGCCAGGGTTTGCTTTAGGTTGACCCGTACCATGCGCTCAAACACCCCGCTGATCAAAATGCCCAGGGTCAGGCTGGGTAGAGCGAGGTAGTAGAGGGTGGTAAAAAAAGCGTCAAGATCTAGCGACAGCAGGCTGTCGAGTAGGTAAAGCCCGGTGGGCCCAGATGGCGGGGTGGCCCGCAGCGGGTAGCGGGTGCCGATGGGAAACCAGCGCAGCTGTACCGCAAAAATGAGCTGCAAAATCATGCCAAACCAGTACATCGGAATGGCGTAGGTAATGATGCCAAATAGCCGTCCGCCCGCATCCAACGGCGAGTTGGGCCGCGAAGCCGCCAGGGCACCCACGCCCACGCCCACCACTGTCGCCACGATCATGCCGCACACCGTTAACTCCACCGTGGCCGGAAAGTGAGCCTGAATAATGTCCCAAACGGTTTGCCCCTGGGTCGCCAGGGACGACCCTAAATCTAGGCGCAGCAGTTGGCCTAAGTAGTTGAGGTATTGAATTAGCAGCGGTTGATCGAGGCCGAGCTGCGATCGCATAGCATCCTTAGCGGCCTCAGGCGCCCTGGCCCCCAGGAGTGCGTCCACGGGGTCGCCCGGCGTGGCCCGCAGCAGCAAAAACACCACCGTGGTAATGGTTAAAATCATCAACGGTGCCAGCAGCAGCCGGGTGACGACGTAGAAGCGCAGAGCCGCAGAGCGAGAAGACATAGAGCCTTATCCTCTCTCGATCTGCCACAGCAAGAACTGTTGGGTGGGTTCAATGGCGACGCCCTCGACCCCATCCTGGGCAAAGACGTAGTCTTTGTTTTGCCATAGGGGAATATAGGGCACATCTTCGACCATGAGCTGCTGAATCTCGGTGATTACCATTTGCCGGGCGACCGGGTCTTGCTCGGCCTGCTGCTTGGTGACAAGCTCATTGGCCTTGGGGCTGTAGTAAAACGATCCAGTGGCCTGGGCAGGGCCAGCTTCGCAGATCTGGTTGCTGCCCGTTTCACAGCTCATGAAGGGCTGAATAAAGGTGTCGGGGTCGTAGTAGTCGGGGTACCAGTTCGAAAGAATAATGGGATAGATGCCTTTGCCCACGTTTTCCCACAGGGTAGCGCCTTCGGTGTTTTGCACCGTCACGGTGACCAACCCCGGCAAACCTGCTTCGATCGATTCTTTGAGGGTATTGGCGACGATGCTGCGGGTAGTGGAGGCAGAGGGGTACCAAATTTCTACATTGAGCGGCTGCGTCTCTGAAAAGCCCGCCTCACCCAGCAGGGTTTTGGCCTTGGCAAAGTTGCCGTCGCCGTAGGCTTCTTTGAACACAGGCTTGGCAATGTCAAAGCTGGCCGGAATCAGGCTGTACAGTGGTTCAGCCTGCCCTTGAAACACGCGCTCGTTAATCAGAGGCCGATCGATCATGGCGGCGATCGCCTGGCGTACGGTGACATTATCCAGAGGGGCAATCTTTTGATTGAGGGCCATGTAATTGATCACGTTGGTGCCTGCCTCGATCACCTGCCAGCCACCGGAGTTGGCGTCGCGCTCCAGAGCTGCAATTTGGTCGGGGTCAAGGGTTTGGTAGGCGATATCTAGACCACCGGTTGTAAACGTGTTGTAGAGGTTGGCCGGGCTGGTAAAGATTTGAATATCAATGCCGTCATTGGCAGGGGCTTCACCCCAGTAGCTTTCGTTGACATCGAGTTTAATCGAGTCGCTGGTAAACGAGGCGAGCTTGTAGGGGCCGGTACCGACAAAGCTATCGGGGCTAAAGCTACCACTGCCAATCTCATAGCTCTGGGGAGAAACTGGGGTAACGCCTGAAAAACTGAGCAGGGCCGGGAACGCCGCGAAGGGCGCTTTGAGGGTAAGGGTAAGCTCGTGCTCAGCCGTGGCTTCAGCGCTGGCAATCTTGTCCGCTAGCAGGTAAGCCGGGCGACCGCCATTTTCCATAAAGCGCTGAATCGAAAAGGCCATCACCTCAGCATTAAACGGCGTGTCGTCGTGGAGGGTGACATCGTCCCGCAGGGGAATGGTGTAGGTGAGGCCGTCGGCGCTGACGGTGGGCATGGCGGTGGCCAGCTGGGGCACTAGGTTGGTGGTACCAGGTTCGTAGGTATAGAGGCGATCGCCCAGGTTATAGAGCAAAATACCGGGGAAGGTCTCGTAGGCGTCGGCGGGGTCGAGGGTGCGTGCCGTCAATGTGGTGCCAATGGCAATGCGACTGCTCTCATCAGCGGCGGTCACCTCGGCAGCGGGCTGGTTATTGCCTGCACAGCCCAGGGCGATCGCAAAACACAACCCAAATAGCCCGACAAACTGTACCACCCGCCGCCATTGACGACCTGCCCAAGGGTGCTTCTGATTCCCGAACCATAAGACCGAAAAATTCATCGCGTTTTATCTAACTGGCCAACATTGGCATAGTTGTATCACCCTTTGGGGACAGCGGGAGTAGGAGATGTGGGGGATAGGGGAGGTGGTTGGCTGGAGAGACGAGAGCAGAGCCCAGCGGTGCGGCGTCAGAAAATCTGGATTCTATAGCCAGCAAGAACCCCCTCGTCTTGGCATCCCTAACGCCGTCTCACTTACCCCATCGCCTCTTCTACCTGGCTGCCCACGACCCGCTTCCACACCGCGTCTGTCAGCAGGTGCGACAGCAGCCCTAAGGGACCCGCGAACAGGCAGAGGGCGCAGGAGTGTCGGGTAAACACACCACTCTCCTGACCCTGCCAGTAGATCCAGCGACCCACAAACAGGTCAAACACCAGATAGTGCACCCAGCCGGTGGCGGTGACGTGGGGGTTGGCAAACAGGGCGGCCAGATCGGGCAGGCTGAGGTTGGGGTCAGACAGCGCTTCGATGCCCTCTACATTATTGAAACTGGTAACGAAAAGAAACAGGTAAAGCCCGGCCAGGGCGGCGAAGGGCAGTAGCGACCCCATCACAGTGCGGGTGAGTTTGGTATTGGGCAGCAGCACCATCAAGGTCCAAAATGGCAGCACAAAGAGGTTAGCGCCGTTGAATAGTAGTTCTAACAGATTGGTGTCGATGGTCATGGAGCGATCGGCATAGAGAGCTATCCCTAGTGTAAGCAGTTTCCCATCGGCATAACGCTCAGGCGGAGAGCAGTTGGTAGGGGCGAATGGCATTCGCCCGAGCGGGATTTGTTTTGTGCAGCTAGCGAGGACGGATAGGGGGCATGGGGTTGAAAGCCAGATCTGCTGCCGGGGGCATTTCGTTGCCCCCAGACCCCCACGACCAGGGCCGTGGCGCCGCCCTAGGCCATCTCCTCAATTTCTTCGGCTTGGGGATGGAAGTATTCGTAGATCTGCTGTGCCAGTTGGGGGCCAATGCCGGGGACAGTAGCCAGTTGCTCGGGGCTAGCCTCGCGAATGTAATCGATGGAGCGGAACGCAGCCAGCAGCTCCTTCTGGCGGTGCTGCCCCAGGCCGGGAATTTCTGAGAGCCGCGATCGCCGCATCCGGTCAGTGCGCTTTTTGCGGTGAAAGCTAATGGCAAAGCGGTGGGCCTCATCGCGCAGGCGGCGCAGCAGCTGTACACCGGGCTGGTCAGCTGCGGTGGCGAGGGGAAGCGATTCGCCGGGCAAGAAGATCTCCTCGCGCTTTTTGGCCAGGCTGACGACGTTGATCTCCTGGAGCAGATTCAGTTCCCTGAGCACGTCCACTACCGCTGAGAGCTGGCCCTTGCCGCCGTCGATCATGACCAGGTCGGGCCAGTCGGGGTTGCCTAGGCGCTGTCTGGACGGATCGGTAGCGTAACGGCGAAAGCGACGACGAATCACCTCGGCCATGCTGGCAAAGTCGTCGGAGTGGCCCGCCCGCACCTCGGGGTTTTTGATTTTGTAGTGGCGGTAGTGCTGCTTGGCGGGCATGCCATCCACAAACACCACCTGGGAGGCCACCGCATCAGACCCCTGAATGTGGGAGATGTCGTAGCCTTCGATGCGTTTGGGCAGGTCGGGCAGGTCGAGGGCAACCGCCAGATCTTGCAGGGCCTGAATGTTGCGATCGGCGGCAGCCTGGGTGCGGGCCAACTCATATTGGGCATTGCGCTCGACCATCTCGATCAGGTCGGCCTTGGTCTGGCGCTGGGGCACCTCGACCGAGACCTTGCGGCCCCGGCGTTGGGTCAGATAGTCGGCCAAAATCTCGCTCTCCGGTAGCTCGTGCTGGGCCAAAATCACCGCTGGGATCTCCACCGCCTCCACGGTCTGGTAGTGATCCTCCAGCACTCGCTGCAAGATTTCCCCCGGTGTGCCCGATTCGGCATCGGCGGTGAAGCCCAGCCGCCCCACCAGGCGACCGGCCCGCACCTGAAAGATCTGCACACAGGCATAGTTGTCGTCAGTCGCCAGGGCGATCGCATCCCGCGACACCGTGTCATCGGGCAGGGCCACCTTCTGGTCGGCACACAGTCGCTCTAGCCCACGAATCTGGTCGCGCAGTCGCGCCGCCAACTCAAACTTGAGCTCCTCAGCCGCCTGCTCCATCTGGGCGGTGAGAATATCCACCAGCTCGGTGGTGCGGCCCTGAAACACCATCACCACCCGCTGTAGGGTCTTGTGGTAGTCCTCGGAGGAGATCAGCTGCTGGCAAACGCCGGGGCAGCGGCCAATGTCGTAGTTGAGGCAGGGGCGATCGCGGTGTACCGGCTGGGGCCGCTGGCGTAGGGGAAATATCCGCTTTACCAGATGCAGGGTGCTGCGCAACAGCCCCACATCGACGTAGGGGCCATAGTAGCGATCCTTCAGGCTTTTACGCCGCTTACGGGTAATAAAAATGCGGGGGTAGTCTTCTGACCAGGTGACGCAGAGGTAGGGATACTTTTTGTCATCCTTCAGCAGCACGTTGAAGTGAGGCTGATTCTGCTTGATTAAATTGGCCTCTAGGGCCAGCGCCTCAGCCTCGGTATCGGTGACGATGAACTCGATTTCGACAATCTGCATCACCATCACAGCGATGCGGGGCATGTGGCCATGAAAATCGCGAAAGTAGGACCTCACCCGCGTCCGCAGGCACTTCGACTTACCGATGTAGAGCGTCTGATCGCGGCTATCTTTCATAAAGTAAACCCCCGGCTCTTTGGGGATCTCTTTAAGCCGCGCCTCTAAGCGATCGGGGTCATTAACCAGAGTGATGGGCTGAGCCATAGAACTCACGGGCTATCCTGTTGGTCTAAACCGTTAGGTACTCATTAGGATAACGGTAAATTCGCTAGGGAAGTTTCTATCCGCTGGGCGGTTTCCCGCTGCCCAGCTGGGGTTCTTGTCTGGAAAATTTTATCTGCTCAGGTAATCAAGTAATTACACTTAAATCATAAATTATTTTGATACATTTATTTGGATTTCTATTACGCTATTAATGTAGATATTTTAGACATTTCCCTGAAATTACCGTCAGAGGCATGTATCTATAGTTACATTCTGTTCCTGATCGTATCGTCACTCCCTATGGATCCCAAAGCCTTTGAAGTCCGTTATCGCGAACAAATTAAAGACATCCTCAACCGACTCCAGTCGGCCATGGTGGTGTCGTCTCAGCTAGAGCGCAGTATTGCTGACATCGGTGAAGCGGTACAGCTACTCAGTCGAGATGTAGAGCAGTTTCTAGCCGACCAGCGCCCTGGACCAGGTGGGGGCAATCTGTCGTAGTGCCACTTCAGCATCCTCATACCGAGTCAATTAAGGCAACTTCCATAGCCAAGAGATAGCTACTGGCTATGGGCAATCCCTAGATTGGGGCAGTTGCAAAACGGCATAAACTGTTTGGGTGAGCTGCTGCAAAGGCACAGGCTTGACTAGATATCGCTGTGCCCCCAAGGCCAAGGCGCGGTGTTGATCTTCGGCAAAGGCGTAACCCGATACCACCACCACCGGCAAATGCCGCCAAACAGGCGATGAGCGGATCTGTTTTAGCAGGGTATAACCGTCAATCTCAGGTAGCCCTAGGTCGAGCAACAGCAGCTGGGGCTGAAAGGCTTTTAGTTGTTGTTCAAGGTCGAGCCCATGGGGTAAAGCCAGCACCTCAAACCCAGTAAAAGTCAGGTAATCAGCAAAAAATAAGCGATTCGCGTTGTCGTCTTCTACTACCACAACGCGAACTCGACCATCAGCAGGGTCGGATGGATATAGCACCATTACCTTTAGGTCTGACCTAAGAACCGGAACCACTACCGCTAAGGTCTGGCAGCCCCATAGTTGCACTCTAGATAGTAATGAATGGTGTCACCAAACATTGACCAAGAGCTGGCTCAGTTAACTAAAACCTTAACTCAGCTACGTTGGTCTTAACCCGTGCTTGATGTAGAAAACCTCAGCCACAGGGCTGAGGTCAGCTGGGTCTAGTCGTTAACTCATTTCGGCTTGGCGGTTGAGCCCTAGCTGGGTGGTCAATCAGTTACCCACTACACCCTTAGCAGTAGAAAAACCTCGACCTCTAGCCGAGAAACCCAGCGATCTGGGCAATGGCCCGACTGATGGCTTCGGGTGGGTGCACCAGGGCTATGCGCACGTAGCCCTCTCCAGATTTGCCAAAGCCGATACCGGGAGCTAGGGCGACGCCAGTTTGCTCGACCAGGCGTAGGCAAAACTCTGTCGATTGCTGGCCCCAGGGTTCGGGCAGCTGAGCCCAGAGGTACATGGTGGCCTCGGGGGTAGGCACCGTCCAGCCGATGGCGTCTAGGGCCACTACTGCCGCATCTCGCCGTTGGCGAAAGGTGTCGATGACGGTTTGGACGTTGTCTTGGGAGCCAGTGAGGGCGGCGATCGCCCCCCGCTGAATGCCCGGATACTGATTAAAATCTACGATGGCTTTGACCTGGCGCAGGGCCGCAATGATCTGGGCGTTGCCAATGGCATACCCCACCCGAAAGCCCCCCATGTTGTAAGACTTTGACATCGTGAAAAACTCGACCGTACAGGTTTTGCCAGGGTCGGCCTGCAACGCTGAGACCGCTGGCTTGCCGGTAAAGGTCAGATCAGCGTAGGGAAAGTCGTGGGCTAACACTAGATTGTGTCGCTGGCAAAACGCCACGGCCTCTTGCCAAAACTCCAGGGAAGCCGTGGCGGTGGTGGGGTTATGGGGGTAGCTGAGCACCATCAGCCGTGACTGTTCGAGTACCGCCAGCGGAATATCGGCAAACCGAGGCAAAAATCCGGCTTCGGCATGCAGGGGCATGGGGTAGATTTGCCCGTTGGCCAGGTATACGCCCCCTGCGTGGGATGGGTAGCCGGGATCCATGAGTAGGGCAAAATCGCCGGGGTTGAGAATGGCTAAGGGCAGATGGGCGGTGCCCTCCTGGGAGCCGATCAGCAGCAACACCTCGGTTTCGGCATCGACCGCGACGCCAAACTTATCGGTGTACCAGCGGGCCGCTGCCTGGCGAAAGGCCTGGGTGCCCGAAAACAAACAGTAGCCATGGGTGGTGGGATCGGGGAGGGCCGCTGCGATCGCAGCGAGCACGTGGGGCGGCGTCGGCAGATCCGAAGACCCCAGGGATAGATCGACAATGGTCTTGCCTGCGGCTCGGGCAGCTGCCTTGGCCCGATCCATATCGGCAAAGACATTGGCCTGGAGAGGCCTGATGCGCTGGGCAATTTGCATGGGGCTTGGAAAAGAGGGGGATCTGGCTCTGGCTCACCAGGGGTAAGCAAAAACTAATGCATCCAAAAATAACGCATCGGGGAATGCTTAATTATAAAACCTTTGGTTGTCCCGGCCCGCACTGTCTTTCAATTACCGTCCCCTGGTCCTGCTGGCTAAAAAGTCTGCCAAGACTTTTTAACACCTTTTCTCAATGCCCTTGTTTTGCTGGGGTTCTCCCAAACATGACCCGAGTTCAACCTGCAACCCTAGGGGATGCCTACCCGGCCCTATGCAATTTTCTAAGGCTCACCTCACTAACCCTGGCGGTTACCCAGTTGGCGATGACCGTGCAGATGGGTGATGATTGGCGCAACGGCGGATTGATGAACTACGGTCAACTGCCTCTCAATACCCTACGAGAGCTACTGCTGAGCCAGCCGATCGCAGGCACCACCCGCAACCACGATCAGCTTTCCCTGGGCACCTATAGCCGAGCGCCTTCCCATCCTGAGGCCACCGTTCTGGTAGGGCGACTGCACAGCGCCACCGTTCGCTATCAACTGAGAATTTATGTGCCTGGGTTGGCCGTCGATCAGCTGAGCGAGGCGCAGGTTCAAACCCTGCGGTATCTCAGTCAGCTGCTGCTGCTCTGCCTCACCCTAATCCCGCCGTTAGGCCCCGCCCTCCAGTCGGTGCCGAGCCCAGATCTACCGATCATCGCCCCGGTCCGGCCCGACGATTTTTTATCGCGGGTGGAAGCGCTGAGTGCTGTTGACCCAACCCATGACCCCCTCCACCAAGGCCATCGGCATCTGGTAGACCTGGTGGCTCAGCTCCAGTCCTGTCTGTCTTACAAACAACTGGGTCAGCTGTTGGCGACCTATTTACCCCGCTTTTGTCCCCATCAGGCGGGTCGTCTGGTGCTGTTGGCCCGGTCTGCGGAGGGCTCCTCGGAGAGTTTTACGGTACTCACCGCGTGGGGCGACACCGCAGCATTGAGGGCGGTTGAACAGCGGTGCGGCTATGACCCAGGTCGGCTATCGAGCCAGTCACCTAGGGTTGGCCAAAAGCGCCGCCAGGGCCAGGTCACCAATTGCCCTCAGCAGGACATCCTATGCATTGTGCTGGGCACGATCAACGACACCACCTGTGCTCTGCATCTGGTCCAGATGCAGGCTGCGTCCGGTAACCCAGGCCAGACGAAATTGCTCAAGCAGCTCTCGGAGCAAATTTTATTTGTGATACAGCGGCTACTGCTGCTGGAAGACTTGCAGGATAAAGCGCTTAAAGATCCGCTGACGGGGTTGCTCAACCGCCGCCATGCCGAAACTGTGCTCGATGGCCTCTGCCAGGCCGGCCAGCAGAATATCAGCATTATTTTGATTGACATCGACCATTTCAAAGCCATCAATGACACCTACGGCCATCAGGCGGGCGATGCCGTTTTACAAAACATGGGCATGCTGCTGCGGGGCTACGTGCGCTCCCAGGATATTGTCTACCGCTACGGGGGTGAAGAGTTTTGCATGATGCTGCTCGACACCACCCCAGAGGTAGCGATCAGGCGAGCCGAAAAAATCCGGCGGGCGGTGAAGTATATCAACACGTCTTTCAATGGTCAGGTGCTACCACCGCTGACCATTTCCCTAGGCGTAGCTGGCTTTCCACACCATGGAGACACGCCACAGGCCCTGATATCCCTGGCCGATAAAGCGCTGTACCGGGCAAAAAACAGCGGGCGCGATCGCACGGTTAGCGTTGACCAAATGCTGGCTAGCGCTGAACCCCGTGGCTCCTGACCCCCGGCCGGGCCGGGGGTGGCTCAGCCCTAGTCGAGTTTGTCGATCTGCGATCGCAGTTCCTCAAGCTCAGCGTCGACCGCCACTGACTCAGCCGCCGGAATCGCGCTCTCGCTCGCCGGCAACTGCCCTTGATCGACGCTGCCCCCCGACAGCTGTGCCTTCATGGCGGCTAGTTCAAAATCGACGTCGCCTCCGGCTTCGAGGGAGGCAAACTGGCTTTCCAGGTCGGCTCCAGCTAATTCTGCGGCGGCCTGGGAGGTGGCCTCCATTTGCAGCACTTTTTCTTCCATGCGCTCAAAGGCGGCCATGGCGCTGCTGGTGTTCATGCGGCTGGTGGTGTTTTGCAGCTGCTCGTTGGCCTTGGCCGCGCTGGCCCGAGCCTTGAGCATGTCTTTTTTAGTTTTAGCCTCAGACAGCTTGCTCTCTAGGCCAATCAGGTTGCGCTTGAGCTGCTCGACCGTCGTGCTCTGGGTGTCGAGTTGTCCCTTCAGTGCTACGGCGGTTTCGGCCTGGGTTTTCTTGCGCAGTAGCGCCTGACGGGCCAGGTCTTCGTCGCCCTTTTGCAGGGCTAACTGGGCCCGCTGCTGCCAGGTATTAGCCTCATTATTGGCCCGCTCATACTGCTGCTGTACCCGTTTCTGGCTGGCGATCGCCCCGGCTACCGCCTGGCGCATCTGCACCAGGTCTTCTTGCATATCGATAATCGCCTGATCGAGGATCTTTTCAGGATTCTCTGCCGAACTCACCGCCGCATTTAGGTTAGAGCGAACCACTCGGCTAACGCGATCAAATAACCCCATGACGTGCTGTTTCCTCAGTTACGGTGTTGCGATGGTCTTTTCTAGTTTATTCCAAATCCTCAGACTGCCACTTCAGTATTGACGCATTGACTCCCTGTTCGCGTTTAAGCTTGGCATCTTGCTCAAACCACTGGGTGATCTGCACCGCCGTGAGGGCGTCGATCGGAGTATCGAGATCGGCCGCCATCACCCGCAGCAGCTTGGCGGTAGAAATCGTCAGTCGGGCCAGAAATTTCTCTGGCGATGACAGCAGCGCTTTATCGACCTCTGCCGATTCTTCGGGGGTGAGAAACTGAAGCGATTGGTCAAGCATGGGGATGAAACGAGTTTGACAGCCAATGTTGTGTCTATAGTGTCATACCATTTTTGAATTTTGGCGGGAACCGGACCATAGTGCTGCCACAGATAGGTCGCCCGCCGCACTTCACTGGGAGCCGCTGGATATTGACAACTGGCCAGATTGGCTTGCCCGAGCGGTATGGGGTCATCGTTTCCCCCGAGTGACTTGGGTTTGCTCTAGAGCATCGGTTCAGTATGGCTAGAAACCCGGTTTCTTCGTTGGTTTGCCTAGGAGATTGGGTCGTTCCCAGGGTAGAAACCGGGTTTCTGTACCGGCGTTCTAGGCCTCGGGCAGCGCTTTGGATTCTTGATCGCTAGTCCGGCCCAGCCAGGCTCCCAGCAGATAGCCAGCAGTACAGAGCAGCAGCCCGTAGATATTCACCCCTAGGTCAACAGCATACTTGCCGCTACCCAGGCTCACCCAAGCGGGGAAAATAGCCGTACCCATGACGTTCTCGGCTACCCGCAGCACGCCAAAGAGCATGCCTGGCCAAAAGGCCAGGTGAAAGCTGAGCGCCCCGGCTTGAGGCAAAAAGGCCAGCAAAAAGATCGGGGCCAACCCCATCACCATGGTGCCGCTGATGGTGGTGGCCAAAATAATGGCGGGACCCACTCGATCGCCCATGTAGATGCTCAGCAGCGGCACATTGCCCAGCAGCGCGATCGCCACAATCCACCAGCGGCCAATGCGGGCCTGCCCCTCGGTAGGGGCACCCTTGCGATGAAACCAGTCGCGCGCCCCCACCTTGGCCACGCTCGAAAAGGTCGAATCGAGGGTCGAGCCCGCACTGGTGAGCATAATGGCGTTGAAGACCAGCAGCATGGGCAGGCCAAAGAGGGCCGGAACAGTCAGGCTAGGCGAGCCCTCAGCGCCGACGGCCCGGGCGTAGAGCCCGACGCTGCTGAACAGAAAAATAAAGCCGCCACTGACCACACCCGCCCAGATAAACCCCTTGAACATGGTGCGCGGCCCGGTAATAAAGGCGCGATCGGTCATCACTGGGTCGTGGAAGGGGTAGCTGAATACCTGTACAAAGGCCAGACCACAAAACGTGAGGGCGGCGGAGCGGGTGTCGGCATCGACCACCGGCAGCCCCTCCCGAGCCAGACCGGGGCCCACGGTAGCCAAAATCACCACCAGCAACACCGCCGCCAGCACCATCTGTGCCCCGTCGGTGAGCAGGCTGCTGCGTAGCCCGCCAATCAGGGTGTAGTAGACCGTAAACAGCGTCACCACCCCCGCCGCTAGCCAGTAGCCACCGCTGCCTTCGGGGCCAAAGTACAGCGAAAACACCTTGGTGTTTGACCACACCTCGTTGAGCAGGCGAATGGCGATCGCCAGCAAAAACAGCCGCGAACAGACCTTGCCGTACTTGCTCACCAAAAATTCTGGAATCGAGCGAAACCCACCCCGAGTGCGCAAAAAGTAGAGGGCGATCGCCGCCGTGACAAAGCTCAAGTAATAAATTGAGTAGCCCAATCCGCCCAATACCCCAAAGGCATTGCCCAGGCTGGCGGCATTATCGATAGATTTAGCAAAAATCCAGGAAATGGCGGCGCTGGCCACCAGCAGCCATAGCCCCGGGGCCTGCCCCGTGCTCGACTGACCCTCAAAAAACTCGGGCGGGCTAACCCGGTTAGGCGTCGTCTGGCGCACCAGATAAAACAATAAGCCAACGTATCCGGCCAGCAGTGCCCAGGTGAGCGTATTTTCAACCATAGTTAATGCCTTAAAAAACGTGACCAGGCTATGCGGTCAATAGTGCAGCTAAAGTAGTACTATTGATCCGCTTAGACGATGAACCTGAAGCTGTCTACGCCAGTACCTCCGCAGGCAGGCGCGATTTGACCCTACGCTCCGCCTCCGGCAGCACCGCTGCACAGGTCGTCCAAACTCCGCTCAGTAGAGAGTCCTGAAATTCTTGGGGTAGCCCAGCAGCGGCCATCGCTGCAACTACGGGCCTGGGGTCATAGGTCAGCGGTACCAGCTGGGGCGTTGGCATCGCCTTCCCTGGGGCCAGGGTTAACTCGGCGTAATAAACGTGGGGCTGACCTTCATGGGCGGGGCGGCCCAGCACCCCTACATTGCACCAAAAACCGTTGGGCACCTGCCGCACCCAGGGAATACCGGTATGGGTGGCGCAAATGCCATCTACCTCGTAACGCTCTAAGCAAGCCTGAATCCAGGTGTCATCGGTGGTCGATTCCCAGACAAATTCGTTGACTTGGTCAGGGCTACCGTGGCACAGCAGCAGAGCGCTGTCCCCCCACCGCAGCCGTATCAATGGCGGCCGCGATCGCAGCCACTCTCGATGTCCTGGGGCAGTATGGGCGTAGGTATAGTCATAGCTGATCTGGGCAAACCGCTGATCACGCGGGTCGGCATAGCCACAGCCGCAGTCCCGCGCTCCTGCCCCGATGGCGTAGTCGTAGTTGCCCTGGAGGCAAACCACCTCGGCCTGTCGGAGCAAATCCAGCGTTCGGTTGGGCTCAGGGCCAAAACCACCCATATCCCCCAAACAAAATCGGGCAGGAATATCGGCTGTTTTCGCCAAAAATGCCTCCACGGCCCCAAAGTTGCTGTAAGGACCGCCGCAGAGGACGATCCGACGACAGTCTGGTGAAATCTCAAGCTCTACAGGCTCAATGGTCATGGCTCTACAGAAAAATGCTTGAGCGCTACCCTACCAGGGCTGACTGAATTTTTGCTGAGAGCAAATTTTAGCCACAGCGGCGATGTTGGCAGGCATAAACCACCCAGGCACTCTAGCCTTGCCCCTGCACCAGGTAGCCGCAGCGATGCTCACCTTCCACCAGCCAATGGGTGCGCTGTACCCGGCAATCGTCGCCCAGGGCGAGCTGAAACATCTCTAACTCGTGGCCGCAGACACTCGGGAAAGATTCGGCAATGTGGGAAATGGCACAGTTGTACTCAGTGATGATGTAGCTTGGCCCGGGCTGGCCTGCCTCGCCCTCGGGGCCCACTTCATGCCACTCAGCCATATAGCCTTCCTCCTGGCGCAGCTGCACTAGCTGGGCGACTCGCCCAGCCAGGCTGGCGGCATTTACCCGCACCCGATAGTCCAACGCCTTGCGCTCCCATTGCTGACGCAATAGATTGCCGACCTGGTCTTTGCCCACGGTGGCCGCCAAGGTGTCGAGCAGCGAAATCGCAAACTCATCGTACTTAGTCGAAAAGCGATCGCGCCCCTTAGGGCTGAGGTGATAGAGGTAGTTGGGTCGGCCCATGCCCTCGCGCACCGCCCGGTGCTCGATCAGCTCTTCTACTTCCAGATCTTTGAGGTGACGACGAATCGCCTGGGCACTGACGGCAAACTGCTCCGCCAGGTCATGGGCCGAGGCTTCTCCCTGCTTGAGCAGGTAGGTCAAAATATCATCCTTAGTAGAGGGTTGCTGCACAGAGGTCATGGCGTTGGCCCACCTAGGCATAGAACGTACAAGGCAAAGCTGCGCGATCGCCAATTTATCCGAAATTACGGATTGGCATCCTCAGCTTGGCAGGGAAAATTGACTTTGACAACTTTTATGTTGCTAAACTACTCTAAAGATAGTTAGGCAACTAAAGTGTTGCTTTAATTGTATAAAATCATTGGGCTGTGTAGCGTAAGAGTTTTGTAATGACTGACACCAACACCACCCAGGCCACCGACAAAAACCTAGAGCTGATGCGCAACTTCGCTCAGAGCTACGCCAAGCGTACCGGCACCTACTTCTGCTCTGACCCCGGCGTGACCGCAGTGGTGATTGAAGGTCTGGCCAAGCACAAAGACGACTTTGGGTCACCGCTATGCCCCTGCCGCCACTATGAAGACAAAGAGGCAGAGGTCAAAACCATCTACTGGAATTGCCCCTGTGTACCCATGCAAGAGCGCAAAGAATGTCACTGCATGCTCTTTCTCACCCCTGACAACCCGTTTGCAGGCGAGCAGCAGGACATCACCTTTGAAACCATTCGTACCGAAACCAGTAAATATTAGGTTTTCTGCCCGCCGTTGAGTTCCTTGTCCATTGCCGCCCGTTTTGAGGGTCACCCCATGAGTGCTTCCGTTCAATCCCTCGTCAGCCAGCCCTATAAATACGGCTTTACCACTGACATTGAGACCGATGCCATCGCTCGCGGTCTGAGTGAAGATGTGGTGCGGATGATTTCGGCCAAGAAAAATGAGCCAGAATTCATGTTGGAGTTTCGACTGCGAGCCTATCGCAAATGGCTGACCATGGCTGAGCCGATTTGGCCCAATGTCAGCTATCCCCCCATCGATTACCAAAACATCGTCTACTACTCGGCCCCCAAAACCCAGGCCAAAAAACTGGGTAGCCTGGACGAAGTTGACCCCACCCTGCTCGACACCTTCGAGAAGCTGGGGATTCCTCTCTCGGAGCAAAAGCGGCTGGCCAACGTAGCGGTGGACGCCATTTTTGACAGCGTTTCGGTGGCGACTACCTTCAAGGATAAGCTGGCCGAATCGGGGGTAATTTTTTGTTCGATCTCCGAAGCGTTGCAAGAGCACCCCGAGCTGGTCGAGAAATACCTGGGTACGGTGGTTCCCATTGGCGACAACTACTTTGCAGCGCTGAACTCCGCAGTCTTCAGCGATGGGTCCTTTGTGTACATTCCTAAGGACACCCAGTGCCCCATGGACTTGTCCACCTACTTCCGCATCAATAACGGCGACTCGGGGCAGTTTGAGCGGACGCTGATTGTGGCCGAGTCAGGTAGCTCGGTCACCTACCTGGAAGGCTGCACCGCCCCCATGTACGACAGCAACCAGCTCCATGCGGCGATCGTAGAGTTGGTTGCCATGGATGACGCCACGATCAATTACTCCACCGTGCAAAACTGGTTCGCGGGCGACGAAAACGGCAAGGGCGGCATCTACAACTTTGTCACCAAGCGCGGCCTCTGCTCCGGCAAAAACTCTAAGATCTCCTGGACCCAGGTAGAAACCGGCTCGGCCATTACCTGGAAGTATCCCAGCTGCGTGCTGGTGGGTGATAACTCCGTCGGTGAGTTCTATTCGGTAGCGCTGACCAACAACTATCAGCAGGCCGACACCGGCACCAAAATGGTGCACGTGGGCAAAAACACCAAGAGCACCATTATCTCTAAGGGCATTTCGGCGGCTAAGTCTAAGAATAGCTACCGGGGTCTGGTCAAAATTGGCCCTAAGGCCCAGGGTGCCCGCAACTATTCCCAATGCGACTCGATGCTAATTGGTGACACCTCCAGCGCCAACACTTTCCCCTACATTCAGGTGCAGAACAGCACGGCCCAGGTTGAGCATGAAGCCTCAACCTCCAAGATTGGTGAAGACCAGCTGTTTTACTTTGCCCAGCGGGGTATTTCCCCCGAGGATGCAGTGTCAATGATCATCAGCGGCTTCTGTCGCGACGTGTTCAACAAGCTGCCCATGGAGTTTGCCGCTGAGGCCGACAAGCTGCTGGCCCTCAAGCTCGAAAACACGGTGGGGTAATCGGGTAGGGTGCATTGCTTCGCGAATGCACCGTCTTTGCAAAAATTCTTGAATGGTGCATTGCTAGCGCGAATGCACCCTACGAGATCCTTCCCTTAAGGCCCGGTAGGGTGGGCACCGCCCACCAAAAGAGAATCTCTTTTATAGAGAAATCCCCCAGCCGACAGGGCTGGAAACGCAGTTAGGAGCATGGTGGGCGAGGCCCACCCTACGAGATAAAGAGCCATGATTAATGACAACAGCGATATTATTCTCTCGGTGCGTAACCTTCACGCCAGCGTGGATGGCACCGAAATTATCAAGGGCCTCAATCTAGAGGTTAGGGCCGGTGAAATTCACGCCATTATGGGCCTCAACGGCTCGGGCAAAAGCACCTTCTCGAAGGTGCTCGCGGGCCACCCAGACTACGAGGTGACGGCGGGGGAGATGGTCTTTAAGGGCCAGGATGTTTTAGCCCTAGACCCCCACGATCGCGCCACTGCCGGGATCTTTTTGGCCTTTCAGTATCCGCTCGAAATTCCTGGGGTGAGCAACCGCGATTTTTTGCGGGTAGCCTACAACGCCCACCGCAAGGCGCGGGGCGATGAAGAGATCGACGTGTTTGACTTTGACGACCTGATCGAAGAAAAGCTCGACGTGGTCAAAATGGAGGCCTCGTTCCTCGATCGCAGCGTCAATGAAGGCTTCTCGGGGGGCGAGAAAAAGCGCAACGAGATCTTACAGATGGCGCTGTTGGAACCCACCCTGGCCATTCTCGATGAGACCGACTCGGGCCTAGACATTGATGCCTTGAAGACCGTGGCCGGTGGCGTGAACCAGTTGGCCAACCCCGACAACGCGGTGGTGCTGATTACCCACTACCAGCGGCTGCTCGACTACATCGTGCCCGACTACGTACATGTGATGGCCGATGGCCGCATTATCACTACCGGTGGCAAAGACCTGGCCAAGCAGCTTGAGTCTCGCGGCTACGAGTGGGTGCTGGAGGAATTTCGGGCAGGGGTGACAGCGTAATGGAAAATTCTGTAGCGGATGTGGGCGTGCTATCGATGACGGCTCAGCAAGATGCCTATCTGACCGGGCTGGGGCGCAAGCTGAAGGCCGCTGTGCCAGCAGCGGTGGCCCTGTCTGAGCTGCGGGCTAGGGCCGAAGCCCTGCTGAAGGAGCAGATCTTTCCCTCGACTCGCCAGGAGGATTGGCGCTTTACCGACCTATCGGCCCTACTGTCCGTGGATTTTGCCCCGGCGGCTGAACCTGCCTGGACGGAAGCGGGAGTAGCTGGGTTGCGGCTGCCCGAAACGGCTGGGGCGCAGATTGTGGTGGTTAACGGTCGGGTGAGCGCTGAGCTATCTCACCTCGGTAGCCTGCCTGAGGGCGCTATTGTTGGCTCTCTGGGCAGTCGGCCTGAGCTGCTGCCAAAGGTGGCTGACCGGTTGGCCCAGGCCAGCGGTGGCCACGAGGTATTTACCGCCCTCAACACCGTCGGCTTTCAAGATGCGGTGGTGGTTTGGCTGCCCCGCAACGTGGTGGTTGAAACCCCGATGCAGATTATTTATATCTCCCACACCCAGGGAGCCCCCACGATGGCTCTACCCCGCTGTCTGGTGGTGGCTGAGTCGGGGAGCAGCCTGACCCTAGTGGAAGACTTTTGGGGCGACTTTGCTGGCATCCACCTCACCAATGCCGTCACTGAGATCTGGCTCGATGCCAGCGCCCAAGTCAACCACAGCCGCATTCAGCGGGAAGGGGCGGGCACCTTTCACATTGGCAAAACCGTAGTCACCCAGGCCCGCGATAGCCAGTATGTCGGTACCGCCGTCGATTTTGGGGCACAGCTGGCCCGCCACAACTGGGAGGTGTACCAAACTGGCGCTCAAACAACAACAAAACTCTACGGTCTGGGGGCGATTACCGCTACCCAGCATATCGACACCCACAGCCTGGTAGCCCTCAGCCATCCCCACGGGATAGTGGAGCAGGAACACAAGGCGATCGCCGACGGTCGCTCCCACAGCGTCTTTAACGGGCGCATGGCCGTGGCCCAAAAGGCCCAGTTCACCAGTGCCAGCCAGCTCAACCGCAACCTGCTGCTCTCTGACCAGGCCAGGATCGATACCAAGCCCCAGCTCGAGATTGTGGCCGACAACGTCAAATGCGCCCACGGGGCCACGGTCAGCCAGCTCCAGGCCGACGAAATTTTCTACCTGCAAAGCCGCGGCATTAGTGCTCCCCAGGCTCAGCGGCTGCTGATCTACGGATTTGCCATGGAAATTTTAGAGAAGATTCCCCTAGCCGAGCTGCGATCGCGGCTGGCCGCCGTCATTTCTCAATGGACATAACCCGCCCCACC
>NZ_JADEWX010000084.1 GCF_015207395.1 Nodosilinea sp. LEGE 07088
GCATGGGCTGGGGTTCTGGTGCTCCTGTGCCGATTGACACTGTCATTGCCCGGGGGTAGTCATCCCTCAGAAACCAAGATTTGATGCTGCCAATATTCACCACTTGCTCTTTCGGATTAGAGGTAGAGGGATATTTAGTGATTCGGGAGATCCAATAACCTCCCTGCATGAGATAAATGGCAATGTCTGTTTCTTTAATCCAGGTTCCCATGTGACCTCCCCGGGCCGCCCGCGTACCAGGAATTTACAATACTTTTGGAGTGATAGGTCATTTACTTTTTAGATATCTGCTGGGGCGAACGAGAACTGCTGTATTCAAGTTGCCCTGGTTGTAAGACGCGATCGCATCTATGTTAGCTAAGTTTATCGAGAGAATCCGGCAGATTTTCCCTGCTCAGCAATTCAGTCGTTAAGATATTAGAAGTATGGGTCTTCTGTTAGGTAGTAACAATTTTTATGGCTTTGCTTTCAGCAACTGCTGATTTACCCTCTGGCCTGGTGTCGCCCACGATTCGTCGTTTGCCCAATGGTTTGACCGTTATTGCTGAGCAAATGCCCCTTGACGTGGTGAACCTGAGCCTTTGGTTGCGGGTTGGCTCGGCGGTAGAAAGCGATGCCATCAATGGCATGGCTCACTTCCTAGAACACATGATCTTTAAGGGTACGCAGCAGATTGAGTGTGGTGAGTTTGAGCGTCGAGTTGAAGAACGTGGGGCATTTACCAACGCTGCCACCAGCCAAGACTACACCAAATACTATGTCACTACGGCCCCCCAAGACTTTGCGGCGCTAGCCCCGCTCCAGATTCAGATGGTGATGGCGCCGCGTCTCAGTGATGATGACTTTGAGCGGGAGCGGCCAGTGATCTTGGAGGAAATTCGTCGCGCTGACGATAATCCTCGCCGACGTACCTATCGGCACACCATGGAGTTGGTGTTCGATCGTTTACCCTATCGGCGCCCAGTGCTGGGGCCAGCGGTAGTGGTAGAGGGGTTGACAGCCCAGCAAATGCGAGAATTTCACAGCACCTGGTATCAGCCCCAGAGCATGACCGCAGTGGCGGTGGGCAATCTGCCGGTCGAGACGTTAATCGCCACTGTGGCCGAGGGCTTTGAGCAGGCGATGACGGAGCGACAGGTAGTTTCAGAAGTGGCTGCCGTTAACTCTATTGAGCGATTTAAGCCGCTGCTACCGGGGGATTTGGAGCCACCTTTTGCAACTGTGCGGCGGGTTGTACACCACGATGCGGCGTTGACCCAGGCGCGGTTGGTCATGACCTGGCGGGTGCCGGGTATTGCTCACCTGAGTGAGACCTATGGGTTGGATATTTTGGCGTCGGTGCTGGGTCGGGGGTTGACCTCCAGGCTGGTGCGTGACCTCCGGGAAGATCGCAAGCTGGTGACCAGTATTAGCTGTAGCAATATGACGTTGGCCCACCAGGGAGTGTTTATGGTGTCAGCCCAGCTGCCTCTGAAACACCTCTCGACGGTAGAGGCGGCGATCGCGCAGCATATTCACACCGTAGTGCAGCAGCCGGTGAGTCAGGCTGAACTTCAGCGGGTGCAAACTCAGGTGGCCAATCGCTTTATTTTTGCCAACGAAACGCCGAGCGATCGCGCTGGGTTGTATGGCTACTACCACACGCTCACGGGTGACATTGCTGACGGTATTAACTACCCAACCTACATTCAGCAGCTTACGGTCGATGATGTGTTTCAGGCGGCTCAGAGCTATCTTTCTGCGGATGCCTATGGGGTGCTAGAACTACATCCGCCGGTCTAGGGAAACTCAGCTATGTGGACTGCGATCGCTCAACATATCAGTGCTAAAACCGGCACCGCCTTTGTGATTCGCGATCGGCAAGCGGTGGGTGGCGGCTGTATTAACCAGGCCTACCAGATCAGCGATGGCCATCAGGCCTATTTCTTGAAGCTCAACCAGGCCTCTCAGGTAGCTATGTTTGAAGCCGAGGCCCTGGGGCTACGAGATATGTGCGACAGCCAGACCATTCGCGTGCCTAAGCCGGTCTGCTGGGGCACCGTTGATGGGTCGGCCTACATAGCAATGGAGTGGCTGGATCTGGGCCGTGGCGGCGATGCCTGGGGCCGCATGGGAGAGCAACTGGCGGCCATGCATCGAGTGACGAGCGATCGCGGGTTTGGCTGGGTGCAGCCCAATACCATTGGCGCGACCCCCCAACCCAACCCCTGGACGGCCAGCTGGCTCGAGTTTTACCGAGAGCACCGTTTACGCCATCAGTTTCGCTTAGCGGGGCGTCGAGGAGGTCACTTTCCGCGTCAGCATGAATTACTCATGGCGCTGCCAGACCTACTGGCGGGCCACGACCCGGCCCCGTCGCTGGTGCATGGTGACCTGTGGTCGGGCAACGCGGCAGTTACTACCGTAGGCGAACCGGTGATTTTAGACCCGGCCACCTACTACGGCGATCGCGAGGTCGATATTGCCATGACCGAGCTGTTTGGCCGCTTCCCTGAGGCCTTTTATCAGGCCTACAATGCAGCCTATCCCTTAGATACGGGCTATGCCACTCGTAAGGTTTTGTACAACCTGTACCATGTCATCAACCACTTCAATTTGTTTGGCGGCAGCTACGAGTCTCAGGCCAACCGCATGATTGACCAGCTGCTCAGGTGATCAATCTGCTCACCGATAGCATGCTAAGAGGGTTCCAACTAAATACCTATCCGGTGTCTCTCCGCGACCGGCCCAGTGGGCCGAGTTCGCGTTCCTGATCAGGATGTTTTTTTAGGTGGAATACTCTAAGACACGTTGCTGACTGGCTAGACGGTTATTGGTGAGGGTGGCTGTGTAGGTTCTCGCCGCGATCGCAGCTCCAAATACACCAGCAGGGCATTCACATCGGCAGGGTTAACACCGCCAATACGTGAGGCCTGGCCGATGGTGAGGGGCTTGATTTGGTTCAGCTTCTCTCGCGCTTCCTTGGAGAGGGTCTCAATCGCCATATAGTCCAACGATTCGGGCAGTTTGCGGTTGGTATTCTTAGCCACCTGGTCGATTTGGTTTTGCTGCCGCTGAATGTAGCCTGAGTACTTAATGTCGATCTCGGCCCCTTCTTTCTCTGCCCGAAGGAGGTCGGAATTGCCTAGGCCGTAGTGCTCTAAGTTAGCGTAGTGGAAGCCTGGACGCCGCAGCAAAGCAGCTAGGGTAATCGAGCCTTTGATCCGCTGCTCCGTGTCGGCGGCAATGCGCTGGCCGATCGCATCATGTTCTTTGATCCGGGTTTCGTGCAGGCGCTCTTGTTCGGCGACGATATTGGCGTACTTGCGGGTGAACTGTTGCCAGCGGCGATCGTCAATCAGGCCAATCTCTCGACCCAGCGGCGTTAAGCGCTGGTCGGCATTGTCGGAGCGCAGCAGCAGCCGATACTCGGAGCGCGAGGTCAGCATTCGGTAAGGTTCTCGCAGATCCTTGGTGCAGAGATCGTCGAGTAAAGTGCCAATGTAGCTTTGCTCACGGGGTAACACCAACATCTCTTGACCGCGCACCAGCCGCACAGCATTGACCCCGGCCACAAAACCCTGGGCAGCGGCCTCCTCATACCCGGTGGTGCCGTTGATCTGTCCGGCGCAGAACAGCCCGTTCACCCGCTTCGTCATCATCGTCGGATAGCACTGGGTGGCGGGTAGATAGTCGTATTCCACCGCGTAGGCGGGGCGCAGCATGGTGCAGCGCTCTAGCCCAGGTAGGGTGCGCAGCATGGCCAGCTGTAGCTTCTCCGGCAGCCCGGTGGAAAAGCCCTGCACGTAGATCTCAGGGGTATCGCGGCCCTCGGGTTCTAGAAAGATCTGGTGGCTGTCTTTGTCAGCAAAGCGCACGATCTTGTCTTCGATGCTGGGGCAGTAGCGGGGGCCTTTAGACTCGACCCAGCCGCCGTAGATGGGCGACAGGTGCAGGTTGTCGCGAATGAGCTGATGGGTGGCGGTGGTGGTTCGGGTCAGGTGGCAGGGCATTTGCTCGCGCTCAACCCAGGCTTCGGGGTCAAAACTAAACCAGCGTACATCGTTGTCACCGGGCTGGGGTTCGAGGGCGTCGAAGTCAATCGAGCGGCGATCGACTCGGGCTGGGGTGCCGGTTTTAAGCCGTCCGGTTTCAAAGCCCAGACGGTTTAGCGTGTCCGTTAGCCCAGTGGCGGCAAATTCCCCAGCCCGCCCCGCCGCCATCGATTTATCGCCAATCCAGATGGTGCCGCCCAGAAAGGTGCCGGTGGTGAGAATGACAGCTTTGCACTTAAACGCCACCCCAAAGTAGGTTTCGACCCCGACCACCTCGTCGTTGGGGCCGAGCACCAGATCAGTTACCATGCCCTCACGAATCACCAGGTTCTCCTGGTTTTCGACGATGGTCTGCATGACAGCGGCGTATTCGCGTTTGTCGGTCTGGGCTCGCAAGGCCCACACAGCGGGGCCGCGAGAGTTGTTAAGCACGCGCTTTTGGAGGTAGGTGCGATCGGCCATTTTGCCAATTTCGCCGCCCAGGGCATCAATCTCGTGGGTGAGCTGAGATTTAGCTGGGCCACCCACGGCAGGGTTGCAGGGCTGCCAGGCAATTTTGTCCAGGTTGAGGGTGATCATCAGCGTGCGACAGCCTAGGCGTGCTGAGGCTAAAGCAGCCTCGCAGCCCGAATGGCCACCACCTACAACCACAACATCGTACTCGTCGAGAAAATCAATGGAGTCTGGAACCTGCATACAAAGCTAATGTGCGATCGATCCGTATTGCTTCATTCTACTGGCTGTAGGTCAGCCGGGTAGACCTTAGCCACGGAGGCTGCTGGAATACTGCTTGGCAGCTAGTGACGCTTAAATAATTAAAATTTCTGGAAATAAATATGTGCTTTTCCTGAATATGCGCTAAAAAAGCCAGTTTTAGAGCGTAATTTGTCGCATTGTTGCGCTCACATCAGGTTTCTTCAGTCACAGATTCCTTTGGTGGTTTATGTCCATTTTTCCTGAAGATAAGCACTTAGAAGTTTACATACACCCGAACAAGGGGCCTGAGCGAGGCCCTAGCCCAGCCACCATCATTTTTCAATCTCTAATCATCAGCATCCCAATATCGATTACCTTGTCGCTGACTTTATTCGAGGAAATATTTAATGTTGACGCTGATTTTACGGCTATCTTCGATCGCGGGGCAAATTCTGGAACAGATGGACTCCCTATTAACCCTGACCTTGGATTCTCCTCGTCGCCTAACTCGGGAAGTACCTATTCCTGGGAAGATACTGATTATGCTGCTCCGTCAATGCAGGATAGGGTCTATGGCCTTCCTTTTGAGCCTTATCAGATTGTGATTCCTCCTGTTTGTAATGGAACGAGTATGGCAGGTGCTAGTTTTCGTATCCAACCCAGTACTGTACCCACTATGATTCAAGGAATTGTTCCTGCTGGCCAAACAGTCTTCTTAACTGGGCAATCGACCTACGGCGATGGCATTATATGGTTTCAGGCCGTCAATGAATCGATCCTGGCACCTTCGGATAATCCTGATGCTGAAAATCAAACGGCTATCAATCAATTAGGATGGATTCAAGACTGCTTTGTAAGTAGCTGGGCCTAATTAAACTCAAGATGCTGGTGGGGGTGGAGGGGGTGAAACCCCCTGCCTGGGGGCGCAGCCCCCAAACCCTTTCTTACAATTAATTAGGCTTACCTACTTAAGAGAATCTTGATATTCTTGACGGCCTAAATTGCTTGAAAATAGCTAATCTGACTGATGCTAGCCACATCTTGGGCTTGTTTTTGGCTCCTGACACAGGTTTAGACTAGTACTCGAAGGCTGAAATATGTCCATCGTTCTGGATCGCTTGGCTCCCTAGCTCCCCTGCTCCCTAGCCCTAAGGAATAGTATCTAAACTTGCGCCGTGGAGTACTAGCCCTTGCTTTAGCCTGGTTTTAATCGCTGCTACTAGCTCATCGACCTCTTCTTCTAGGGTTAGGTAGTGCGTGCAGGCTCGAACGCAGTTGGGAGCCTGCAGCGTGCGTAAAAATATCCCTTCAGTCTCTAGGCTGTCTACTAGCTGCTTATGCCAGGCTGAGGAGGGTTCCCCTTGTTCCAACAGCCAAAATGACACTAGACCCGAATCAGGTGGGGTTGTGCGCACAGGGCGAACGTCTGGTAAGTCTTGCAACTGTGACCACAGTCTCTGGCTGAGTTTGACCAGGCGCTGATAACGTTCTGCTGCGGTGCTCCAGGTTGCTTGGTGGGCGATCGCGCTCCGCAGCCCAGCCAAGAGCGAATAGTCGGACGTGGCTACTTCATACCGCTGACCTGTAGGTTTCCAGCCGGTGGGATGGGCATCTGCATCGGTGGTAATGCCACGCCAGCCAATAAAGGTAGGGGCAATTTGTACCATTGCCTCTGGGCGCACGTACAGCCCACCCAGTCCCGCCGGGCCGCACCACCATTTGTGGCCGGTAAAGGCATAGAAATCAACCCCTAAGGCAGGCAAATCTAGCGGCAGAGAGCCGACGGACTGGGCAGCATCTACTAGCGTTAGGACAGGTCGAGGGCGGTTGCAGCAGACCTCAGTAATAGCCTTTAAGGGCAACACCTGGCCTGTATTCCAGAAAATATGGCTGATCACGAGCATGCGGGTGTTGGGTTGCAGGTGCTGGGCCACCACCGCCGCTGGGTCGCCGCCGTTCACGGTCTTAAGCAGCGGGCAGAGACTATAGGTAACCCCAAATCGGCGACAAATTTCCTGCACCGCAGCGATTACGCCGGGGTGTTCACAGTCTGACAGCAGCATGTGATCCCCTGCTTGCCAGGCCATCCCCCAGAGGGGAATGTTGCAGCCTGCGGTGACGTTTTCGGTCAGGGTAATCGTGTCGGCGGTGGTGCCCAGTTCAGTGGCGATCGCAGCCCGGGTGGCGGCGGCTTCGGCCATAATCCATCGGTTTGTCGCTCCCGAAAATGGCCCCATCTCCTGGATGTGCCGGTGGGCTTGAAAAATGGCTTCCAGGGTAGTCTGAGCCATTGGTCCCTGTCCGCCATAGTTAAAATAGCGCTTGCCTATGAGGGCCGGAAACCCCTGGCGGTGGGCTATGAGGCATTCTAGGGCAGGGGCATGAGAATGGGTCACGTCAGAAACTTTTAAGGGTAACGCTCAACGGTGTGCAGCCTAGAGGCTTGACGAACTCCAAACACTGACGCTAGCTTAACGTGCTCGTTACCTCAGTTCACTCACGCCTGCTTCCCAGCGCTGCATTTTTCCCTGAAAAACTGGATAGGGTATAACATGCTTAAGATGATCATAAGTTCTGTAGTTTGTCTGGCGGGCTCAGCTAGAACATGGGTTTAGTTTTGCTTCAGCGTTGTATTGGTGGAGCGCAGCGACTGAGATCGTTGTGCTCTATCTTGCCACAGATTACCTGTGCCTGGTCTCGTGGTTCTATTGTCTACGGGCATCAGCACTTGTTCCCGTGCCCTCAGTTTTTTGGCGTTTGTCCTATTCCCCGCTTTGTCTGCTAGCTACCCTCTGCCGTCATGTTCGAATTTGAAGGGTGGCCCACAAAACACCCCGAGGTTTCTTGCTGAGACGGCAGCGCCTAGCCCCCCATCGCGAATTCGATGGCTCACAGATGATGTGTTGTTTCACTATCAACGTTGTGGTCGTCGGGCATTCCTAGATCTCTATGGCGATCGCGCCCAGCAAAATCCCCCTTCTGACTACCTGCTCAAGCTGCGCCAAGACAGCGTAACTCATCGGCAACAGGTGTTTGCCGATTACTATCCTCTGTATCGTCCCCAGTTTGCGCCAGGAGACTGGGTCGCTGGTGCCAAAGCTACCCTAGACCTGATGGCCGATGGGGTCGAGGCTATTCAGCAAGGCGTGCTGATGGCCACCTCAGCGAGTGCTGGAGTGCAGCTAGTCAGTCAGCCCGACTTATTGGTTAGGCAGCCAGGCTGGTCTTGCTGGGGTGACTGGGTTTATGTCCCCATCGATATTAAGCTAGGCAAAAAACCTAAACTTGACTATCAAGTCATGGCGGCTTATCACGCCTACGTGCTCTCTCGAATGCAGGGGGTCTGGCCTCACGCTGCTTGTTTGGCCCTGCGCGGCGGGCAGACTTACAGCATTGATTTGCCGCGCCTGGTGCTGAAGCTGCAAACGGTGCTGAATAGCTGTCTCAGTCACCTCCAGGCGGCGACTGTGCCAGAGCTCTTTATTTCCCATAGCCGTTGCGATTTGTGCCACTGGTTTAGTCATTGCTACGCTGAGGCCCAAAGTACTCGCCATCTGTCACTACTACCCGGGGTGACCCCGGCACGCTACGAATTTCTCAAACAGCACCATCTCACCACGGTGGCCAGCTTGGCCCAGGTCAACCCAGCTCAATTGGCTCCCTTACCTGGATTTGGTGAACAGGTTGCTGAGAAGCTTGTGCATCAGGCCCAGGCGCTGATTGACAACCGAGCTATCCCTCGCAGCGCCCCCCACGCTCCCCACGGCTTTCCCCTTTGGCCTGAAGATTTGCCCGAGGGAGAAGTGGAACTATATTTCGATATTGAAGCCGCCCCCGATCAAAATCTGATCTATCTGCACGGAGTGCTGGTTGTCAATCACCGGACGGGCGAGACTCAGTTTCATGCGCTGCTGGCCGAAAATCATCACCAAGAACGTCGTGCCTGGAATGACTTTCTTGACCTGGTGCATACCTATCCCTATGCTCCGATCTATCACTTTTGCCCCTATGAAGCCCAGACTGTACGCAAGCTAGGGCGGCTCTACGACACCCCCCAACGACAGGTGGAGACACTGCTCGAGCGCTTTTTTGATGTCCACAAGTGCATTACCGATGGGGTGACCTTGCCCATTGAGAGCT
Source organism: Nodosilinea sp. LEGE 07088 (assembly GCF_015207395.1). Taxonomy (GTDB): domain Bacteria; phylum Cyanobacteriota; class Cyanobacteriia; order Phormidesmidales; family Phormidesmidaceae; genus Nodosilinea. The sequence goes on from NZ_JADEWX010000084.1 coordinate 8,871, forward strand.
ATGCCCTCAAACATATTGCCCGCTGGATGGGGTTTGACTGGCGAGATGAAGGGGCCAACGGTGCCCAGTCGATCTGCTGGTATAACGCCTGGGCCGAAACGGGCGATCGCGCTTATCTAGACTCTATCCTGCGCTACAACGAAGACGATTGCCGAGCTACCTACCACATCAAAGACTGGCTGGTAAAGTTCTCGGAACCCTACTGGGATAGGCTCTACCAAACCATTGGCTAATAGGGTGCAACCAATGGTTGGGGTAAGCAGGAGTAACGTACTGTTTTACTGAGTCACTACGCTGTAGGCAGCAAAGATGTCAGCTAAACCGGGTACAGCCATCTCAACATCGCTTTTAATCGACTGACGCAGCTTGCCATAGGAAGACTTAACTAAGCCGTTGCTAGCGCTGGCGATGCGTCTGTCGGTTACTCCCAAAATGACGTCTGCTGTCTCGTCCGGGTTTTGGCTAAGGTAAGCAGCCGGGTTCCCGGTCTTTATGCCGTCGGCCCACATCGGCTCAAGGGCAGCCAAGACCTCCGGTAAGACACGCCCAATCGCGCTGGGAATATACCCTGCACCGACACTTTTGACCATGCCATAGGTTGCCTTTAGCGCCATACCACCAAGGCCAGTCTTCGCCGCCACCTGGCAATCGATCAGCCGGGCGCAATCTGCAACCACCTTTGTCTGAGTCGTCGAATCGTGCAAAATATCGCTTAATGTCATTTCGATGTTCTTCTAGGTAAAAACAATAAAAAATTCTGTCCTTGGTCTAATTTTCCATAGGCTGCTGCTGGGTTCAGGCTGGCGACGTCAAGATTCGAGGTTGCTTAACAAGTCTATAAATTTTGCCTGTGGATGTACGGAATGGGGATGATTTCCCCAGCCAAGGTATTATCTCAAAGTAGCCATGTCAACCACCCAGGCTTGTCCTGCAAATTGGACGCGATCGCCCGATACTAGCTTGCGGCCTCGGCGCGGCTCAACTTCGTCGTTAACCCTGACCAACCCATCCTGAATCATCAACTTAGCCTGTCCGCCAGTGCTGGCCGCCTGCATTTGTTTGAGAAATTGATCGAGTTTAATGTATTCGATACTTGTCATGACGACCTGGGTAACGTTAAAAGAACCGTAGAGCAATAGAAAGTCTTCACCTCCACAGACTAAGCTGCCCCTTAAACTAGATGTGGAGTGTTTATGCCGCTGCTACAAGCGAAGAGTCAAGATGTTAACTAATCACCAACTCCTGCAAGAACTCAGGCAAAAACAACAGCAGCTAGAACATTTTCGCCGTGCTGCTGGTGAACCCCTCCAGGCCATGCTAGACCATTATGACTGGGGTATTGTCACTGGTGCAGGGCACAGCGGCCTCCCCCTGCTCACACTCCGCTTTGATCACCGCATTGCCCTCAATGATCCATTTTTGCTCACTCTGGCTGAGGAAGCGGAGCAAACCTGGGGGCCAGTAGACTTTGCGCTGTTCTCAGGCGAAAGCCAAGACCCTGTACGAGTGTTAAGTCGTACGCTGCTAGATCAACGGTGGCGATGGCGACAGCCTAACTACTAGTCTTGCTGGGCAGAGTTAACATCGTACAACCCACTGGTTTCCTAGCCACTCTCAGGCTGCTTGGCCATGCCTCATAGCTCACTAAACGTTTGCCACGGTTCCTACTAGGCAAGACTCAGATTACAGGAGAAGGCAAAGCGGTCGTCTAGTAACTTAGCTTCAGAGCATTGACAGGCACCTCTTCCCAGGTTTCGACGGTGTGCATGCGGGCTATCCAACCTTCGGCTCTTTGTTCTTCAGTTAAGTTGTCTTGAAACGACTGATAGCAAGCCTGCGCTTGGGCCTCGTCACTGCAAGCAATGCATGAATAGATAATTCCAGACGGATCAATTTGCTCGTTGACCCAAATCATACGCCATACCCAAGACATCACCAGCCGACTCTAGCATTTCTGATCCCTATAGGGTTCAGGAGGTGGCCATCTGCGGGTTACCTACACTGGCGACCGTCTGGCGTAATTCGGCGATCGCCTGCAGCTGATAGTCGTTCACTTCCTGGAGTTTGGTCACGCCTCCAGCAAGATTTTCTAAGGACTGGCGCAGCCCATTGACGCTTTCTTGAGCCGGGTTGAGTAACTCTTCACAGACGGCCACCTTGCCCATGAGGGCCGCTAAATCTCGCTGTTGCTGCTGTAGGTCAGCCTCAAATGACTCGACTTCAGCGTGTTGGATGTCGAGAGCTGTTTCACTCTTTTCGATATCTTGCTTGAGTTGGCCAATGCTTTCTTGAATTTGCTTAATTTCTATTTCAAGGGCGTGAATTGCGTCTGTAGTGCCCTGGCGCTGGAGGTCAATGTTATCGAGTAGGGGTTCTAGATCGACGGCACTGACTGGTGATTCTTCTGCCGTTAGTCCCTGACGTCGTCTCAACACTGCCTGGTGCTGACTCAAAACTTCTTCACGCTCAATCAGGTTTCGACGTTGCCCCACCAGCGTTTCATTGAGCATCTGGTATCGATCTAACTCCTCATCCAGCTCAGTCTCTAACTGAAGACGATCAAATTCGTTGGCCTGCTCAATTTTAACTTTTATTTCATCTATTGCTTCCTGTTCCAAGGTGAGTTCTTCTTCTTGGTCAGAAACGAAACGAGACATCTTCTCTAAGTCTTTTTCTAAATCATTGACTAGAGTATGAAGCTGGTCTAGCTCCATAGCATCTAGAGCCCCTACGTCAACTTTTTTGCTCAACCGTACCTTGTCGGTGGTGTTCAGCAAGTCATAGGCCTGCTGGTGCAGGTTGCCTTGGGCTTGAAGCGTATTAGACAGCGCCTGAATTCGATCCTGCTGAATTTTAATGGTCTGCTGCCGCAGCTTGAGGTCTTCACGTTTTGCCGCCACCGCTGCTCCGGCTTGGTGCCAGTCGGCCCATCGCTGTTTTAGCTGGCTGGTTTGCTGATCCAACTCTTGCTGACGATGCTCTAGCTCCTGGCGCCGATCTTCAAGGGATTGTCGATAGTCGCCCAGGAGACCCTGGTGGTAAGTCAGACCATCGGTGGCGTGGGTAAGGGGTTCGCGTAGCGCCTCAACGGGCATAACGGCCTCGGTTAGACGGTTAAGCGCACTCTGAAGATTATCCACTTGGGCGGGGTCAAGACCAGTCTCGGAGGAAGTCTCTGCTCGTTGCTCTTCTAGACGACGCATCTCACCATTGAGATGAGCCCAGGCGCCTTCTAGATCCTGGTTTTTGCGGCTCAATTCTTCCTGCTGCTGTTCCAGGGATTGCCGGAGTTGCTCCAGCTCTTGGCGTTGAGCATCGAGTTGTTCAACATCGGCTTCGGCTTGTTCAACTTGTTCTTGGCGAGTTTCTAGCTCCAATTCGCGACGGTTTAACTCCTGGCTTTGGAAGGTGAGGGATTGCTTCCATTGCTCAATTTCTTCCTCCTGAGTCTTAGATTTTTTGCTGAGGCTGGAGAAGTTTTGCAGGATGCTGGTTAAAGTTCGCCCCGCTTCGTAGTGGCGTTGAATCTGACGGTTGCCGCTGACTTCTACCATCACCAGTGCCCCAGCGTTATAGGAGGCATCGTCTGGGGCTGTGATGGTCTCCTCACCAGTGACTGCGCTCCAGTTATGCTCGCTGCGCTGGCAGGCCAACAGCTTGAATTCGGGCTTGCCGCTGCCAATAAATCCTGTCTTTTTTTGAACTTCTGCTAGGTACAGCACGCTGGTGATCCTCGTGGCTTGGAAAGTCAAGTCTGGAAAACTAATGGCTTCGGTACGGTGGTCTAAGTCGGCTCTACACAGACGTAAACCCCTACCAACGGGATAGGAAAGACACTATATAGCTATATAGCCATGGGAGTATGATCAAATTACTATGCTGATGCCGATCCCTGCTGAGGTATGAGGTAAATCATAAGTGATCCGAAAATGTACCCTGGTATACCGCTCTTGCCTTGACTCAACCAGAACTCTGCCAAGAGCTGCTGAGATTGCATCCTAGCCTATTGTCCAGACCGATTTCGGTATAAGCCTCTGACCCCTTGGGGCCATTGCCTTTTAGATAGTTTCGTCTTGTGCCCAAGCTATCTGGCATCTTAGCTAATTTTGCCCCGGAAAGCCGTAGTTTTAAACGACTAGATTCGATGTCTGTGAGTGGAAGCTGGTATCGGATAGGTTGAGCTCAGTGTTCCCCAAAACAATGAGAGCATTAGCAGCCCTGGCGCGATCGCGCTGGCGGCCCGGCGAAGCGGAGTATACTGGCGATAGACCTACCAGGCGTTAGCGGTGGCCAGACTGCTTCGTTCTCCTGTTTATGCTGTGGTCGAAGTGAGTGTGACGGGAACCGCTTGACTGGAAACTTGATGGCTAGAGCAGAAACATCTCTGGTCAAGGGGTAGTTCGCTTTGGCGAACTGAGAGTACGATTGGGTCTCGAGTTAGGGCATGCTGAGTCAATCGATCGCGTCTGCTGCCACCCCATGTGCTCAGCTGCTGTCCCATCCTTGGGTTGCTTCATGCAGGGTTATCTGTCAGAAATTGATATTCGCAGCATTTTACAGCTAATTGAGCTAGGGCAGCGCACTGGAGAGCTGTATCTAGAGAGTTATGGTGGCAGTGGTAACCAACCCTTGGGGCATTCCTTTGACGAAGGATTGACCGAGATCGATCCGCCGTCGTGGTTGGTATTCGTGGCCAATGGGCAGTTGGTATATGCTGGCACTACGGATAATCGGCTAGACCGCCTGCGCGATCACCTGCACCGCTATGGAATCGATCAGGCGTTGCCTGACCCCAATACTACCGCTGCGATCGCGGTCTTTAATTCTCTTGAATACGGCACCCTCTGGGCTCTGCTAGAACAGCACCTACTGACACCCGACCAGGGCCGAGCGATTCTCAGTCACATGGTGCACGAGACTTTGTTCGATCTGCTGAGCTTGCACCATGGCGCCTTTGTCTTTCAGCTCAGCTCGGCCTTGAGCCCGCAACTGATGACCTACACCATCAGCGATCTGGTAGCCGGAATCACTCAACAAATTCAAGCCTGGCACCAACTGCACCCCCATCTACAGTCCCCTGATCAATGCCCAATTTTGCTCGCTCCCGATGCTTTTAGGGCCAGCGTTTCCGATCAGGTCTATAGGCGTATGGTGACCTGGATGGATGGTCAAACCTCAATCCGACGCATGGCCCGCTACCTCAGCCGCGATTTGTTAAGCGTCGCTCGTAGTTTGGTGCCTGCTATTCAGCAGGGACAAGTCAGCTTAGTCTATAGCCCTACGGCAGCTCGGCCTAAGCCTGCTAATCAGCGCCTAGACTCAGGCCGATTGCCCCGAGTTGTCTGCGTAGACGACAGTGCCACGGTGCGTCAGTCAGTGGAGAAGATTCTCGATGGTCAAGGTTATGAAGCGACTTCTATCGGTAACCCCTTGAAGGCGTTAGGGTTACTGTTTCAGCTTCAGCCCAATCTGATTCTCTGCGACATCACTATGCCTGAGCTAGATGGATACGAGTTGTGCGCCATGCTGCGACACTCCAGTGCCTTTCGCCAGACCCCAATTATTATGCTCACTGGCAAAGAAGGATTTCTAGACCGCGTCAAGGCCAGGATGGTGGGTGCCACTGACTACCTGACTAAGCCCTTTGGTTCGGGTGAGTTGTTGGCTTTGATTGAGAAATATGTCGGCCCTGGCGATCGCAATCGTCCCCGCCCAGAAACGCTTTTGGCAGAGGCCATCGAAGATGAATTCGATATTGACTTTAGTGAAGCCTTCACGCCCTGGTAACATTCCTTAGTCTGGGGGGCGAGTTTTTGCATCAAATTCGATAAGATTCGCCATAATCTAAACAATTGGTTAATCAATTTGGCTAGGCCGAAAGCAACACTTGTGTTTGAGGAGGGTACTTTAGAGGCACAGGGGTGAGGATCGTAGCGTCTGTCTTTGTCGGGGTGTAGGTGAACTCAACTTTCAGTCCTGGTTGCGATAGACCGCATGACTTGAATTCAAGGTATCCCCCTTGTCTGCGGTGTGGGCCTCTTCATTGAATCAACCTATGAGTACAGTGCTAGTGGTAGAAGATAGTGTTTCTCAGCGGGAAATGATTACCGAGCTGCTGCAAGGTATCGGTCTTAGTGTTACCGTTGCCAGCGATGGTATGGAGGCTCTAGAGCAGATTCAGAGTCGGCGTCCTGATGTGATTGTGCTCGATATTGTTATGCCTAAGATGAACGGTTACGAACTTTGCCGCCGCATTAAGTCTGATCCTTCTACCCAGAATATGCCGGTAGTAATGTGCTCCTCTAAGGGAGAAGAATTTGATCGCTACTGGGGTATGAAGCAGGGGGCAGATGCTTACATTGCTAAACCGTTTCAGCCCACAGAGCTATTGGGTACGGTCAAACAGCTACTCAGAGGATAATCAATAACAGGGCTATGGTAGGCAATCCTGACTTTTTAACTCAAACCGGGCAAGATCAAGATCCAGAGCTACAAGAGCTGGAAACACCCGATGGTGAGCTGTTTTTGCGCTTTTTTGTCACGGCTGAAGATGAATTTGCCCTGCCCGCTACCGGTATTCGCCGCATCATTGAGCAGCCTCCGGATCGCATTACACCTATTCCCAACGTGTCGCATCTGCTGCTGGGAACGTTAAATGAGCAGGGCCGTGTGGTTTGGGTGGCTGATTTGGGCCAATTTTTGGGTTATTCTTCCGTGCTTAATACCGATCGCCCCGAGATCTCGGTGATCGCCATTGAAGATCAAGGAACTATGTTAGGCTTGGCCGTTAACCGAATTGTGGGTACTCGCTGGCTGAACCCTGATAAAACCCGAGTATCTGACACGAGTCCAGATACAATGGCTCCGTTTTTGCGCGGTGAATGGGTGATGGACACCGACGCCGATAACAAGACCCTCAGGCTGCTCGATCATATTGCTGTCATTCGTTCAGCGCGCTGGGCAACCTAGACTCTAGCTCCATCCTCACTTCCCCTTAGGACAATTGCACCGGCAGGAGAATACCATGGCTTCAGGCATCGACTACTCCCAAGCCTATCAAAAAGCAGAACGAGCCTACGTACAGGGCAACTATACGGAGGCTGCGGCAGTAATCGATCAGCTCGCTGACGATTATCCCGAAGATCCGAGTGTGCTGCTGCTACGGGGGCATATTTACTGCTATGGTTTGCAGCGGTACGATGTCGCGGCTGCCCAGTACAGCGCTGTACTCGACTTGACGACAGAGCCTGAGTACGTTGACTATGCCAGCAATGGCCTCGAATATGCCAACCAGTTTTCTGCTCATAGCTCAGCGATTGAGGCCGACATCGATACGGGCGAAACTTTCTTTGATGCTGGTTCAATGGGTTTGGAAAGCGGTGAAGCTAGGCTCTCCGATGACCAGTTAGATCTAGGCGATTTGGGTCTTGATGATGACCTGCCTGCCTCTATCGTAGAGGGTGGCGTAGAGGGTGGGTTTAACGGCGACGATCTGGTGGATCCTTTCGCTGATGATCCCTTCGGAGCTGAGCTTGACGATCCCTTCGGGAATAATGCTGGTATCGAGCAAGAGCCAAGCTTTGGGATGGGCTCAAATAGTGTTGATTCCAGCACCGACGACATCATCTTTGATGATGGTGATTCTTTTGATGATGCTATGGGCGTTGCTGATGCTGACGATCCATTTGGGACTGTCCAAAGCAACGATCTCTACGGTAGCGTGGGTTTGGCTTCTCAGGAGTTTGACCAGGGCTGGCCGGCAATGGATGATGGCGACGATATGACGGTGTTTGCCCCTGAGGCTGATTTGCTGGCCGATGATTTAGATACGGCTAGCGATGACCTCGGGGATACTAGCTATGACGCTTACGTGGGTAACGGTTATGCCCCTGACGTAGAAGACAGTGCTCAACCGAGCAGTAACGTTGACTTTCTCGATGAGTTTAGTGATTTTGATGACCTGGGTAATTTGCCCGATTTTGAATTGTCTGACAGTTCAGCCGGGTTTACCACGCCATCGGTGGGTACCTCAGGTCTCAGTTCCACTGACGATAGTAGCGACTACAGCGGTGGTACATCTGCGTTCGATTTGAGTGATATGGGCGATCAGACCGCCATCAGCGACGACGATATCTTTAGTATTGCCGGGGCTTCTGATAGCCTGCCTGTTTTTACTCAGGCCGATAACCAAGATGTCGAGGCGGTCACCGCTGAGCAAGATTGGTTGGGCTTTCTAGATAACTCTCCCTTACCCACAAAAGAGCTTCTGGTCGCGATCGCGGCTGGCGTTGCGTCGGCCCTGGCCGTTGGCGTTGTTAATTTTGCGGCTTCTACGCTGCAACCGGGTCGGTCTATGCCTAAGGCTGTTCATGCCGCTATGGCTGTAGTTGGTGGATTAGCTGGATTTGGTTCGGCTCTGGGGGCGGGTCATCTAGCCCATCGCCAGGTGAGAAAAAGCGTCGATGATCTTCAATCCCAATTTGATACGGTTATTCAGGGGAACCTGTCAGCGCGGGCGACGGTGTTTACAGAAGACGAGTTCGGTCGGTTAGCCAGCAGCTTCAATAAAATGTCGCGCGTGATCCTAACGACCACCAGTGAGGCCCAGCGCAAGGCCCAAGAGCAGGAACAGGCCAAAGAAGATCTCCAACGCCAGGTGATTCGCCTGCTAGATGACGTAGAAGGAGCGGCTCGGGGCGACCTGACTGTACAGGCGGAGGTGACTGCCGACGTGCTAGGCGCTGTCGCTGACTCCTTTAACCTCACGATTCAAAATCTGCGGGAAATTGTGGAACAGGTGAGTGTAGCGGCCCGCCAGGTGAGCAAGGGGTCTACCGAAAACGAGATTTTTGCCCGCAGCCTGTCGGCAGATGCGCTGCGCCAGGCCGAAGAACTGGCGGTTACCCTTAACTCGGTGCAGGTGATGACCGACTCGATTCAGCGGGTGGCTGAGAGCGCTCGTGAAGCCGAAGAAGTGGCCCGCAGTGCATCGTCTACGGCTCTGAAAGGCGGCGAGTCTGTAGAGCGCACCGTGGCCGGCATTCTGGAGATTCGCGAGACGGTGGCCGAAACCACCCGCAAGGTGAAGCGTCTAGCCGAGTCTTCCCAAGAGATCTCCAAGATTGTGGCGCTGATTTCGCAGATCGCGTCGCGTACTAACCTGCTGGCGCTCAACGCTAGTATTGAGGCCGCCCGGGCTGGTGAGGCCGGTCGAGGGTTCGCAATTGTTGCCGATGAGGTACGACAGCTAGCTGACCGGGCGGCGAAAGCGTCGAAAGAAATTGAGCAGATTGTACTGCAAATTCAAAGTGAAACTGGCGGGGTAATGACCGCTATGGAGGAAGGAACTCAGCAGGTGATTGAGGGTACGCGTCTGGCTGAGCAGGCCAAGCGATCGCTCGAAGACATCATTCAGGTCTCAAACCGCATTGACGTGTTGGTGCGGTCAATTACGGCCGACACAGTGGAGCAGACCGAGACCTCCCGCGCAGTGGCTCAGGTGATGCAATCGGTAGAACTTACAGCCCAAGAAACCTCTCAAGAAGCCCAACGAGTATCGGGTTCGCTGCAAAACCTGGTGGGGGTCGCCCGCGATCTGCTCACTTCGGTAGAGCGCTTTAAGGTGGAGAAAGCCGATAGCTAGGTGCAGTTAGCCAACGGGGTTGGGTAGATCACGGTAGGAAAGCGTTCAGAGGGAAATCGACATGCTGCCTGAAGATCAAAAACGAATCTTAGGGTACTTCATTGAAGAAGCCAAGGATCATCTCAACACCATTGAACAGGGGTTGTTGAACTTGGCGATGACTGTGAATGACGCTGAGATGATGAACGAGGTCTTTCGGGCAGCCCACTCTGTGAAAGGGGGGGCGGCCATGCTGGGATTGAATAGCATCCAGCGCACATCCCACCGCATGGAAGATTTTTTCAAAGTGATGAAAGAATCGACGTTGCGCCCCGATCGCGACCTCGAAACCATGCTGCTGCAAATTTTTGATGGGTTACAGGAGCAGCTGGAGCAGTTACAAAGTCCTTTTGGCTTGACCAACGATCAAGCTCAGGAAATTATGACTCCTCTGGAGCCGGTCTTTGCCCAGGCCGAGGCTCACTTGGAGGCGTTAGTCAGTGCTGCTCCGGCCGCAGCGACGGTAGCACCTACACCTGCATCTCGGCCAGCGGTTACGGTTACCCATCCTGAGACCAGTGCTCTGCAACTTGTGTTTCGTAGCGATATCCCGGCTTTGCTGCGAGATATGTTAACCACCTTTAAACAAGTCGATGACGGTGTGTCTCGACAGGATCTAGGACGACTGTGCCAGCGATTGCAAAGTATCGGCGAACAGTTTGAACTGACTGAGTGGTGTGCCTTGATTCGGGCTGTCAATGGCGCGATCGCCAATTCTCAACAGACTTACCGGACGTTGGCTCCGGTGGTGATCAAAGACTTAAAGCAAGCCCAAGACCTTGTATTGGCTGGCTCGGCCCATCAGATCAGCGTCTCGGCCAATTTACAGGCGCTGTTGCCCACAGTGGTGGCAGCTACTGAGGACTCTACCTGGGAGGCGCTCTTGGCTGAGGCGCTCAACGATAGTGCTGAAGAGCCTGATTTGGCTGACCTCTTTGCCGCCGCTGAAGCAACCGGAACCGATAGCTTAGGGCAGACCGAAACCGACAGTTGGCTTGACCAACTGGCCCTAGATAATGCCGATGATGTGACGGATACGGGCCTAGAAGCGGTCTTTAGCCAGATGGATGAGCCTACACCAGTTCAACCCTCGGTGTCCCAGAACCGCACTGGTAGCCTTGGGCCTGAGGTAGGGGCGGCTGAGCTCAATAGTCTGGCCGATTTATTTGAAGGGGCTACCGATGGGCTAGCCGATATCTGGGAGGAAGACGACGATCTGTCAGAGGCTTCTCTGAGCGATTTGGATCGGGAAAATCTCGATACGGCGGTTTCCGATGCTGGCGGTTTGGAGGCGGAGTTTGCTGATTTACTAGGCGATGATGGCTCTGCTGACGAGCCCGAAGCTCAGCCTCTTGACGATATGGCCAGCCTCTTTGGCTATGACCTGGATGCTAGCGCACCCTCGTCTGATGTTGCTGAATCGGTTGATATCGATGAACCACATCAGTCAGGCGATTTACTGTTAGATCCGCTGGCTGATTTTATGGGCGATGAGTCAGCACCTGCTGCCCCTATCGGTACTCCCGTTGCTAACGATTCTCTCGATGATTTATTAGCTACTGACCCTGCCGCCTCAGCGGCTGTTGAAGGTGAACCTCTTGACGATAACTTTTTTGAGCTGGGAGATACCGTCGATGAACCAGCGATTCAGGCGGTGGCTGTTGATGGATTAGATAGCTTTTTTGAGGATGCGTCTGGAGCTAGCTTCATTGACGATGATGATGCCCATACCATGCCTGAGCTTAATCTTGAGGTTGACTCAGAGCCCTCAAGCAGTGCTGCCGAGAGCGACAATGGACTATTTACAGACTCCAACCTGAGGGAGCCTGCGGCCCCCAGGCTGGAGTCTGACGATGTGGATATTACCGCTGACGACTGGTTTTTAGAATCAGATCCCGGTACAGATTCCAGTGCGGAGGAAGAGGATCCGTTTGGAGAATTTGAGTTCGAGGATGGCAGCACTGATCTTGCCGCTGCCGCACCGTTGCCCGTGACAGCAGCGGATGGGCTAACAACTGCTCAGGTTGATAACAGCTTAGACATTCTCTTAGAGAATGAGGCTGAGGGTGATGGTATAGCGATCACCGCTGATAGTGCTTTGGGCGCAAGTGATGACAGTTTCGAGGGTTTAGAAGGTCTGCTTGAGTCAGCACCCGCCGATGAGGTTGATGCTTTGACCCTAGATGAGACGGACTTAGACTTGAGTGATGTCTCTGATAGCTTGGAAGAGGTCAAGGCTAGCCCTGACCTCGATCGCCATGACAACGGTCATGGGCTCGCCCCCATAACCGACGATATGCAGGCGAATGAAGATGGCTTCGACGACCTGGAGGCCTTGCTGGGAGACGACCTTTTAAGCAGTGAGCAGCCTGTCAGCTCGCAGGGGACTCGCGCAGTCGATGATGGCAATGTCACCCAAGACAATGGCGATGATGATTTAGACAAACTGCTGGATGGCTATCGAGGCTTGCGATCGCAGGATAACTCGAGTGACGATGAGTTCGGTGACTTAGAGAAACTGCTAGAAGACGCTGATCAGTTAGGTGGGTCAGCCCCAACCTTGGGAACTCGTCGAACGGTCTCGATGTCAGCGACGCGGCGCTCCCCGCGGCGTGCCTCCAATACGGCTGATCAGACAATGCGAGTGTCTGTGGGCCACCTGGACACCCTCAGCAACCTCGTGGGCGAACTGGTCGTCAACCGCAACTCTTTAGAGCAAGACCAGGAACGTTTGCGGCAGTTTCTCGACAATCTGCTCAACCAGGTGTCGCAACTCAACGACGTCGGCCAGCGCATGCGCGATCTATACGAGCGATCGCTGCTGGAGAGCTCCCTGATCGCTAACCGTCAGGCCTTTGCTCTCGGTGTTTCCTCCGACCGTAGTAGCAATAGCCACGCGACTGGAGCGACCTTCGATGCCTTAGAGATGGATCGTTTCACAGGCTTTCATACCCTTTCACAGGAGATGATTGAGCTGATTGTACGGGTGCGGGAGGCGTCGTCTGACATTGAGTTCACCATCGACTCTACTGACCAAATTGCCCGCCAGTTTCGCCAGGTCACTACGCAGCTCCAGGAGGGGCTCAACAAGGCGCGCATGGTGCCCTTTGGCCAAACCGCCGATCGCTTGCCTCGGGCAGTACGCGATATTTCGCTGAGGTGTGGTAAAGAGGCCCAGCTGGTGGTTGAGGGGCGCGATACCCTGATCGACAAGATGATTCTTGAGCGATTCTATGATCCGATGACCCACCTGGTCAACAATGCCATTACCCACGGCATCGAGTCCCCTGAAGAACGTCTGGCGACTGGTAAATCGCGCGAAGGCACGATTACCGTCCGCGCCTTTTACCAGGGCAACCAAACGGTGATTTATATTGCCGACAATGGCGGCGGTGTTAACCCGGCAATTGTGAAAGCTAAGGCCCTTGCAAAAGGCCTGATTACTCCTGCCGAAGCTCAGACAATGAGCGAAATTGAGGTCTATGACCTGCTGTTTTTACCGGGCTTTAGCACTCGAGATCAGGCCGACGATTTCTCTGGTCGCGGCGTAGGTATGGACGTTGTACGTACTGCCCTGACTGACATTCGCGGCTCGATTACGGTGGAGTCTGAAGTCGGTAAAGGTACCAGCTTTACCATTCGTCTACCGCTGACCCTCAGTATTACTAAGGCGTTGAGCTGTGTGAACAATCAGGCTCGCATTGCCTTTCCCATGGATGGGGTCGAGGATATGTTCGACGTGCCCAAGGAGCGGATTCAGACCGACGACCAGGGCCATGCCTGTATTCTCTGGCGCGATACGCTGCTGCCATTTCGACCCTTGGGTGAACTGCTGCGCTTTAACCGCAGTTTAGGTCGTGGTCGGGTATACGGCGGCCCCCAAGACGAAGATGTCGTTTCGATGGTGGTATTGCGCAGCGCCAGCACCTTTATGGCGCTTCAGGTTGACCAGGTGATTGGCGAACAGGAGATTGTAATTAAGCAGCTCGAAGGGCCGGTACCCAAGCCTGTTGGCATTGCTGGTGCGACGGTACTTGGAGATGGGCGGGTGATGCCTATTGCTGACGTGTTAGAGCTGATTGACCTGGCCAGCGGACGTCTGCGCCGCGATTCTTCCACCTCGCTCTGGACTCAGGATGCAGAGGTGGAAACGCCTGCGGTGGTCGGTCAAAACGACCCGACGGTGTTAATCGTAGACGACTCGATCACGGTACGCGAGCTCTTGTCGATGAGCTTTAACAAGGTTGGTTACCGGGTTGAGCAGGCCCGTGATGGCCAAGAAGCCTGGGAAAAGCTGCGCTCTGGTCTCCCCTGTGACCTGGTCTTCTGCGATATTGAAATGCCGCGCATGGATGGTCTAGAACTGCTGTCGCGGATGCAGAAAGATGGTGCCCTCAGCCAAATCCCCATTGCTATGCTGACCTCTCGCGGTGCTGATCGACACCGCCAGATGGCTGTAGACTTGGGTGCTAAGGGCTACTTTACCAAGCCCTACCTGGAAGAAATGCTGCTCGATGCCGCCCAGCGGATGCTCAAGGGCGAAAATATGGTGCCCCGGAAGATAGAGTAGTTCACCAGTGACTGTTCTCTTAGGCTTGAGCGTGGCATCAGTCCGGTGGCTGACTAATGCTTCGAGCTGCCTGGGTTGGGTTTTTTGAGCGCAGAGATCTGGGTTAGGATCACCAGTATCCTACCGATCGCAATATTATGACCGTCACCGCATCGGCTACCATCAACTGGGCACCGATTGTCGATGCCTTTACCGCTGCCCTGGGGGCCAAGCGGGTGGTACGCCGCAAAGAAGAAATACTAGTCTACGAGTGCGACGGGCTGACAAGCTATCGGCAGCGCCCGGCGGTGGTAGTGCTACCTAAAACGACTGAGCAGGTCGCCCAGGCGGTAAAGATATGCCATCGGTTTCAGGTGCCTTTTGTGGCCCGGGGAGCCGGTACGGGGCTCTCTGGAGGAGCGCTACCGATTGAAGACTCGGTGCTGATTGTCACTGCTGGGATGAATCAGATTCTCTCGATCGACCTAGATAACCAGCGGGTGGTGGTGCAGCCAGGGGTAATTAACAACTGGGTAACCCAGGCGGTCAGTGGGGCCGGTTTCTACTATGCCCCTGATCCGTCTAGTCAGTCAGTGTGCTCGGTGGGCGGTAATGTGGCCGAAAATTCGGGCGGCGTGCACTGCCTTAAGTATGGGGTGACGACTAACCATGTGCTGGGGCTGAAGGTAGTGCTGCCCAGCGGCGATATTGTCGATATTGGCGGCGAGGTTCCAGAAACCCCTGGCTATGACCTGTGTGGATTGTTTGTCGGGTCTGAAGGTACCCTGGGCATCGCGACGGAAATTACCCTGCGCGTTCTCAAGGTGCCCCAAGCAATCCAGGTACTGCTGGCCGACTTTACCTCGGTTGAGGCGGCGGGGGCCGCGGTGTCGGCCATTACTAGCGCCGGTATTATTCCCGCTGGTATGGAGATGATGGATAACTTTAGCCTCAACGCTGTGGAAGACGTGGTGGCTACAAACTGCTACCCCCGCGACGCGGCGGCAATTTTGCTGATTGAGATCGACGGGCTACCGGCGGAAGTGGCGGCCACGGGCGATCGCATCGCCGACCTCTGCCGCCAAAATGGGGCCCGCACTATTACTGCTGCTACCGACCCAGAGGAGCGTCTACGGCTGTGGAAGGGCCGCAAAGCTGCCTTTGCCGCTATGGGTAAGCTGAGCCCCGATTACTACGTTCAGGATGGGGTGATTCCGCGCACCCAGTTGCCCTACGTGCTGAAAGAGATTGAGGCATTGGGCGATCGCCACGGCTACCGAGTGGCTAACGTATTCCATGCCGGAGACGGCAACCTGCACCCGCTGATTCTCTACAACAACGCTGTTCCGGGTGAACTGGAGCAAGTGGAAGAACTGGGGGGTGACATTCTCAAGCTCTGTGTACGGGTGGGAGGCAGCATTTCGGGCGAACACGGCATTGGCGCTGACAAGCGCTGCTATATGCCCGACATGTTTTCAGCCACCGACTTGGCAACTATGGCTTGGGCGCGACAGGCCTTTGATCCTGAAATGCTGGCCAACCCAACTAAGCTGTTGCCTACTCCCCGTACCTGTGGCGAAGCGGCGCGTAGTAGGGCCATCGCTGAGTTCCCCGATATAGAGCAATACTAAGTAGGCAGTTGAGATTAAATGTAAGATAGCAGGGTAGCCAGAGTGCCCTCAAATGCCCGCCCCATTACGCATCATTTTGACCGAGGAAGAAGACCGCACGTTAAGTGAACTTCGGGAGGCTCAGACAGTTCCCTATCGGACGCGTGACCGAGCGCATAT